>NZ_JALJXV010000001.1:0-352260 GCF_024170285.1 Natronocella acetinitrilica
GCCACCTCAGTGCAAGCACCCACACAAATCATCTGATCCACATTGTTAAAGAGCTAATGACCGCTACCCAAGTCATCGCAGGCCGCGCATTGTAGCGCTTGCCGACCTGTTGTCAACGACTCCGTATGTGACGAGTTCGTTGCAGCAGGGAGGCGAAGTATACTCCCCTGTCTGGTGGGGTCAACAGGCAATCGCTGCGGCTTGCGGGGAGGGTGGTTGCGGTGCGTTACGCGCTGCGCGCTAACGCACCCTACATGTCGGATCGGGGAACGTTGGACGGGTCCGCCGCTCATGGACACGCCGTAAACCCATCCATGGGGGCTCGACAGCGACATCCCTGTCGCTGACGGTCCATGAGCAGCGGACCCGCCCAACGTTTGTGCCTTGGCTCGAGGCGGGCATGGCCACCGATGAATTGGTGCGTTACGGCCTTCGGCCTAACACACCCTACGTGAGACCGTGCCCGCCGTAGGGTGCCGTTAGCGCGCAGCGCGTAACGCACCGACCCGGCGGTGGTGATGCCGCCGTTACCTCACTCGGACACGGGCGATGCGGCGCTTGCCCACCTGTATCACCTGGTCGCTGCCAGAGGCGAGCAGCAGGCCACGGTCCTCGACCCGTTCGCCGTCTATGCGCACGGCACCCTGGCCCACCATTCGATTGCCTTCGCTGGTGCTCGCCACCAGACCCGCCAGCTTCAGCGCCGCAGGCAAGGGCACACCATCACCCTCCGCCGCGATGTCGTGCTCCGGGATTTCGTCGGGCAATGCGCCCTTCTGGAAACGGGACACGAATGCTTCCTGCGCCGCCTTCGCCGCCGCCGCGCCGTGGAACCGGCCGACGAGTTCATCCGCCAGCTGGAACTTGATGTCCCGCGGGTTGGCGCCGTCGTCCACGCTCTGCCGTAATTGCCGCAACTCGGCGGTGGAGCGGAAGCTCAGTAGTTCGAAGTAGCGCCACATCAGGTCGTCAGAGACGGACATGACCTTGCCGAACATGTCGTCTGGGGCGTCCTTGATCCCGATGTAGTTGTTGAGTGACTTCGACATCTTCTGCACGCCGTCGAGGCCTTCGAGGATGGGCACTGTCATCACCACCTGGGGTGGCTGACCGTAGTGCTGCTGCAACTGCCGGCCCATGAGCAGATTGAATTTCTGATCGGTACCGCCCAGTTCAACATCGGCCCGAAGCTCGACGGAGTCGTAGCCCTGCACCAGTGGATAGAGAAACTCATGGATGGCGATGGGCTGGTTGCCGGCATATCGCTTGTGGAAGTCGTCGCGCTCCAGCATGCGGGCCACCGTCTGCCGCGCCGCCAGCTGGATCAGATCCGCGGCGGTGAACTTGCCCATCCAGTCGGAGTTGAACACCACCCGGGTGCGCTCGGGGTCGAGAATGCGGAACACCTGCTCCCGGTAGGTCTCTGCGTTGGCGCTGACCTCTTCCCGGGTGAGAGGTTTGCGTGTGGCGCTCTTGCCCGAGGGGTCGCCGATCATGCCGGTGAAATCCCCGATGAGAAAGTAGACCTCATGACCCAGATCCTGAAACTGGCGCAGCTTGTTGATGAGCACGGTATGACCGAGATGCAGATCAGGCGCTGTCGGGTCGAACCCGGCCTTGATCCGCAGGGTCCGGCCGCTGGCCAGCCGCTCGTCAAGCTCGCTGTCGAGCAGGATTTCGTCGGTGCCGCGCTTCAGATCGGCAAGCGCGTCGCTATTGCCCGTCATGGTGCCCCTCCGCTGATCGAAGGCGGAATTCTAACGGAAAAGGCGCGCCGACGGGGATGGCTGGTCGACCTGCGCAACCAGGGGTCTCCGGTGTAGAGTTACGGCAAGCACGTTAACCAACGGCCATCAGGAGGTATAGCAGGGAATGACGAACACGGATGAACAGCTCTTTGTCGGGGTGATGACGGGCACAAGCATGGATGCCATTGACGTGGTGATCGCCCGGTTTGCCGGTTCACGCCCGACGCTGGCTGACTGCCGTAGCCAGCCCCTCGACCGCGAATTGCGGGAAGAACTGCTGAGCGTGACCGGGGACACGCCGCTGGCGCAGGTGGCCGAGTTGGATGTGCGGATGGGCAATGCGCTTGCAGACGCCGTGCTTGCCACCTTGAAGCAGTCGGGCGTGTCTCCCGAGACGGTACACGCCATCGGCTGTCATGGCCAGACGGTGTACCACATGACCGCCCAGCGCTGGCCGGCCACCGTGCAACTCGGCGACCCGAACATCATTGCCGAGCGCACCGGCATCACCACCGTCGCTGACTTCCGCCGCCGCGATCTCGCTGCCGGCGGTGAGGGTGCGCCGCTTGCGCCAGCCTTTCATCGCGCCTTCTTCGCCCACCCGCTGGAAGACCGCATCGTCATCAACATCGGTGGCATGGCCAACCTCACGTACTTGCCAGCACATCGCGGCCAGCAACTCACCGGCTTTGACGTGGGGCCCGGCAACGTTCTGATGGACGGCTGGATTGCCCAGCAGCGCGGTGAGACGCTGGACAAGGACGGCGCCTGGGCTGCCACCGGAACCGTGGACAAGGAACTCCTGGCACGGATGCGGGCAGAGCCGTTCTTCGCCCTGCCCCCACCGAAGAGCACCGGACGAGACCTGTTCAACATGAACTGGGTGCTGCGCCATATCGCCGATGGCCGGGCCATACCCGAGGGGGCTGATGTGCAGGCGACCCTGTGCGAACTCACCGCCGGCACCATCGCCGAGGCCGTGACCCAGACCTGCGCCCAGCCACAGCAGGTAATGATCTGTGGCGGGGGTGCCCACAACAAACACTTGATGCGCCGATTGGCCGCGCATTTACCCCAGTGTGACATTGTGCCCACGGATACATTGGGCATCGGTGCAGACTGGGTGGAGGCGGCGGGCTTTGCCTGGCTTGCACGGGAGGCGTTGGCGGGGCGGCCCGCAAACGCCGTCAGCGTGACAGGCGCAAGGCATCCCGCGGTGCTCGGTGGTGTTTATCACGGGTGAGTGGGCGGGTGGTGCGAAAACCTGTGCGAGGGAGTGGTGCGTTACGCGCTTTGCGCTAACGCACCCTACGGAGCCTCGAAGCCATCGCACATGAAAAAGGCGCGCCCGATGGCGCGCCTTTTTCAATTTAACTCATCAGAGAAAACTACACGCCGAAGGACGAGCCGCAGCCGCAAGTGGTGCTCGCGTTGGGGTTGCGAATCACGAACTGCGCACCCTGGATGTTCTCGACATAGTCGATCTCGGCACCCATCAGGTACTGGAAGCTCATCGGGTCCACCAGCAGCGTCACGCCGTTCTTTTCCATGGCGGTATCACCGTCTTCGACATTCTCATCGAAGGTGAAACCGTACTGGAAACCCGAACACCCGCCGCCGGAGACATAGACACGGAGTTTCAGCTTGTCGTTGCTTTCCTCCTCGATCAGTTCGCGCACCTTGTTCGCGGCACTATCGGTGAAGACCAACGGATCTTCCATGTCTACGGCTGCTTCGGTCATGGGTTACCTCCGGGAGTATCGTTATCGGGGATTGTCCAATTCCCGACTGCTGCAGTCAATTATTGGGCCGAATCCATCGGCAATCAAGGCAAGACCGCAATTTGCTGCAAGCCGGCGGTTTCTTCGAGGCCCAGCATCAGGTTCATGTTCTGCACCGCCTGGGAGGCTGCCCCCTTGGTGAGGTTGTCGATCACCGACAACACCAGCGCGGTGTCGCCATCCGCCGGCCGGTGCACGGCAATGCGACACATGTTGGTTCCACGCACCGTTCGGGTCTCCGGGTGCGAACCCGGGGGGAGCACGTCCACGAAGGACTCGGCGGCGTAGCGCCGCTCATAGAGTTCCTGCAGGTTCGCCTGCCCGGTGAGGCGCGCGTAAAGCGTGCCCTGCATGCCGCGGGTCATGGGCACCAGATGCGGCACGAAAGTCAGCCCCACGTCGCTGCCCTGGATCTGCGCCAGACCCTGGCGAATCTCGGGGAGGTGTCGATGTCCGGGCGCACCGTAGGCCTTGAAGTTCTCATTGGCCTCACAGAGCAGCGTGTGCACCTGTGCCTTGCGCCCGGCACCGGAGACACCCGACTTGCAGTCGGCCACGAGAAAGCTCGCGTCCACCAGCTTCTGCTCCAGCAGCGGCAGGTAGCCGAGGATCACCGCCGTGGGGTAACAACCCGGGTTGGCCACTACCCGAGCGCCGCGAATGGCCTCACGGTTGAGCTCTGGCAAGCCGTACACGGCCTGCTCGACCACGTCCGGGCAGGCGTGTTCCATGCCATACCACTGCGACCAGGTGGGCAGGTCTTTCAGGCGGAAGTCCGCGCCCAGATCCACGACCCGGGTACCGGCCTCGAGGAGTTCCGGCACCATCTGCATGGCAGTGCCGTTGGGTGTCGCGAAAAACACCAGGTCGCAGCGGCCCAGGGTTTCGGCATCCGGCGCAGTGAACTGCAGGTCCAGGTGACCTCGCAGCGAAGGGAACATGTCGTCCACGGCGGTGCCGGCGTTACCGCGCGAGGTGATGGCGCGCACCCGAACCTGCGGGTGCCCCGCCAACAGCCGCAGCAACTCCATACCGGTATAACCGGTGCCACCGACAATGCCGACTTCGATCATGCGCCGCAGGCTCCTTTGTGTGCGTGGGCACGTATTGTACCGATTGATCGCAAGCCGGGAACAGCTTCATGCCAGGCAGGTCTAGAGGTAGACTAGGCGCCGGTCTACAGAGGCTCGTGTTGCGATGAAACTCAAGGATTTGCTGATTGCCGGTGTCGCCGCAGTGATTGTCGGCGGCGCTGTGCTGGTCTGGATCGCCCCCTGGGAGGGGGAGCGTGCGCCCAACGTACAGTGGACGACGCTGGATGGCGAAACTGTGCAACTGGCAGACCTCCGGGGCAAACCCACCATCATCGCCTTCTGGGCCACCACCTGTGTGACCTGCGTGCAGGAAATCCCCCACTTCGCAGAGCTATACGAAGAACTGGCGCCCCGTGGCCTGCAGTTCGTGGCCGTGGCCATGGAATATGATCCACCGAATCAGGTCCAGGCCATGGTCAAGGCACGGGAGATGCCCTACCCGGTGGCAATGGATCAGGACGGCAGCGTTGCGAAGGCCTTCGGTGACGTGCGGCTTACCCCCACCACAGTTGTCATCGGGCCAAACGGCGAAATCGTCCAGCGGCGCCTCGGCATGATGGACATGGAGCGCCTGCGGGAACGGCTGGAGCGCATGCTGCCGGCAGACGGCGCAGCCTGATTCACCACCACGCGGGAGCGGAGTTTGGGTTACCTCTGGATCAAGGCCTTCCACATCGTCGCCATGGTGGCCTGGTTTGCGGCGATTTTTTACCTGCCACGTTTGTTCGTGTATCACGCCATGGCCGAAGACGCGGTGAGCCGGGAGCGGTTCAAGGTCATGGAGCGAAAGCTCTACCGGGGCATCATGACGCCGAGCATGGTGGTCACGGTGGCGCTGGGTGTGTGGATGCTGGTGCTGGTGCCGCCGCTGCTCTCCCAGGGGTGGATGCACGCGAAGTTGACCATCGTGGCGCTGCTGATCGTCTACCACTTCTGGTGCGGGCGGATTCTGCGGGATTTCCGGGACGAGAAGAACAGCCGCAGCCATCGCTGGTTCCGGGTGTTCAACGAGGTGCCGGTGTTCGGGTTGATTGCCGTGGTGGTGTTGGCGGTGGTGAAGCCGTTTTGAGGGGGCTCCGATAATTGCCGAATCGGTGCGTTACGCGCGAAGCGCTAACGCACCCTACGGAAAATATCGGGGAACGGAGTGAGGGTACGCCGCCCGGAGACACGCCGTGAACCCATCCCTGGGGGCTCGTATGCGAGGTACCTCTCGCATACGGCCTCCGGGCAGCGCACCCTCACTCCGTTTGTGGCCTTGGCATGGGGGTGGCCTGGCCACCGCTGTTATGGTGCGTTACGGCCTTCGGCCTAACACACCCTACGTGTGCCGATGCCCGCCGTAGGGTGCGTTAGCGCTTGCGCGTAACGCACCGTCAACAACCGGCGGCCGGTCAGGCCGCCTCCTTGTCCCGCCGTTCAAAGGTGAAGGCATCGTCGGTGGCGTCGACACGGATGAGATCTCCCGGACCGAAACGGCCCTGCAGGATTTCCTGCGCCAGGTTGTTCTCCACCTGCGCCTGGATCACCCGCTTCAACGGCCGCGCCCCGTACACCGGGTCGAAACCCGCCTCCGAGAGCTTGTCCAGCGCCGCGTCGGTGAACTCGATGGCCATGTCCCGATCCTTCAGGCGGCTCGACAGGTAGCGGGTCTGAATCCGGGCGATGGACTTGATCTGGTCCTTGCCCAGGGGATGGAACACCACCACGTCGTCCACCCGGTTGATGAACTCGGGTCGGAAGTGCGTGCCCACGATCTCCATCACCGACTGCTTCATCGCGTCGTACTGTTCCTCGCCCGCCATCTGCTGGATCACGTCCGACCCCAGGTTCGAGGTCATCACGATCACCGTGTTGCGGAAGTCCACGGTGCGGCCGTGACTGTCGGTAAGGCGGCCATCGTCCAGCACCTGCAGCAGGATGTTGAACACGTCCGGGTGGGCCTTTTCCACCTCGTCCAGCAGGATCACCGAGTACGGCTTGCGGCGCACGGCTTCCGTCAGATAGCCACCTTCCTCGTAACCCACATAGCCCGGAGGGGCACCCACCAGACGCGCCACGGCGTGCTTCTCCATGAACTCGGACATGTCGATGCGGACCATGGCCTCTTCAGTGTCGAACAGGAATGACGCCAGGGCCTTGCAGAGTTCGGTCTTGCCGACACCCGTGGGGCCGAGGAACAGGAACGAGCCGTTGGGCCGGTTCGGGTCGGAGAGCCCGGCGCGGGAGCGGCGAATGGCGTTGGACACCGCCGCCACGGCCTCGGTCTGGCCGATCACCCGCTCGCCCACGGCCTGCTCCATGCGCAACAGTTTGTCGCGCTCGCCTTCCAGCATCTTGCTGACGGGAATGCCCGTCCACTTGGACACCACCTCGGCGATCTCCTCTTCCGACACGCTGCTGCGCAACAGCCGCATATCGTGCATTTCCGCCTGGGAGGCCATGTCCAGCTTGCGCTCAAGCTCGGGGATGCGGCCGTACTGCAACTCCGACATCCGTGCCAGATCGCTGGCACGGCGTGCGGTTTCCAGCTCCTGCCGGGCGCGCTCGAGCTGCTCCTTGATGGTGTTGGTGCCTTCCACCGCCGCCTTTTCGGAGTTCCAGATCTCTTCCAGGCTGCGGTATTCGGATTCCAGCTTGTCGATTTCCTCGTCCAACGCCTGGAGACGCTTCTTCGAGGCCTCGTCGACTTCCTTTTTCAGCGCTTCCTTTTCGATCTTGAGCTGGATGAGGCGGCGCTCCATGCGGTCCATTTCCTCGGGCTTGGAGTCGATCTCCATGCGAATCCGCGAGGCGGCCTCGTCCACCAGGTCGATGGCCTTGTCCGGCAACTGCCGATCGGTAATGTAGCGGTGGGACAGGGTCGCCGCGGCAACGATGGCCGGGTCCGTGATTTCCACCTTGTGGTGGACTTCGTAGCGCTCCTTCAGGCCACGGAGGATGGCGATGGTATCTTCCACCGACGGCTCGTCCACCAGCACCTTCTGGAAGCGGCGCTCAAGCGCGGCATCCTTTTCGATGTACTTGCGATATTCGTCCAGCGTGGTGGCACCGATGCAGTGCAGCTCGCCCCGGGCCAGCGCCGGTTTAAGCATATTGCCCGCGTCCATGGAGCCCTCGGCCTTGCCGGCACCGACGATGGTGTGGATCTCGTCGATGAACAGGATGACCTGCCCTTCCTGCTTGCTCAGGTCGTTCAGCACCGACTTCAGTCGCTCCTCGAACTCGCCGCGGAATTTGGCCCCGGCGATCAGCGCGCCCATGTCCAGCGAAAGCAGGCGCTTCTCCTTCAGCCCCTCCGGCACTTCACCATTGATGATGCGCTGGGCCAGCCCTTCGACGATGGCCGTCTTGCCGACGCCCGGCTCACCGATCAGCACCGGGTTGTTCTTGGTGCGCCGCTGCAGCACCTGGATGGTGCGGCGGATTTCGTCGTCACGACCGATCACCGGGTCGAGCTTGCCCTGTTCGGCACGCTCGGTGAGGTCGATGGTGTATTTCTCCAGCGCCTGGCGCTGCTCTTCAGCGTTGGGGTCGTTGACCGACTCCCCGCCGCGCATGGCCTCGATGGTCTTCTCCAGGCTTTCCCTAGTCGCACCGGCCTTGCGCAGCAGTTCGCCCACCGTACCCTTGTCGTCAACTGCGGCAAGCACGAACAGCTCGCTGGAGATGTATTGATCCTTGCGCTTCTGGGCGAGTTTGTCGGTCTGGTTCAGCAGGCGGCCCATCTCGTTGGAAAGATGCACGTCGCCGCTGGAGCCCTGCACGGAAGGCAGCCGTTCCAGCGCCTCGCCAAGCTGGGAGCGCAGGTAGTTCACGTTGACGCCGGCCTGATGCAGCAGATGGCGGACGGTGCCCCCCTCCTGGTCCAGCAGCGCTGTGAGCAGATGAGCGGGCTCGATGAACTGGTTATCGCGCCCCACGGCCAGCGACTGGGCATCGGCCAGTGCCATCTGGAACTTGGTGGTCAGTTTGTCCATTCGCATGGTGTTGGCATCCTTCGAATTCGGTTGATCTCTGGGAGTGTAGATGGGGGCGTTGGAAGGAATGCCAAGTGGAAATGACTTGCAGGACGGCTCAGTGCAGCTTGAGTCGGGGGCGGGTATGGCGGTAGAGCGTCTGCAGCACGGTGGTCACCGCGACGCGGCCGACACCGTGCAGTGCCGTCAGGTGCTTCTTGTAGAGCATGGCGTAGGCGGTGCGTGCCATGAATCCCTCGATCATCCAGCTGCCGAAGAGGCTTCCCATCAGCCGCCCGACGGCGTGCTCGTCGCTGAGCGAGATCAAGGAGCCATAGTCCTTGTAGGTAAAGTCCTCCAGCTCCCTGCCGTCGAGACGTCGCTCCAATGCCCGGGTCAGGAAAATGGCCTGCTGGCTGGCAGCCTGGGCCCGGGGCGGCACGGTTCTGTCGGTATCGTTCAGCGGGCAGGCGGCGCAATCGCCCATGGCAAAGACGTTGTCGTCCAGCGTGGTCTGCAGCGTGGGTTTGACCACCAGTTGATTGATGCGGTTGGTCTCCAGCCCGTCCAGTTCGCCCAGCCAGTCCGGCGCCTTGATACCCGCCGACCAGACGCGGAATTCTGCAGGGATGAACTCATCGCTGGACAGTCGCACGCCGTCGGGGGTGACCTCCACCACCTTGCGACTGGTCAGCACCCGCACCCCCAGGCTCAGCAGCTGCTGATGGGTCTTGGCGGATAGCCCCGGCGACAGGGCGGGTAGCACCCGGTCTGCGGCCTCCACCAGCGTGAGGGTCAGATCCGTTTCCGGATCGATGTTGTCCAGGCCGTAACTGACAGCGCGGCGTGCTGCGTTGCGCAGTTCAGCGGCCAGCTCCACACCGGTGGCGCCCGCCCCGACCACCACCACCGACAGCTCTCCCTCGCGCTGCGGACCACCCTGCATCTGTGCCCGGAAGAACGCCTTCACCAGGCTCTGCTGGAACCGCTCGGCGTCGGCGGTGGAGTCGAGATACATGCAATGCTCGGCGGCGCCGGGGGTGTTGAAGTGATTGCTGACACTACCCACCGCCAGAACCAGGGTGTCGTAGGGCATCTCCCGCTCCGGCACAACGGATTCGCCATTATCGTCTTCAACAGGCGCGAGCCGGATCACCCGTCGCTCGCGGTCCAGGCCGTTCATGCGGCCGTAGTGGAAACGAAAATGGTGCCGGGTGGCCTGCGCCAGGTAATCCAGCGCATCCACCTGGGCATCCAGCGTGCCGGCGGCAACCTCGTGGAACAGGGGTTTCCAGACGTGGGTGAGGTTGGCGTCCACCAGCACGATGGAGGCCTGCCGGCGGCGGCCGACACGCCGCGACAGCCTTGTCGCCAGTTCCAGGCCGCCCGCGCCACCCCCAACTACAACGATACGGTGCAACGCGTTTTCGGCCGTCATTCGAACCCCGTTTATTCGCTGGCTACCGGAAAGCATACCTCCATACGGGGATTGCGCATGGAGATTCGCGCAGGAGCCAGTGCCTCCCTAGCGTTCCAGCCAGATCAGGGTTGCCATGCGGCCCGTCTGCGGGCCATCCCGGCGGTGGGAGAAAAACCGACGGGCGTCGCTGTGGGTGCAGCAGCCTCCACCCTGGATGTTGCGTACACCAAGGCCGTGCAGGCGGCGGCGGGCGAGGCCGTACAGGTCGGCGTACCAGTGGCCGGGGTTTCCTGCCGTAAAGCAGGCGGTGGCGCCGGGGTCCATCTGCAGGAAACGTGTACGCACTTCCTCGCCTACCTCGAATGCGGCCGGGCCGATGGCCGGGCCAAGCCAGGCGAGCACATGGGCCGGCTCGGCTCCCATGGCATGGATAGTGCGTTCGATGACGCCGGCGGCGAGACCTTTCCACCCGGCATGGGACACGGCGACCGTCTCGCCGGCGTCATCGCATAGCAGCACAGGCAGACAATCAGCCGTCATCACCGCGCAGACCGTGCCGGGACTATTGGTCCATGCGGCATCGCCCTCTGGCGGTTCCTTGCCCGCCGCATGGGCGGCGACGACGGCCGTACCGTGCACTTGCCGCATCCACACAGGTTCGCCGGGCAGGCCCGCACCTTCTCTCAATAACCGCCGGTTTTCTTCGACTGCCTGCGGCGCATCGCCCACATGGCCGCCCAGGTTCAGGCTATCCCAGGGCGCTTCACTGACGCCGCCACTGCGCGTGGTCTGCAGCGCCTGGACTGAGGCCGGCGCGGGCCAGCTGGGCTCGATCCAATCCGTCTTCATACGTCTACCGGCTACTCCTAGCGGTCGTTCCGTTGACCTCGCTCCGCTTCGAAGGCCCGCATCGCGTCGAGCAGCGCCTCGAAATCCGCGGGGCGCGGGGCGTCCCAGCTCATCTCCTCGTTGGTGTCCGGATGTTGCAATCGCAGCCTTGCCGCATGCAAGGCCTGGCGGGGGAAGCGGGCCAGGGTCTGGCGAATGGCCTCGTCGGCGCCGGCGGGTAAACGCGGGCGGCCGCCGTAGACCGGATCGCCCACCAGGGGATGCTGCATGTAGGCCATGTGCACGCGGATCTGGTGGGTGCGCCCCGTCTCCAGATGCACCCGCAACAGGGTGTGCGCCGAAAAGCGTTCGGTTACCCGATAGTGGGTGATGGCCGGTTTGCCGGTGGCCACCACGGCCATCCGCTTGCGATCCCGCGGGTGTCGCCCGATTGCCCCCTCGACGGTACCTCCACCGGTGAAGGTGCCCGCCACCAGGGCGTCGTACTCACGGCCGACGCTCTTGTCCTGGAGCTGATCCACCAGGGACTTGTGCGCCTTGAGCGTGAGGGCCACAACCAGCAGGCCTGAAGTGTCCTTGTCGATGCGATGGACAATACCGCAGCGCGGGATGCCCTCAAGATGAGGGTGGCGATGCAGCAGCGCGTTCTGCAGTGTCCTGTCCGGATTGCCGGCGCCGGGATGCACCACCAGACCGGCGGGCTTGTTCAGCACCAGGATCTGCGCATCCTCGAAGAGCACATCCAGTTCAATGGCCTGGGGCTCAACGGCGGCATCGTTACCGGCTTCGGCGCGCACCACCACCAATTCGCCACCGAGTACCCGCTCCCTCGGTTTGCAGGCCCGGCCGTCCACCAGGATCTGTTCGCTCTTCAGCCACTGCTGCAGGCGGCTTCGGGAATAGTCCGGGAACATCTCCGCCAGCGCCTGGTCGATGCGTAGGCCTGCGGCACTGTCGGGTATGGTGGCTTCGTGATGAATGGATGCGTTCATTGTATTGTTTTCGGCCAGATGGCGAGCAGCCGCGACTATCCCTGTTCGGTGGTTGCCGGTCAACCTGGCCCATCCGTCTGTTACCCGCCGGGCCAGTCCCTTACACTATGCAGTCTAGTCGCGACCTGATGAAGAACCGCTCGATGCGAACGTTAATCCTGATACCCCTGGTGTTCATTCTTGCAGCCTGCTCCGGCACAAGCGGTCCACGGGAACAGCCACTGGACCCCACCGATCCGCTGGCTACAACCCGCACGGAGCGCAGCGCAGAAGAGCTGTATGCCGAAGCGCAACGGCTCATTGCCCGGGGTGATTACCGCACCGCCGCCACGCGGCTGCAGGACTTGCAGGCGCGTTATCCCTTCGGCGGCTATTTCAAGCAGGCGCAGCTAGACACCATCTACGCCTTCTATCGGGCGCGGGAAATGGAGTCGACCATCCGGGCATCAGATCGCTTCATCCGCCTGCACCCGCAGGAGCCCGAGGTCGCTTACGCGTTGTATATGCGCGGCCGCGCCAATTTGTCCCGGGGCGATGATTTCCTCACCCGGACCTTCGGCATTGACCGGCGGATTCGTGATCCGGGCCCGATGCTGGAAGCGGTGAACGATTTCAACCAGTTGATTGATCGCTTCCCCGACAGCGAATACGCCGACGATGCAACCAGCCGCATTCAGGAGTTGCGGAATGGCCTCGCCTACAACGAGCTGCATGTGGCGCGTTATTACATGAAGCGGCAGGCCTACGTGGCAGCGGCCAACCGGGCAATGGGGATCATCGAGAACTATCAGGGCACGCCCATGGTTGCGGACGCGCTGGAGATCCTGGAGCAGGCGTATGAGGAGCTGGATCTGGCAGATCTTCGGGAAGATGTCCTGCGGGTAATCGAGGAGAACTACCCGGATCATCCGTCCCTGCGGGAGCGGCCGTGGTTCCTGCCGGATCTGGGCGCGTCGTAAGGTTAAGCGGCCTGGTCGGCTTCGGTGAGGTGGGTTGTGGTGCGTTACGCGCTCCGCGCTAACACACCCTACAAGGGGCAAGGCCACACGTAGGGTGTGTTAGGCCGAAGGCCGTAACGCACCACAACTGCGCTGACCCATGACTGCGCGTCAAAGCGCCTCGTCGTTTTCCTCGCCGGTGCGGATGCGCAGGGCCCGCTCTACGGTCGTGACGAAGATCTTGCCATCACCGATCTTGCCGGTCTTGGCGGCGTTGACGATGACCTCGGTGCAGCGCTCCACCTGATCGTCGGCGACCACCAGCTCTACCTTCATCTTGGGCAGAAAATCCACCACGTATTCAGCGCCGCGGTAGAGCTCGGTGTGCCCCTTCTGGCGGCCGAAGCCCTTGACCTCGGTGACCGTCATGCCGGTGATGCCTATCTCCGACAGGGCCTCGCGGACGTCGTCGAGCTTGAACGGCTTGATGATGGCTTCAATCTTTTTCATGCGGACCTCGGTGACCGGTTGTCATTTCCACGGCTGATAGCCGGAGGTGATCGGATAGCGTCGCTCCCGACCGAATGCCTTGCGCGTAATCTTGACGCCGGGGGCGGACTGGCGGCGCTTGTACTCGCTCCTGTGTAGCAGACCTACCACCTGGCACACAACCGCGTGCTCGTGGCCGCACGCGACAATCGCATCGATGGAGCTGTCGTCATCGACGTAGCGAGCGAGTATGTCGTCGAGCACGGGATAGGGTGGCAGGGAATCCTCGTCCTTCTGATCGGGCCGCAGCTCGGCGGTGGGCGCCTTGGTGATGATGCGTTCCGGAATTACTTCTCCCGCCCGGTTGCGCAACCGGGCCAGACGATAGAGCAGCGTCTTGTAGACGTCCTTGAGCGGTGCGAAGCCGCCGCACATGTCGCCGTACAGGGTGGCGTAACCAACAGCGTACTCGCTCTTGTTGCCGGTGGTGAGCAGCATGTGGCCGAGCTTGTTGGACAGCGCCATCAACATCAGCCCCCGGCAACGGGACTGCAGGTTCTCTTCCGTCACGTCCTCGGGCTGCTGGCCGAACAGCGGCCGCAACTCGCCAAGCGCCCCTTCGAAAGCCGCCTCGATGGAGACACTTTCATAGCTGATCCCCAGCAACTGCGCGCACTCGGCGGCATCCTCCAGACTCTCCTGCGAGGTGTAGCGCGAAGGCAGCATCACCGCATGGACGCGCTCTGCACCCAGTGCATCCACGGCGATGGCCGCCGCCATGGCGGAGTCAATGCCGCCGGAGAGACCCAGCACCACGCTGGGAAAGCCATTCTTGTTCACGTAGTCGCGGGTGCCCCGCACCAGCGCCTGGTAGATCAGCGCATCGTCACCTGGCAGATCCGACACTTCTCCCGGCAACGGCACCAGCCGTGCGCCATCGACGCGAAAATCCACCGGAAACAGACCTTCATCGAAGGCAGGCGCCCGGACCACCAACTCGCCACTGGCATCGTAGACACAGGAAACACCGTCGTAGACGACCTCATCCTGCCCACCCACCAGGTTCACGTAGACCACCGGCAAGGGCACACCCTTCTGCCGGTCACGAATGACCTGCTCGCGCTCGGCGGCCTTGCCACTGTGGAACGGCGAGGCATTGATGTTGATGACCGCCTGGGCGCCTTCCTCCACGGCCCAGTCATAGGGGCCGGGGTGCCAGAGATCCTCGCAGATGCTAACGCCAAAGCGCAGTCCCTTCACCGAGAACACCAGCGCCTGGTTGCCGGATTCGAAGTAGCGCTTGTCGTCGAAGACGCTGACGTTGGCGAGGTGATGCTTGTGGTAGATGCCGAAGACGGCGTCGTCCTGGAAAACGGCGGCGGAATTGTAGAGCCGGCCACCTTCCGCGTGGGGGAAGCCGACCACCAGGGTGATGCCGCTGACGGCATCCCGCACCTCGGCAATGGCCTGGCCCACGGTGTTGATGAAATCCTGCCGATGCAGCAGATCTTCCGGGGGATAGCCGGTGAAGCTCAGTTCGGGGAAGACGATCAGATCCGCCTGCAGCTCATCACGCGCACGAACCGCGGCATCGATGACCTGACGGGCGTTGCCGGCCACATCGCCCACCCGCATATCGAGCTGAGCCATGACCAGTCGCAAGGATTCACTCATGCTGTACCCGTGACGATGGCGTAGTCCAGCGACCCCGCCCAACGCGGGGTCGACCGGGTGGAGCAGCTGCGTTTTACAGCAACCCCTTCATGGTCTGGCCGATGTCTGCCGGGGAGCGCACCGTGGTGACGCCCGCAGCCTCGAGCGCGGCGAATTTGTCATCCGCCGTGCCCTTGCCTCCGCTGATGATGGCGCCGGCATGGCCCATGCGCTTGCCTGGAGGGGCCGTTACGCCGGCGATGTAGGCCACCACCGGCTTCTTGACGTGAGCCTTGATGAACTCGGCCGCTTCCTCTTCGGCAGTACCGCCGATCTCACCGACCATGACAATGCCCTCGGTCTGGGGGTCGTCCTTGAACAGGTCCAGCACATCGACAAAGGACATGCCCTGGATCGGGTCGCCGCCGATGCCGACACAGGTGCTCTGGCCGAGGCCGGCGTCGGAGGTCTGCTTCACGGCTTCGTAGGTCAGCGTGCCTGAGCGCGAAACAATGCCGATTTTCCCGGCCTTGTGAATGTGGCCAGGCATGATGCCGATCTTGCACTCGTCCGGGGTGATGACCCCCGGGCAGTTGGGCCCGATCAGCCGCACGCCGGGGTAGTAATCCAGCGCCGCCTTGACCTTGAGCATATCCAGCACCGGAATGCCCTCGGTGATGCAGGCGATGACCTTGATGCCGGCGTCGGCGGCCTCAAGGATGGCGTCGGCGGCAAAGCCGCCGGGCACGTAGATCATGGAGGCATCGGCGCCGGTGCCCTCAACCGCATCCTTCACGGTGTTGAACACGGGGCGATCCAGATGCTTCTCGCCGCCGCGGCCAGGCGTCACGCCGCCGACGACATTGGTGCCGTAGGCAATGGCCTGCTCGGCATGAAAGGTGCCCTGCTTGCCGGTGAAGCCCTGCACGATGACCTTCGTGCTCTTGTTGATCAAAACGCTCATGTTTGTGTCCCTCGCAGTTCGTGGTGGCTTCAGGCGGCCTTGCCGACGGCGGCAACGACTTTCTTCGCGGCGTCGGTGAGGTCGTCGGCGGCGATCAGGTCGAGCCCACTCTGTTCGAGCAGCGCCTTGCCCTTCTCCACGTTGGTGCCTTCCAGGCGCACCACCACGGGCACGCTCACACCCACTTCCTTGACTGCGTTGATGATGCCCTCGGCGATCATGTCGCAACGGACGATACCGCCAAAGATATTGACCAGGATGCCTTCCACCGAGGGGCTGGAGAGGATCAGCTTGAAGGCGGCGGCAACGCGTTCGGTGTTGGTGCCGCCACCCACATCCAGGAAGTTGGCCGGTGAGCCACCGTTCAGCTTGACCACATCCATGGTGGCCATGGCCAGACCGGCACCGTTGACCATGCAGCCGATGTTGCCGTCCAGGGTGATGTAGTTGAGGTTGTACTCCGCCGCTTCGACTTCCGCCTCGTCTTCCTGGCTGGTGTCGCGCATGGCGGCAACGTTCTTGTGACGGCCCACTTCAAGGGCGTTGTCGTCCACGTTCAGCTTGGCGTCCAGCGCCAGCAGCGTGTCATCGCCGGTCACGATCAGGGGGTTGATTTCGATCAGGCTGAGATCGGTGTGGATGAACAGGTTGTAGAGCCCTGTCATCACCTTCACCAACTGGCCCACCTGCTTGCCTTCCAGGCCAATGGCGAAGGCCATCTGCCGACACTGGTAGGGCTGCAGGCCCGCCACCGGGTTGACGGCGACACTGATGATTTTCTCCGGCGTTTTCTCCGCCACCTCTTCGATGTCCATGCCGCCCTCTGATGAGCCCATGAACACGATGCGCTTGGTGGCCCGATCAACCACGGCGCCGAGGTACAGTTCACTCTTGATGTCCAGGCCCTGCTCGACCATCACGCTGTTGATGGGCAGGCCCTTGTCGTCGGTCTGGTGGGTCACCAACCGCGTCCCCAGGATGGACTGGGTATATTCCCGCACCTCATCCAGGCTCTTGCACACTTTCACGCCGCCAGCCTTGCCGCGGCCACCCGCGTGAACCTGCGCCTTCACCACCCATACACTGCCGCCCAGCGACTTGGCGGCGGACACAGCGTCGTGGGCCGTCTTCGCGACCTGACCCTGCGGGATGGGAATGTCGTACTCGGTAAATAGTTGCTTCGCCTGATACTCGTGCAGGTTCATCGGCTCCCAGCCTCCCCGAAAAATGAAGCCGCAATTCTCCCGCAAACGCCTTTTTAAAGCAAAGTAACCCCGGGGGTGTAGTCCCGATATGCAGTGGGGTGCATTCGGAGGGGGAAGAGGCAATGGATACGTCGTTCACGGTGCGTTGCCGCCTTCGGCCTAACGGCACCCTGCGGCGGGCACGGCTTAATGTAGGGTGCCGTTAGCGCGCAGCGCGTAACGCACCGCAACGGCGCCGGCCAGGCCAAAAGCCTGTAGACGTTGAAACCCCACGAACTCCGCCACCCAACTTGCGCAAGCCACCCAAACCACCGACACTCGGCTGTGCAAACAGCCGAGACAGGGAACGATGCAGGCGCCCGCTTCCACGCTGCAACAGGCAAAAACCATCGAAGAAACCCACGGCTGGCGGCCCATGCGCCTGCTGGCCGTCTATCGACTGCTGGTGGCCGTGGTAGTGGGGGTCGGGTTCGGCAGCGGGGTGGAACCGCTGGCAATTGCCGCCGGCATGCCCAACCTGTTCATCCAGGGCGCGGTGGGTTACTTCCTGTTTGCCCTCGTCGCACTCATTCTCGCCCTGCAGCTCAATACGCGGTTCAAGGCCCAGGTCATTTTCCAGGCCGTCGGTGACATCACCGGCCTGCTTGTGCTGATTTACTCCGCGGGCATCAGCGACAATGCCCTGGGGCCGCTGCTCATGGTAGCGGTTGCCGGCCTCGCCACCCTGGTGAATACCCGGCTAGCGGCATTCTTCGCGGCACTGGCCACCGTGGGCCTGCTGGGGCAGCAGTTCCTGCAGCAGATGCAGTCCGGTGCCGACAGCGTTGGCTACACCCAACTGGGCATGCTGGGTCTCGGCATCTTCATCACGGCCCTGGGTGGCAACCTGCTCGCCCGCCGGGCCCGGGAAAGCCAGGCCCTGGCAGAGCAACGCGGCATCGATCTCGCCAATCAGGAGGCATTGAACGGCTATATCGTGCAGCGCCTGCAGGACGGCATCATCGTGATCGACGGCGACAGCAATGTGCGTCTGCTTAATGCGGCGGCCTGGAGCCAGCTCGGACGGCCAAAGCACGATGCCGAGCCCACGCTGTCGGACCTGCATGCGCAGCTCGGTGACATGATCCGGGCCTGGCGAAAAAACCCGCAGATCGAGCCGGAGGTCCTTGCCCCGGTGAACAATGGCCCGGAAGTGCAGCCGCGCCTGCAACCGCTGGGGCAGGGCCGCGGCGGAGCGCTGCTGATTTTCCTGGAGGATCTCTCGGAACTGCGCGCCCAGGTGCAGCAGGCCAAACTGGTGTCACTGGGCCGGCTCACGGCCAGCATCGCCCACGAAATCCGAAACCCCCTGTCGGCCATGACCCACGCCGCCCAGTTGCTGGAAGAAGGCGAGCTCAGCGACGGCGACAAGCGGCTGCTGCAGATCATTATCAAGCAGGGAGCACGGCTGAACGGCATCATCGAGGACGTGCTGCGACTGTCCCGCCGGGAGCAGCCCAATCGCGAGATCATCCTGCTCTACGAGTGGCTGGAGGAGTTCGTCCGCGAGGCAGGCCTGCAGGAGAACCTTCGGGCCGTGCGGCTGGACATCAGCGAGGTGCCGGACGACATCACCCTGCCCTTCGATGGCAACCACCTGAACCAGGTCATGACCAACCTGGTGCGCAACGCGGTGGAGCATGGCGGCGCCGATGGGCCGGTGGAAGTCACCATCACTGCCGGGCGGGACGTCAGCGGCCGGCAGTGGCTCGAGATTTGCGACAACGGTCGCGGCATTCCCGACGACGCCGCGGCACACTTGTTCGAGCCGTTTTTCACCACGGCCACCACCGGCACCGGGCTCGGGCTGTATCTCTGCAGCGAGCTCTGCGAGAGCAACCAGGCCCGGCTGACCCTGCGCGAGCAGGAAGAGGGGCGGGGCGCCTGCTTCCGCATCACCTCGTCAGGAGCGCTGCTATCCTGAAGGGCTTGAGTCGGCGGACCGCCGCCGTCACAGGCGCACAACAAGACTGACTGGAACCATCGAACGGGGCGAACCCATGCAAGCTGCCAGGGCACTGGTTGTCGACGACGAGCCGGACATCTGCGAACTGATCTGCCTGACCCTTGAACGCATGGACATCGCCTCGGAGCGCGCCGGCACGGTCGACGAGGCCGAGCGGCTGCTGCGTCAGGAAAGCTTTGACCTCTGCCTCACCGACATGCAGCTCCCCGGCCGCAACGGGCTCGACCTGGTGCGCCTGGTGCAGCAGCAGCACCCCGAACTGCCCATCGCCGTCATCACCGCCCACGGCAGCATGGATGCCGCCGTCGAGGCGCTGAAGGCCGGTGCCTTCGACTTCGTGCCCAAACCGGTCGACCTGAAAATGCTGCGCAAGCTCGTCGACAGCGCCATGAAGCTCTCCCGCGGCAGCCTGCCCGATCCGCGCTCGCGCCGCACCCTGCTGGGGGATTCGTCGCCCATGCAGCGCATCCGCGGCACCATCGTCAAGCTGGCCCGCAGCCAGGCCCCGGTGTACATCAGCGGTGAATCCGGCACCGGCAAGGAGCTGGTCGCCCGCACCATCCACGAGAAAGGTGGCCGGGCAGACAAGGCCTTTGTGCCCATCAACTGCGGCGCCATCCCCGGCGAACTGATGGAGAGCGAGTTCTTCGGCCATATCAAGGGCAGCTTCACCGGCGCCACCACCAACAAGGAAGGGCTGTTCCAGGCCGCCGACGGCGGCACGCTGTTCCTGGACGAAGTGGCGGAGCTGCCCCAGCACATGCAGGTGAAACTGCTGCGGGCGATCCAGGAGCGGGCCATCCGACCGGTGGGCGGACAGCAGGAAATCACCGTGGATGTCCGCATCCTCTCCGCCACCCACAAGGATCTGGCCCAACTGGTGGAGGATGGCCAGTTCCGGCAGGATCTGTTCTACCGCATCAACGTCATCCAGCTGAACGTGCCCAGCCTGCGCGAGCGCCGGGAAGACATTCCCATGCTGGTGGAGCATGTGCTGACCCGCCTGGCCGGCAACAACGGGCAAACCGGTATCAGCCTGAGCGACGACGCGATGCAAGCGCTGTCCCGCTACCCGTTCCCCGGCAACGTGCGGGAGCTGGAAAACATCCTCGAACGGGCGCTGACCATGGCCGAGGAGCAAACCATCACCGCCGACGACCTCATGCTGCCCGACCACGAGCCACTTAGCCCGGCGCCGTCAGCCCCCAGCGGTGCCATCCCGGAGCCGGATGACGACTTCCTGCTCGAGGACTACCTGGAGGGCATCGAGCGCAGCGTCATCACCAAGGCGCTGGAGAAAACCAACAACAACAAGACCGCCGCCGCGCAACTGCTGGGCATCAGCTTCCGGGCCCTGCGCTACAAGCTGAAGAAGCTCGACCTGGAGTAGGGCTTGTTTGCGGTGCGTTACGCGCTGCGCGCTAACCGCACCCTACGGATTGGATCGGGGAACCGCGGTCCGGCACGCCGCTCATGGACACGCCGTAAACCCATCCCTGGGGGCTCGACAGCGACATCCCTGTCGCTGACGGTCCATGAGCGGCGCACCGGACCGCGGTTTGTGCTGTGGGCGTGGCGCTGGCAAAACGACCGCCGTCGCGGTGCGTTACGGCCTTCGGCCTAACACACCCTACGTGAGCCGTACCCGCCGTAGGGTGCCGTTAGCGCGCAGCGCGTAACGCACCGCAACCCACCTGCGCCGAATGCCACAAGCGCGCCGCAACCCCCACTCGCTCGCAAATCTGGCAACACCACGACCGGGCGTGATAATTTATCGAAACGGTCCAAGGAGGACCGAACAACCGATCACATAGGACAAGGAGGTCCACGGTGAACGCACTCGCTTTCGTCGATACCAGCCACCCGCCCCAGGACGCCCCCACGCGTCACGTTGCCCGCGTTGCGAAAGTGAACGCCGGCACATTGACGGCCGCGCTTCATCCATGCTGGCAAACCGAACTCCCCGTGCTCGCCTGCGCCGCCGGGCTGCCGCCCCTGTCGGAGGGGGATTTGGTAATGGTGGAAACGGTGAGCGGTGGCGTCGTGGTGACGCGACTGCTGCGCAACACCGCATCCGCCCAGGACGCGCCGCTGGTCATCGACCACCCCCAGGGCATCGTTCTGCGAGTGGGTAACACTGAACTGACGATTACGCCGGAGGGTGCCATTACCCTGAACGGCCAGTCGCTCGCCCTGGATGCGGCGGCCGAGGTTGCACTGCGCGGCGCGGCCATCCGCCTGAACTGATATGCCCGGGGTCACGCTTGCCAACAGAGCGGCACACGCCAACACGGCCGCCCGACTCATGCAGCAGCGCCAGTGCCTGCAGGCGGAATGGCTGACGCCGCTGACCGCGCTACAGCAGATCGAGTACCGGCTGGATGGCCATCTCCGCCTGCTCGCGGAGGCCGCACCATCGCCTCCGGACGCAGCGCCCGGCGCCATCGACGCTTCGCTTGCCGTCTTCTGCGCCTGGCTGCTCGCCGGTGGAACACCGGCGGATGTCATTCCCGGTTGGGTGGCCGAAGGCCAGACACTCGCACCCACCTGCACCGCACTCGCTTTGGCCGCCAGCGACAGTCAGTTAAATGACCTTTTCGACGCGTTGCCAACGACCGCTCTCGGCGGTGCGCCCGACCTGCTGAACCTGGGCGTTGCACGGCGCTTGGCGCTGCCCGCGACGCTGACCGAGACACTCGAAGACGCGGCCCCCTCCCCGTCACCGGTCCCAGTTGGCCTATGGCGCTGGGCGGCGCGAACCCCCGGCCTGGAGCCTGCTCTGTTCACCGACGCCCTGTCCCGCCTGACGATCAACGACCCCGAATATTCGTCAGAGCTGGAAGGCGCCCTGATGCGCGTTGCAGCCGGCGCCCGCGACCAACTGCTGGCGTTGGCAGGCACCGAACAGACGACAGCGAATTCGTCGGTGCTGCGGTTGATGGTACTCGCCCTGGCAGACGCCGCCGAGCCCCTTCTCCGCCGCGCGCTTCCGCATGCGCCGAGGCAGGTATTGCCCCTGCTCCCCCTGGTGGGCACGCCCTGGGCGCGGGACACCCTGATCGAGGCTCTTCACTGCCCGGAACAGGCCAAGGCGGCCAGCGCCGCGTGGCAGTTGCTCACGGGGCGGACACCACCCAGCCGCCCTCGACTGAAGGCCCTGGATGGTGACACCGAAAGTGACGACCATGCGCCGGATGCCGATGCCGCCGCCGAGGCGATGCGCCGCCTGCCAACCGGTCCGGTGCTACTGGGGTGGAGCGTCGGCGCGCCCGACCACCTGACACGCACCGCGGCCAACTGGGGCGGTCGGGGCTCCGAGCTGTTGCTCGACGCCATCGCGATTGCGCACCGCCAACCAGTACTGCCCTCGGCAACCGCCACCGTGCAACGACGGGTAAGCGCGCTGCGCCAAGTGCTCGCCGACGCAGACCAGCAGCGGGAGGCCATCAATGCTCTCCCTGCGTAATGCCACGCCGTACCCCGCCGCGCTGGTGTCGGGGTGGTCATGGCAGCGCGAACAGGTACAGACCCTGGTGGTGAAAGTCAGCCTTCAGTTCACCCTCGACGGGGCGCTCGAGCCGCTGCCGGACCCCATCGGGCTGGTGCCGGTGGATCAAGCCGTCAACGAAGACGGCAGCGGTAGCCTGTTGGCGGCGGGGGACCTCGCGCCGTTCAAGCAGGGTGGCGAATGCTACCTGTTCGGAACGGCCCATCCTCGCCAGACGGGGGCCAGGGCAACGCTGACCAGAATCACCCTTGAGGCAGCGGAACGACCAATCTGGACCAAGTCCGTCGCAGTGAGTGGAGAAACGCACTGGCGCAAGACGCTGTTCGGGCTGCAACGCGGCGAGGCAGCGCCCATGAAACCGCAGCCACTGCGTTACGAGGACGCCTTTGGCGGCAGCCTGCAACGGCGCGGTCGCGCCCACCCGGCCAACCCCGTGGGCAGAGGCTATGCCCCCAGCGTGCTCGACAACCCCCACCCGCGCCTGCCGGCCATCGAAGACCCGAAGCAACCGCTGGCACGCCCGGGGCAGACACCGCCGGTTGCCGGCTTCGGGCCCTTGCCAGCGAGCTGGACACCCCGCCGGGAAGCCCTGGGCACCCCCGAAGAAAGCGCCGAACAACAGGGCTGCCCCTACCCGGACGACGCCCGGCCCACACTGCACAACGCCGCGCCGCTGGACCAGCGCTTCGAAAACCCCTTCCAGGGCGGTGAGACATTGACACTCCAGGGCTTTTTCCATGCCCACCCCCAGCCAGTTGTGCTTGAACTGCCGAGCTGGCACATGGTGGCAGCCCTGCGGCGTCCTGATGCGGCGCCGACCCGGGTTCAACCCGTCTGCGACACCCTGATCATCGACACCGACCGACGCACCCTCGCCTGGCTGTTTCGCTGCTCGGTGCCACTGGGGCAGGTCGAGACGCCCAGCGGCGAGCTGGCACTGATGGATCTGCAGTACGCGTTCGCCCAGGCGGAGAGGGAGGCGGCGCATGGGCAGTAATGACGGAGTGCCAGTGGCACACATTCTCGGCGCATTCCTTGAGTGCGCCGCGGGCGACACATTACCCGGCCTGCTGGCGCAGACCATGACGGGAGAAAGCTGCCTGCGCCGCGAACCGGAACTGGCACTCCATGCACCGGGGCACGACAAGCCGGTCACGCCTCTGGTCGGGCGGATACGACCCAACGAAGGGTCGCCCCGCAACACCCTGCCGCGATGCCTGCACCTGCTTCTGCCGGTGATCGAGCGGGCACTGGCTGCCGCCCGGGATCGCGAAACACCCGTGCACCACATCGCTATCTGCGTGCCGGAATCACTGGCCAGCCAGGAAGCAGCTGTGATGGCTGCGCTCACGGAAACCGGCCTGGCGCTGCCTGAGTGCGCCATCACCCTGCACACCGTTGGTGGCAGCGGGGCAACCCTGTCCGGTGTTGTGGAAACGCTGGCAACGACCGGTGGCGAATGCGCCCTTTTCGCGGGGGTGGATAGCCTTGTCAGTCTCGCCGCTGTCCAGCGCCACCTCATCGGCGCAGACCCGGACAACAGGCACGTGACGCCGCCGGCCGTGGGCGAGGGCGCCGTCTGCCTGCTACTCGGACTCGTGGAGAACGAAGGCGACGACGGGCTGGCGCGCATCACCGCTGTTGGGCTCGGCAACGCTGATGGGCCGCTGCAGACATCACTCTTCGCGAGCGTCGAGAAGGCTTTGGATGGCCAACCGGGGAACGGGGTACCGCCGCCAGCCATGATCCATGCCGCGCCGCAGGGGCCGGACTATCGCGCCGCGCTTTACCGCGCCGAGGAGCAGTTCTGGCCCCGCCGACTCTCACCCCGGGAACAACTTGCGACTCGCAAGGGCCGCCCGACTCCGCCACCCAGCGTGCTGGAACCCGAAGCCGAGTCCATCTCGCTGGCACGCCTGCTGGGAGATACCGGCGCGGCTGCCCTGCCGCTGGCCCTTGCCCTGGCCTGCGCCCGACTGCGGCACCCCACCCTACCCGGCGTCGATGCGCTGGTTGTCGACGCCGGCCCCGGCCGGGCAGGCACTGCCGTACACCTCGCCAGACCGAACACGCACGATATTCACTTCAAGGAAGGAGCCAGCCATGTCCAGGGATGACAATCGGCCCGCCGCCCCGGCGGGCGATGACGGCACGGTGGGCCAGCCGGTCGCCGGTAACGTCTATTTCAACGGCCGCACCGCCGTGCACGCAGGCTCCGGCGGCATCCTGCTGAGCCCCGAGCTCTGCCGCAGCGGCAAGAAGTGCCGCACCCGCCCCTACACCAACGTCGCCCTGTCCCGCGACGCCGCGGACACCGCCACCACGGTGTTCGTCAACGGTCACCCGGTCTGCCATTCGGGCTCGCGCTTTGCGGTGAGTGCCGGCGACGAGGGCGCGAACTGCGGCGGCGTGCGCTCCGGCACCATCAAGGGCCCGGCGGAGTTCATCTCATCGTCGCAGGACGTGCTGATCGAGGGCATGCCGGCGGTGCGCAACGGTGACCTCATGGTCTCCAACCATCGCAACACCGACCCAGTGCCCCTGACACAGCCCGACGGCCCGCCCAGCGACGGCTTCGATCTCGCCGCACTGGAGGCGCTGGAGGCCGACGACCCGCAGTATGCGGCAAGCATTCATGTCGCCGGCCGCGCGCCGGTAGCGGGCATCTGCCGGTTGCAACCCAATTCCGAAGCGCCGCCACCACCCACGCCCCGGCAGCAGGTGGTACCGGCCAACGGTGACCCGCACCGTCACCTGGCCATTCCCGCGGACGAGTCCGACACCACCGCACTGGTGCTGCGTCTGCCGGACGTGGAAAACGGCCACTGCGACATTCCGCTCGGCGAGCTCCAGCCGACACCACGGGATGATGCCCGGGCCGATGCCGACACCGCCATCGACGCCGCCGACACGCTGCTACTCCCCGTGCTGGTGCTCTGTCATACCGACGCATCCCTCGACCCCGCGCATGCCGAGCCGCCGCGCCCGGGGCGGCTCTACGTATTCCGCGACGGGTATCTTTGGCGGGAGCTGGAAGTCACCAATGAGGCGGGGCTGCGGGATATCGATCTCTTGGTGCACGCCGGCCGGCCCGGGCATGAGCGCCGCGCCAGCACCGTGGTGCAACTGACCCTGCTGCTGCCCCACCGCGTGGGTGGGGTGGAGAGTGCCTTCGCCATCGCCTACAGCGAGACCCCGTGGAGCTGGTCACGCATCAACAGCCTGGGGGGAATGCACCCGGATGATCCACGCCTCGCCGGGCGCGCACAGCTTTTGCCGAGCGGCACGCAGCTTGAGGGCGCGGACGAGCGCCGCGCCCAGCGCCTGCAGGGCTTCGCGCTGGATTCACTGGCTGACGCCATCACACCCCAGCCGGCCCGGGAAGGCTTTGCCGCCATCGAGGCCAGCGCAGACGCCCCAAGCGATGACGAGTACCTGAATGACCTGCGCTGCCCCCATACACCGGCCATCTACCTGCACGACCCGTTGGGCATTGCCACCACGCTCATCGCGCGCATTGGAGAGGCGCAGGAGGCACTGACCGAGCAGCTTGAGGCCATCGCCGAACATCCCCACTACGCCAGTGCCGTGCTCATTAACCGCCTGTGCTTTGACGAGGCGCTGTGGGACTACCGCGCCACCCGCCGTGGTACGCGCTACGACGACCGCAGCGAAGAGGCACGGCAGGCCCGCAACCTCGGCCGGCTCATGCGCCGCGACTATGTCACTGAGGACATCCTGCAGACCGCCGAGCGGGCCCGACTGCAGACGGAACTGCGCGACGCCCGGGACCAATTGGTCGCACTGTGGCAGGGGCAACTACCGGATAACAGTGGCGCGATCCGCGACCACAGCCCCGACTGGATAAGTCTTGAGGCGGCGCTCGAGGACTGTGCCTGGCTGGAGAGCGGCCCACGGCTGCTGCTCTACCAGCAGCTCATCACCCACCTGGCACCGCTGCTGCTCGCCGTGGCGGATGTCGACATGGGGCTTGATGACGTCGCGATTGAGGACGCCAACCTGGAGCGTCCCGGGCTTGAGATCGCCGCACGGCTCCGGCGATCCGACGATCCGCTGCACCGCATGGCTTTCCCCAACGCGGACGCACTGGCCGCCGCCCGGCATGGCGAACCCCCGCCGACCACACGCAACAGACCACCCCGTGACACCCCCTGGTGCCGTGCCGAAGACATCGCCGCCGCCTTTGGCCGCGGCAGTGGCGACTTCGCCCTTACACCCGAACTCCGCACCCTGCGAGACGAGCGCGAGAACATGCTGGCAGCACTCTTCGGCCTGCTCGCCACCCTCTGGCGCCAAACCGGTGAAACCGACCCCGGGCCGCTGCTCGGTACGCTGCTCGGGCTCGGCAAGCTCGCCGGTAACCCGGCGTTTGAAGGCGCGGAACTGGTCGCCGCCCGGACACCGCTCACAGGAAAGCGCATCATCGGCGCCGAACACCTGGACTTCGACGCCGAGGACACCGCCGAGGCCAGGCACCGCACCTGCTTCTGGGGCCCACGGCTCTACAACCCCCACACCGGCGAGATCAACGCCGACGACCTCACCCTGGCCCAGGCCCGGGCCACCGAGGCCGAGAACCCCGGCCGCATCAACGACCCGCGACTCTTCGACGCCCCCCGCTGGTTCTGGGCCGAGGAACGGGGCGGCACCTTCGAGACCCGGGGTGCCGTCATCACCATGGGTGTCGCCGCCGCCAGCGCCGCCGGCACTGCCCTGGCGAACCGACCCCCCGGACCACTGCCGGGTGGACTCTCGCCTGTCGCCTCCAGTCTGCTACAGACTGGTGCTGCAAGCGTGGCTAGCGCCATCCTGCTGCCAATTATGTTGGTGAATACGTGGGGGGCAACGGCGAGCTTTCTAACTCGCCTTGACGAACCCGGCTCACTTTCTCGTGCCGGCTATGCGTTTTCGTCGCTCGCTGGCTCCTCCCTCACAGCCCTAGCTGCGGCGAGTGAGATCTTCACCAAGGAGCGTGTTGGCACTATGTTGACCAACCAGATACCGGGGCGTACAGGCGTTGCATTGGGACGTTTCGCAACAGGTTCATTTAGGTCGGGACGTCTTGAGCGCGTGCCTTACACCACGGCGGCAGGAGCATTCGTCGCCGCTGGCCAGGGACTGCTAGCCTTCGGCAGTGCAGCAGAACGTGCCCGCGCCGGAAACCATGGCGCCGCCGCTTTCTATACCGCTCACGGAGTCAGCATGTTGACCTTCGGAGGCGCGTCGGTCATTGAGGCGAAGCTCATCGCTCGAGGTGCGCTGGCCGGTTTTCTCAGCCTCGGCCCGAAAGGCTGGGCAATGCTCGCCGTAGGTACACTACTTGGCGTGGCCGCCCGGCACTTCACCGACACGCCGCTGGAGGCTTGGGCCCGCCATGGCCCCTTCGCCGCACGGCGCGATGGGCGGCACGACGCCGACACTGGCGCCTCTGTGCCCCGGGGTGACCTTGCCGAATTTGATGCCGACGCCTGCCACCGGGCGCTAGTCCAGACGCTCGCCACTCCTGCGGTTCGACTCTATCGCGACCCAGGGCGGACCGTAGCTGGCACGCCGATAGTCACCATGAAAGTGGCACTGCCCATGCCACTGCCGGACGGCGAGCGCCTGGAATGGCTCTGCACCCAGACTGTAGAGACCTGGGAGCGGGAACCAGAGCAACCAGCAGCCCGGCAGGTTGTTTTCGACGGCCGGAAGTATCCGGAGAAAGCCATCGCGCCGGTGGACTGGGAGCCGATCGTCGACCCAGACACCGGCCAGGCACTGGGCATGCGGTACTACTTCGACAGCACACCGCAGATTCCCGGTCGACTGCTCGGCGGCGAAGTGTGGTGGCAGGCAAAGATCCGGCTCCGCCTGGCTACCGACGGCACGCTGCCCCCTGCAGGCGAGGGGGCGAACTCAACAGAAAGTACCAAACCACAGGAAGTTGACCGCAGCGATTCAGGCTGGATTCACGCCCCCGCAATAACGTTCCGTTACCGATCTGGGAAACCGCTATGAGCATGGTGCAGCCCGATTACCTACCATCTGCCCATCGAGGTTGTCAGCCCGTCCCGGAGCGCCGCGAAGAAGACCGTACCATCCGCGCGGTGGACATCCCGCTCCGGGGCACTATAAGCACAGAACACCTTCCGGTTTCAGGCCTTGGCTTCTTCAAGGAAGCCAACGAGGATTCGGAACGCTACGAAAGGCTTAAGGAAAAAGTTCGCCGCTGGGGCGGTTTGCCCTGGGCTGGTATCGAAAACACCCAGATAATGGCCAGCTTCGTGCGATTCGGCACAGGTTTTTTCTGCGTCGGGGCTGTTATTTGCGCACTAATGCTGTTCTTTGCCGGTCTTTTTCAGGGGCAGCTCTCTTATGTATGGAATGACATCGGCATGGCCTTGCTCGCAGCGCTCCTGCTCTACGGCCTCTACCGCCTCATCGACTGGCTCATCCGCACCGACCGCATCCCCGACGGCAAGATGGTCATCTTCCACCGCCCGAGCGGCATGGTGCGCGTGCCCGGCAAGGGCAAGCACATCGAGGAGATCCCCCTCCACGACTTCCTGCCCATGATGAGCCGTCACTTTTCACTGGGGGTGGGCGGCACCACGCAGCTCGCGCTCAGCCACCGTTCCCGGGAGCTGGTCATCTCCTACCACGGGACCGCAGGGCAGGAGGCCTGGTACCCGATCATCTACTGGGAGTTCCTGCAGCAGTACATGGATGTCACCAAACCCATTCCCGACGTGCCGGAACTGGAAAACGACCGCTGGGACGACCCTTTCACCCGCGACTGGGATCAGCGCCATGGCCGACCCCGGTACTGGTGGCGGGGCATGTCAAAAGAGACCTTCGATCGCCTCCTGCAGGACAGCCGCGAGGCCGCCCGCCGCTTCCCCTGGCAGCAAGTGCTGGACGGCGTCCCAGCAGAGACCGCCATCCGTAAATCAGGTTGGACCCCCTCCGAATACGCCCAACAACCCTGGATCGCCGCCGCCCGTATCGGCGATGATTATGGTGAGGACAGCCCAGCCAGGGAATCATGAGCGCGACAGATCCAACCAGACTATGGTCGCCACCCCAAATCTCAAGACGGTGCGTTACGCGCTGCGCGCTAACACACCCTACGGCGGGCACGGCCAAACGTAGGGTGTGTTAGGCCGAAGGCCGTAACGCACCACAACGGCGGTGGTGTTGCCCCAAGGCCCAAGGCACAAACCGGGGTCCGGTGCGCCGGTCATGGACCGTCAGCGACAGGGATGTCGCTGTCGAGCCCCCAGGGATGGGGTTACGGCGTGTCCATGAGCGGCGCACCGGACCCCGGTTCTCCGGTCGAACGTCTGCCCCGCAACGTCACCCACCCGGACCCACCTGCCGCTGAGCGTCACTTGCGCCCGTGTTCGGCGTGAACTAAATCACAGTTTCACCACCTCCATACCCCGCAAACCCACAAAGCACGGTTCTGGCACGCCCTGTGCAATCACGTTAACCAGAACACCGACGCGGCGTTGCGATCGGCGAGTTCTTAACCAGCAACCGATCGTCTGGCTTTGAGCCGACCATCACGAAGGAGCATCACAATGAAGGCACAGAAAGGTTTTACGCTCATCGAACTGATGATCGTTGTCGCAATCATCGGCATTTTGGCGGCGATTGCTATTCCGCAGTATCAGAACTATGTGGCGCGATCGCAGTTTGCAGAGTCCAACACCATTCTCGGTGGTGCCCGGGTCACCGTAGAGGAGCGCGTCGCGCAGCGAGGGTTGGGCAACACAAACATTGAAATAGGCAACGCGGTATCGGATTTCGGTATTCGGCTGCAGGGCCGTCACGGCGCTATCACCGACATCACCGATGCTGAGGAAGGTTTCTCCATGACCTACACATTCGGCAGTGGTGACGACGCGACTGTTAGCGACCTTCTTCTTGACGGTCCGGACGTTGAGTTCGTCTACACCCCTGATGGCGAGTGGGAATGTGGCGCCGGCACCGACGTAGACGTTCGTTTCCGCACCGGCTTGTGCGCTAACTAACGCCCAGCACAAGAGTAAGTTTGAGGGGGAGTGCGTTAAACAGCATTCCCTCTTTTTTTGTCAGGTCTTCCAATAAATGAGCAGCGACACTGATTAAATGCTCCGGCTTGCCCACGCCGCCAGTGATCGTAGCCGAGAAATTCCCAAAGGGTGGTCACTATGAAGCTGAACCGCGGTTTCACGCTCATTGAGTTAATGATCGTAGTCGCAATTGTCGGAATCTTGGCTGCAATTGCTATACCCCAATATCAACAATATGTAGCCCGCGCCCAGTTCTCAGAAGCGCATATTGTCATCGGAAGCGTTCGGCCTGTCGTAAGCGAACTGTGGATGATTAGCGGCGCAGCATCTCTAAACGGTGAAACTCTCCAGACGTTGGACTTGGAGAGAACGGGTCGACATGGCGCTCTCACGTTATTCGCTACCGACCCTATTCGCTTCGTCTTTGAATTCGGAGCAGACGGAACCAATGCAAACGATGCCCTTCTGGGCGAAACCGTTACCTATACACTGGATGTTGTTACTGGCCTATGGGAATGCGACAGCACGGTCGCCGAGAGATTCACGACAGGTTGTTGATCGCTCGAAAATCCATTCAAACTGACGAGGATTTTGAATCATGCCTTCCACGACTACCGAGACCGGCACGCCATAACTCCCCAAGAGTTGTTATCCCGGCTGTTACTTTCAATAACCCTTGATTGAGCAGAAAGTCATGAGCTAGCTCGTTTAGATGCTTTCTTATCACTCTCTCAGATGTGTGCTCAAGCAATAGAGCCTGTGCCTCGGCGCCTAGCCGCCAAACCTCGAATAACCCCGTACGTCCTCGGTATCCAATATCGTTACATTCTGGGCATCCAGTCGAAGACCATATCCTGTCAACCGACTCATAATCGACCTGTTGCAGATATCGACGTTCCCGCTCATTCGGCACCCGCTCCTCCTTACAATGCGGACACAACGCCCGCACCAGCCTCTGTGACACCACCACCTCCAAGTTCGCCGCAATCTCGAAGTCGTCCATGCCGTAGTTGCGCAGCATGGTGATGGCGCCGACGGCGTCGCGGCTGTGGAGGGTGGCCATGAGGGTGCGGCCGCTGGAGGCGATGTCGTTGGCGGCGCGGGCTGAGTCGCTGTCGCGTATCTCGCCTAGCAGGATGCAGTCCGGATCGAGACGGAGCACGGTGCGGGTGCCGCTGGCGAAGGTGAAGCCCTGGGCTTCGTTCACGGGCATCTGGTTGATGCCGTCGATCTCGTATTCCACCGGGTCTTCCAGGGTGATGACGTTGCGCTCCACGGTGCGCAGGCGGTGCAGCAGGGCGTAAAGGGTGGTGGTCTTGCCGGCACCCGTGGGGCCGGTGACCAGCAGCATGCCACTGCTGGATTCCAGCCAGTCCGACAGCAGTTCACCCTGGTCGTCGTTCAGGCCCAGGTCTTCCAGTTCGGTGTATTCCAGCCCACCGCTGAGAATGCGGACGGCGAGTTTATCGCCCCGCAGACACGGCGCCACGGTCAGGCGCAAGTCCAGGCCCTGGTCGTCCATCTGCCAGGTGAAGCGGCCGGATTCGGGGGTCTGCACCGGCATGGGGTTGAGTTGGGCCAGGTTCTTGAGCTGGTTGGTGAGGCGCAGGGCAAGGTCGTCACCCAGTTCGCAGACATCCACCATGGCGCCATCAACGCGGAAGCGCAGTCGCAATCCACCCAGGCCGGGGTCCAGGTGAATATCGGAGGCGCGGGCGGCGACGGCGTCCTGCAGCAGCATTTCGGCCTCGAAGGGTTGTTCCTCGTTGTCGGGGCGATCTTCCTGCGAGGCGAGCAGCCTTGGAGCCAGATGTGCGAAGTGCGGACGATCATTTGCTTGAGGATTGGCGGCCATGGACGCTCCTGTAAGAAATTTCACTACCAGCATAGAGGGGAAATTGCTCCGCGGGGCGGGCATGGGTCGCAATCGGCGGATAGAAGCTCCCAAACCCTGAACCAACAGCCACATTGCTGGTATTCTTTGACTGGTAACGAGCGTGCGAGGCTGCATCTATGCAGACGGCTAAAGAGGAAGTTCAGGAGCTGCTCCAGAATCTCCCAGACGACAGCAGCTACGAAGATATTCAGTACCACCTCTATGTGCTGGAAAAGATCCGGCGGGGCGAGAGCCGTGCGAATCTGGAAGGAACCCTGACTCACGAGCAAACGGAAAGGCTCTTATCCAAATGGCGTACACCGTAAGATGGTCGCCCGAGGCGGTAGACGACGCAGAAGCGATTGCGGCATGGATCAATAACGATTCACCACAACACGCAAGTTCGGTGGTGGATAAGCTAGTGCAAGCTGTCGCCGGACTAGCAGATCACCCACTACGTGGCCGCATCGTTCCCGAGTTTGCGGATCCCGCGTACCGTGAAGTGTTCGTTTACAGCTATCGAATCATCTATAAAGTTGGAACGGAGTCCGTCAACATCCTCGCAATAGTCCATGGCAGGCGCCTGCTTTCGCAAACGCCCGATTAACAATCCAGGTAGCACGCGCCCGCCCTGAATTCCATTGGATCTTCCGCACACCCTATTGGAGGTTAGCATTCCATGACGAAGGTCACCTCAGACTCTGATAAGCCGTATGGCATCCGAACCACGTTGACCGAGGGCAACCCCATGGCGGCGGAGCATTTGCTCGGGCGGAATTGGGAGGCCTACCGCTGGTATGCGACGGCAGCGGAGCGGGATGAGGTCATGGCGGACATGCTGGCGGAGCACCCCTGGTCGCGGCCGGGGGACAAGCCAGCGATCCGATGTGAACCGGTTGAGCGGGGGGCGCAGGCTGCGTAGGGGCAGAGGCTTGGGCCTACGCCGATGCGGTGCGTTACGCGCTTTGCGCTAACGCACCCGACGGGCAGGTCTGGCTGGCGGAAGCCCAGCTTTACGCGGCTATGCCCTCGACATGGAGGTGATTGACGTCCGTACGCGTGCTGGCGTGCTCGAAAGTAATCGCGCAGACGTTCCCCTCCGCATCCAGATCGAGAACGGTATTCTCGTCCAGATCCCGAGTTTCGGCGATCTCGCGATCCTGAAACTCGATGTACAGGGTATCCGTATCGTGGAAATATTGTACTTTCATGGCGCGAAGTTTCTGTCGAAAAACGCATTATGGACCGTTTCCAGGTCCGGGAGCAAAACCACCCGAAGGTACTTATTGCCTGCCTCCGGAATCCGTGCCCAGCGCCTTACGCGCCCATCTCGTTGCACTGACTGGTATTCGGGATGCTCGACGACCCTCAGGATCCATGCATCCCTGATCTGCGCGCGATCAGGACGAACACGTGTTGCTTCAAAGTATCTGGTTGTTTTCATGTGGTCGTGATTTTGGGCTCGAGCAGAAAGCATATGGCCGGAATTGGTTCAGATGGCGGCTCGAACGCCGATGCGGTGCGTTACGCACTTTGCGCTAACGCACCCTACTCGGTGGCGGTGCGGAGGGCTTCCAGGATATCTTCGCGGGCGACGATGCCGACCAGGGTGTCGGTGTTGTCCACTACCGGCAGGCTCTTGATGCGCAGTTCAACCAGTTGCTGAAGCACTCGGGTGAGTGGGGTGTCGGGTTTGACGGTGACCGGGGCGCGGGTCATGACCGTGGCGACGGGCTCGCCCATGATCTCGGTGTAGGGCGGCACGATGTGCGCAGGGTTCAGCGTGAACGCCCGCAGAATGTCCATCTTGGTGACCACCCCCGTGAGCTTGCCGGCATGATCGACCACTGGCATGCCGTTGAATCCGTGCTTCTCGAACAGCGCCTGAGTCTCTCGCAGGGACAACTCCGGGGCCACAGTCACGGGGTCTGCGGACATGACGTCGCGGACGCGGTAATGGACGAATTGGTACATGACGGCATCTCCCCACTCGCACCTGCTTTCCCGCAGTGTAAGGGATGCAGGGGCGGGGGATGCAAGTTCATGAGGTCGGTGGGAGATGCGCCATCTGGTCTTCCGCCAACTCCACGTCGTGGACAACCAGAATCGGTTGTTTTGCGTGGCGAACGAGCCATTCGGTCGCCGAACCATGGAGGAATTGCTGGATTCCGGTGCGACTCCGGGTGCCCATGGCAATCAGGTCCGCGCCCCAAAGCTCTGCATGCACGCTGATTTTCTCCGCGGCGCTACCCACCTCGACAGCAACCTCCTCACCGTCGCGAACCCATGACTCCAGCTTCTGAAGCGCCGCGCGCTCGGCTTTCGCTCGCTCTTCCTTCGCATGGGTGGGATTGATGACCGGATTCGCGGTAGCGGATGCGATATCACTGGGGCTGACGACATAAAGCAGGCGGATAGTCGCCTGGGGGTGATAGTCCCTGGTAACTGCGAGGGCGCGTGCCGAGGCCGTCGTGAAATTCACTGGTACAAGAATACGTTGCAGCATGAAACCTCAGCTTGTCAGTCATTGATACCGTGATGGCGAACAGTGCCGCGTATTGCTGCCGTGCAGCAAAGCACGTATGGTACGCCGCTTGTCGCAGTTGGCGAAATGCAAGCCGCACCCCACGTTGCGGTGGCCGCGCGTCCCGCGCGCCTGCAGTGCAAGATCCCGCCAGTTGAATACCGCACGGCCGTTCAGCCGTAATTCCGATATTTGTGTTTCCGCGGTAGCGGAAGGGACACCTGATGCTGTCTGATCATCTGAAACGTTACGGTGCGAAAGTCCACCGAACCTGGTTTTTCAATGTGCGGGGCGATCTTATAGCGGGGATCGTGGTCGCGCTAGCGCTGATTCCCGAGGCCATCGCCTTCTCGATTATCGCCGGGGTTGACCCCAAGGTCGGCCTGTACGCCTCTTTCTGTATGGCAGTGGTGATCGCCTTCGCGGGCGGCCGGCCGGGCATGATCTCGGCGGCCACCGGTGCCATGGCCTTGCTGATGATCACCCTTGTTGCAGAGCATGGGGTGGAATACCTGTTCGCCGCGACAATTCTCACCGGCCTGCTGCAGCTCTTATTCGGCTGGCTCAAGCTGGCGCGGTACATGATGTTCATCCCGCGCACCGTCATGCAGGGTTTCGTCAACGCGCTGGCGATTCTGATCTTCATGGCCCAGGTGCCACACTTCGTGGGGCATGGCATTCCCACCTACATCATGGTGGCAGCGGGTCTCGCCATTCTATACCTGCTCCCTTACATCAACCGCACCGTTCCCCCCGCCCTGGTGGCGATTGTTGCGTTAACCGCCGCCGCGTACTTCCTGAACATTCCATTCAATACCGTCGGCGACATGGGCGAACTTCCCTCGGGGATGCCGCTGTTCGGCTTGCCCGCTGTTCCCCTGACGCTTGAAACCCTGCAGATCATCCTGCCGACAGCACTGACGCTGACCATCGTCGGCCTGCTTGAATCACTGCTGACAGCATCCATTATCGATGACCTGACCGACACCCCCAGCAAGAAGAACAGGGAGTGCAACGGCCAGGGCATCGGCAATATCGTCTCCGGATTCTTTGGCGGAATGGCTGGCTGCGCGATGATCGGCCAGTCCATCATCAACGTGAAATCTGGCGGACTGGGGCGCCTGTCCAGCCTGGCCGCGGGTGTGTACCTGCTGTTTTTCATCCTGGTGCTCGGGGATCTAGTTTCCATGATCCCCATGCCGGCACTGGTTGCGGTGATGATCATGGTGTCCATCGGCACATTCGACTGGAGTACGTTTTCGATGCTCCGGAAGATGCCGCGCACCGACGCATTCGTGCTGGTGGTAACGGTGGTGACCGTGGTGGTTACTCATGATCTCGCCAAGGGCGTGTTCGCCGGCGTTCTGCTGAGCGCGGTGTTCTTCGTGCGAAAACTCGCGCGTCAGATCAAGGTCAGGCACGAGGACAGCGAAGACGGCTCCCACAGGACTTATCACGTGCAGGGCGTGCTTTTCTTCGTCGCCGTGGACAACTTCATGGCGGGTTTCGACTACAACGCCCAAATTCCCCACGTCACCATCGATCTGACCGGGGCAACCCTTTGGGACAGTTCCGCCGTGGGTGCAGTGGACAAGGTGGTCGGGAAACTGCGTCGCAATGGGGCCGAGGTGACGGTCACCCACCCGATGGGTGAAGGAGCCAAGCTCATGGAGAGCATGGCCGCCTACGACCGCCCGGGGGCAAATACCGTCGGTCATTAAGCGTCAGACTCAACGCCGTTCGGACAGCTCTGCGCAGGCTATACAAACCAGTGCGGCGGGGTCCGCCCGCAGCCGCCCGACAGCGATTGGCTCTTCGCACTTTACACAGTCGCCGTAGGTTCCTTCTTCAATTCGACGAAGCGCGGCGCGAATGCGCTGCGCCTGCTGCAGCGCCCGGGCCTCGGTTGCCCGTGCCATCGCCTGGCCCTGCAGGGCATCCATGCGTGACAAGCGCCCGGTGCGCGTCTGATCCAGTTCCACGGTCTCGGCGCTGGACTTGCGGATATCGGCATTGCCCTCCAGGGCGGCGAGACTTTGCTCCAGCCGCTCCCTGAATAGCTCTATTTCGTCATCGCTCAGCATGGTCGCAACCTTGACCGCAAGCCCTCATTTTACCCCGACTTTCTTCAGTCTTTCCCTGGCTCGTCGCGCCGTCATAATCTTTTCCTTCCGTTTCATGCCGTGCCACGCCTTGATCTCGGATTTGTCACGGCCGCATCCGACACAGACGCCGCCCTTGAACTGACTAACTGAGATGCGCGGGCTTTCGATATCCTTGGCCATTGACTGGTGTCCCTATCTCGCGGACAGGTCGCGGATCTGGGTGACGCAGCGCTGCGGGAGTTTGGTCAAGGTGGTTCACGTCTGACAGATATTATCCCGGGGGCAGGCGCGACAGTAAAACTCGGGTTCAGGAGACACACATGGAAACAGCGCGAAGGACAAGGAGAGTTGCGGCGGGTTTCTCATGGACCGATAAAGTTGCGTCAACTCTACTGCGGCCTGGTGCCTTTAGAAGACCCGCGCGCGGATCATGCGGACTGAGGATGACACTGCTTCCGCCCTCGCCCAGCCCAACGCGAGTCTGGCGTCGCACTCAACCCCCAGAAGTCAGCAATGTGGCGCGTCGAAGAGATATTCACGTCGAGCATGTAGGTGCCGCTTGAGCCGTAACTGTCTTTCCCATGCGTTTTCAGTGGTGTGCCGTGGCCCATCCCGGTAATACTGTACTCCTCAATGAGTTCGTACCCTTGAACATCACTCCAGACTCGCCGGGGATAGCCATCAACCATGGACATGCGAGTCGGCCTTTTCTCAAGATTATGCAGCGCTCGCCACTGTGCGAGAATGGCCTTGGCATTCGAAACATCGACAGTATGGTCAGCGCTTCCGTGCCAGACCGACAGCGTTGGCCATGGCCCCTTGTAGGCCGAGGCATTACGCAGCCGTGCTTCAAGCTGGAATGCTGTCGGGGATCCGTGACCTTTCATTCGGCGCAATGCCGCCCGGGTGGTGGAAGCGCTGCCGTACGGCAGACCGGCGATGATTGCGCCGCCAGCAAAGATTTCCGGGTAGGTTGCGAGCATCACCGAAGTCATGGCACCGCCTGCAGACAACCCCGTGATGAAAATTCGCCGCCGATCGATGCCATGATCACTCACCACCTGTTCAACCATGTGCAGAATGGAAAGTGGCTCGCCCGCACCGCGATGGCTGTCGTGGGGCCTGAACCAATTGAAACCACGCACCCAATTGTTCACGAACCGCTGCTCCGGGAAAAGCAACGCAACGCCGTATAGGTCAGCAATTGCTGACCAGCCGGCACCCTCGTCGTAATCCGCTGCTGTCTGCCTGCACCCATGCAACACGACGACCAGCGGAGCACCCGCGGGCAATTCCGCCGGTATGTACATCCTGGCATTCAACGCGCCCGGGTTTGACCCAAATTCGTGCAAATGTTCCAGCCGTTCTTTGTTGCTGGTGTTTTCGTCGATATACAGGCTGAGACCCATAAGACTCCACATGAAATGCCACATGATCTCTCCGGACGCTTGGTGGAACTGCCTGAATGGCGTTTCCTTCACCGCACCCGACGTCACGTTAGACGACCGATGGAGCCTCATCTGTACGTCAGTGAACATGCTACTTCTGAAGCGTTAGAGTTCTTCCGCGGCACAGGGGTGCATTCAGATGGCCCTGATGCGGGTGATGCAGGATAAGATTTTGATTTTATGGTGGCTACGGGTGGATTCGAACCACCGACCCTCGCATTATGAGTGCGATGCTCTGACCAACTGAGCTACGTAGCCATGTTCAAGGCAGGGCGCGATTTTCCGACGGGCTGGGGCGGATGTCAAGGCGGGGGGTGGTATGGGCGGCGCTGTTTTGGTGCGTTACGGCCTTCGGCCTAACGGCACCCTACGGGAGGCATTGATCGGGCATTGCCCGCGTAGGGTGCGTTAGCGCAAAGCGCGTAACGCACCATCAACGATCCTGGCGCCTGTCAGACGTTGAAGCGGAAGTGGATGATGTCGCCTTCCTGGACGATGTATTCCTTGCCTTCCAGGCGGAGCTTGCCGGCATCCTTGGCGCCGGATTCGCCCTTGTACTGGATGAAGTCGTTATAGCCAACGACGGCGGCGCGGATGAAACCGCGCTCGAAGTCGGTGTGGATGCGGCCGGCGGCCTTGGGTGCGGTGTCGCCGGCTCGGATCGTCCAGGCCCGCACTTCCTTTTCCCCGGCAGTGAAGTAGGTACGCAGGCCGAGCAGCGTGTAGCCCGCGCGGATCAGTCGGTTCAGGCCGGGCTCTTCCAGGCCGTATTCACCGAGAAATTCCTGCTTTTCGGCGTCTTCCAGCACTGACAGTTCCGCCTCGATGGCGGCACAGAGCGCAACCACCTGGGCACCCTCCTCGGCGGCCAGTTCTTCCACCTGCTTGAGCATGGGGTTGCCGTCGAAGCCGTCCTCGGCCACGTTGGCGACGTAGAGCACAGGCTTGTCGGTGAGCAGATGGAGGTCGTAGAGGGCCTTTTGCTGCTCTGCGTCCAGCCCCAGGGAGCGAACCGGCTTGCCGGCATCGAGCTGCGCCCGCACTCTCGCCAGCAGATCGCGCCGGGCGATGGCCTCCTTGTCGCCGGACTTGGCCTGGCGCTCCACCTTTTGCTGGGCCTTGTCCACGCTTTCCATGTCCGCCAGCACCAGCTCGGTGTTGATGGTGTCGATGTCGTCCAGCGGGTCAACCCGTCCGGACACATGGTGCACGTCGTCATCACTGAAACAGCGCACCACATGGGCGATGGCGTCGGTCTCGCGAATGTTGGCCAGGAACTGGTTGCCCAGCCCCTCACCCTTGGAGGCACCCGCCACCAAGCCGGCAATGTCGACGAACTCCATGGTGGTGGGCACGATGCGCTGCGGCTTGACGATCTCCGCCAGGGCCTGCATGCGTGGATCCGGCACAGGCACGATGCCCACGTTGGGATCAATGGTGCAGAACGGGTAGTTCTCCGCCGGGATCTCGTTGCGGGTGAGCGCATTGAACAGCGTGGACTTGCCCACGTTGGGAAGACCGACGATACCGCACTTGAAACCCATGAACTCTTCCTATGCCTTGGTGTGTAGTTGCTGCATGGCCTTGTCGAGGTCACCGGCAAGCATGGCGGGTGTCAGCGCCACGGCCTGCGCCAGCGCTTCGTCAATGGCGGTGCGATGGTCTGCATGGGGGCGACCAAGCACATACCCCACCACATCGTTGCCGGGGCCGGGGTGGTCGATGCCGATGCGCAGCCGCAAAAAATCGCGGCTACCCAGTTGCTGACAGATATCCCGAAGACCATTGTGCCCCCCATGGCCGCCGCTGCGCTTGAGACGCAAGGTGCCTGGGGGCAGATCGAGTTCGTCGTGGGCAACCAGGATTTCCTCTGGCGGAATCTTGAAAAACCTCGCCAGCGCCGCGACAGCCCGCCCGCTGCGATTCATGAAGATCTGCGGCTTCAGCAGCAGAACGTCAAAGCCGTCCACCGTGATCTTGCCCACATCTCCCCCGAACCGGGCATCGGAACGCAGAGACCCGCCATGGCGCCGGCACAGTTCATCAACGAACCAGAAACCGGCGTTATGACGGGTCCCCACGTACTTCTCGCCCGGGTTTCCGAGACCAGCAATGAGCCGGATTGAATCGGACATGGCGAGAACCGGACGGCTTTACTCGCCGCCCTCCTTCTTCTCTTCTTCGTCGCCGGAGGCCTCTTCCTCGGCAGACTCTTCCGCCTGCTCTTCGGCAACAGCGGCCTCGGCTTCCTCGGCGGCTTCGTCAAGCTTGGAGACCCGCGGCTGGACGATGCTCACCACCGGCTGATCGGCGTCGTGGGTATCGTCGCCATGGGCAAAGGCTTCCAGTTCGACGTTGGGCGGCATCTTGAGGTCGGAGAGATGCAGCGAATCGCCGATTTCAAGATCAGCCAGATCCACTTCGATGTACTCGGGCAGATCCTTCGGCAGAGCAATGATGGAGACTTCGATCGAATCCTTGTGGACCACGCCTCCCGCCTTGACGCCCTTGCAGGTTTCGTCGTTCAGGAAGTGCAGCGGCACATGCATGTGCAGTTTCTCACCGGCCTTCACGCGCAGGAAGTCCACGTGCAGGACACGATCCTTGAAGGGATGACGCTGCAGGTCCTTCACCACGACGCCCTGAGCCTTCTTGCCCTTGACGGTCAGGTCGATGACCTGGGAATAGAAGGACTCGGTTTCCATCATGCGGGCCAGCTCGAAGGCGCTGACCTGGATCATTTCGGCATCCTTGCCCGCACCATAGACGATGCCCGGCACAAGCTTCTCGCGACGCAGGCGGCGGCTCGCACCCTTCCCCGTGTCGCTGCGCTTCTCCGCAGGTAGTTTCAGTTCAACTGCCATAATGTCGATCTCCAGACAAATGAAGCCCGAACCACCCCGCGACCAGGGAGATTCAGGCAGGGCCGGCCGAATGGCCGGAATTCATCAACGCGGGCGCCCGGGATGAGCCTCGGGCTACTCCACGAACAGTTCGCTGACCGACTCGTCGTTGTTGATCCGGCGGATGCTCTCGGCCAGCAATTCGGCGATGCTGACCTGCCGGATGCGGTCGCAGGCGGCCGCCTCCTCCGCCAACGGGATAGTGTCGGTCACCACCAGTTCGTCCAGGCCAGAGCTGCTGATGCGCTCGATGGCGGAACCGGACAGGACCGGGTGGGTAATATACGCCACCACGCGCTCGGCGCCATGGTCTTTCAGCGCTTGGGCCGCCTTGCACAAGGTGCCGGCGGTGTCGACGATGTCATCGACGATGATGCAGGTCTTGCCCTCGACGTCACCGATGATGTGCATCACCTGGGATTCGTTCGCCCGTGGCCGGCGCTTGTCGATGATGGCCAGATCGGCATCGCCCAGACGTTTCGCAATGGCACGGGCACGCACCACACCGCCCACGTCCGGCGAGACCACGATCTTGTTCGGGTAGACCTGACGCCAGATATCGCCGAGCAGTATCGGCGAAGCGTAGATGTTGTCCACCGGAATGTTGAAAAAGCCCTGGATCTGGTCGGCGTGCAGGTCGACGGTAAGCACGCGATTGATGCCGGCCACCTGGATCATGTCCGCCACCAGCTTCGCCGAGATGGGCACGCGCTGGGAGCGCGGGCGGCGGTCCTGACGGGCATAGCCGTAGTAGGGGATGACTGCCGTAATGCGGGATGCCGAGGAACGACGCAGCGCATCGGCGATCACCAGGAGTTCCATGAGATTGTCATTGGTGGGTGCGCAGGTCGGCTGGATGATGAACACATCTTTACCGCGCACATGGTCGTCTATTTCGACCATGACCTCACCATCACTGAACTTGCTGACCACAGCAAAGCCGGGGCGAATCCTGAGGTTATCTGCGATGGCGGCGGAGAGCTGCGGGTTGGCATTCCCCGCGAATACCATCATGCGGCCATTTTCGGTGAGGGTGGACCCATTCATGTGACTGTCTACATGTTGCTCTGCGAGAGGCAGCACCAGGCGCCACGGAAGAAATGGCTGGGGTGCCAGGATTCGAACCTGGGAATGCGGGGATCAAAACCCCGTGCCTTACCGCTTGGCGACACCCCAGTGGAAGTACGCTTTTTTCAGTCCGAGTTGATGGGCAACCTGCCGAACAACGGTGAGCGGTTGCAGCCACGGGCCACGAAGCCTTGCCAACCGGCACGCTCACATGCAAGTAACGCGGCCATTGCGGATTCACGCTCATCAAACGCCGCGAATACGCAGGCACCCGTCCCCGTGAGCCTGGCTTGGCCGTGGGCTGACAATGCATCCAGCGCCTGCCCCACCACCGGAAAGCGTGCACGCACCACGCTTTCGCAGTCATTCCGACCACCTCGGAAACTGAAGGCCGGTATTGTGGTCGGCGGTGTATCTCTTGTCAATTCCGGGTCCTGAAAGACGGCAGCCGTGGAAACCGCGCAATCCGGCACCAGCACGGCATACCAGGGTTCCGGCGGATCCACAGCCGTCAGCTTCTCGCCCACGCCTTCCGCCCAGGCCGCGCGCCCGCGCACGAACACCGGTACGTCGGCACCCAGACCAACACCGATATCGGCAAGCGCGTCCTCGTCGAGATCGAGCCCCCAGAGCAGATTCAGCGCGTGCAGCGTGGTCGCCGCATCGGACGAGCCACCACCCAGACCTCCACCCGCCGGCAGACGCTTGTCGAGAAAGATCTCTGCGCCCTGACGACTGCCGACATGCGCGCGCAGACGCTGCGCCGCACGGATAATCAGGTTGTCCTCGGCGGCGACACCGGGCAGATTGGCATGGAGCCGCAATTCGCTGTCGCCACGCGGTTCGAAGCGCAGCAAGTCGCAGCGGTCAAGGAACTGGAAAACGGTCTGCAGGAGGTGGTAGCCGTCCGCTCGGCGGCCGGTGATGTGCAAGAAGAGATTGAGCTTGGCCGGCGCCGGCCAAAGCCCAGTGTCTCCTTCACTCATACTGCAGCGACCACTCGCTGATGACGATGCGCACCCGCAAACCAGGGCCACTGACATCCATGCGCGTTGGCATATCCAGCAAATCCATCCCGCGGTAGGCGCTGTAGTCAACCTGCCAGCCGGCCTGCCGGATGCTCTCCGGGCGACCTATCTCGTCCAGTTCCACCTCGGCGTCGTGGTCCCGTGATGGCCGTCCCACCAGCCAGTCGCGCAGGATATCTACCGGAAAATCGTAGCCTGTGTGCCGGTTCAGCAACGCCTGGGCCGCATCGGCGCTGTCCCGTACGCCATCCGACGTGCGCAGCGTCACGCCATCTCCGTCACCCTCAAGACGCAGGCTTCCGGAGGCAAGAGGGCCACGCAGGTTAAGCCGCCAGTTGTCCTCCCCCTGCTCGAACCAGTCCAGCGACAACGCCACATTGTCGTCTTGGGTGCGCAGACCGATGCGGCCCTGCGCTTCCCAGCCGCGTAGCTCCTCCAGCATTGCGAGGCGCTGCTGGAATAGCGCCTCCGGCGTTTCATCGGTGATCGGGGGACGGGCCGCGCAGGCAGCCAGAAGCGCGACGGCCAGGCAGAGCAGCAAAACTCGGGAGAGATAACGGTGCAGGTCAGTCAGGCTCAAGGTTCAAACCGCTCCAGGGTTTCCCGCAACACGGGATGGTCGGGTTCCAGGTCGCTGGCCTCACGCCACACATCGCGGGCCTCGTCCCGACGGCCCTCTACCCACAGCACTTCGCCCAGGTGCGCGCCGATCTCGGCGTCAGGCATCAGTTCGTACGCCCGGCGCAGATATTCCAGGGCCTCGTCGTGACGCCCCAGCCGGTACAGCGCCCAACCCATGCTGTCGAGAATTGCCGCATTCTGCGGCTCCTGCTCATAGGCCCGGCGAATGAGCTCATAACCCTCCTGAGTTCGATCGGTGAGATCTACCAGGGTGTAACCCAGGGCGTTCAGGGCGTGGGCATGATCCGGCTCGCTTTCGAGGACGCGGCGGAGATCCGCCTCGGCCTGATCCACATCCTGACTGTAAACGGCAACCAGTGCGCGGGCATAAAGCAGATCCAGGTCGCCGGGGTGCTCGATCAGCGCCCGGTCGTAGACCCGCATGCTCTCTTCATAGCGGCTGGCGGCCCGCAGCATGTCGCCTTCGATGAGATAGGTGCGCACCGACTCGTCCGGGTGACGGCGGCGCAGATCGCGCAACACGGCACGAGCCTCATCATTGCGGCCGTCATCGTCCATGACAATGGCGAGCCGCAGCTGGGCATCCACATACTGCTCGCCTTCCACCAGCCGGTACCAGCGCTCGGCGCCTTCGGGATCGTTGGTCTGCTCGCCGATACGCCCCAGCAGAAAGCGGGAGGCATCGACTCGCTCGCCCAGGTCCACCAGGCGTTCGAAATGGCTGCGCGCCTGCTCAGGGCGACCCGCCTCGAGAGTCAGCAGGCCTGCCGCATAGAGCACGCCGGCATCATCCGGCCGCTCATCCAGCAGCTGTTCGAACTGCGCCAGTGCTTCCTCGTCGCGCCCTGCCTGGAGCAGCAACCGGGCAAGATGCATGCGCAGATCACCGTCATCGGGATAATCGGCCATGAGTTGCTGGAACACCTGGATCGCCGCCTCTTCCTGGCCACTCTCCAGCAGGCCCTGGCCGTAAATGGTGCGCAACTGGCGATCATCGGGGTTGTGTTCCAGAGCCCGGGCGGCTGCTTCCGCCGCCTCGGCGGGCTCGTCCGCCCGCAGAGCCGCCTGGGCAAGCGCTCGCTGGGCCTCGACGAGGCCAGGGAAATCCCGCGACAGGTTGCGCATCAGCGTCAGCACCATACCGCGGTCTTCTTCCCGGGCGAGAGCGGCACTGAGGCCGGAAACCATTTCACCGGCGTCGTCGCCGGCGTGCAGCACCAGTTCCCGCAGATGGCGTCGGGCATCGCCGGGCCGACCTGCACGAACGAACATCAGGGCCAGCGCCTGGCGCGCGGCCGGGTCTTCCGGATCGAGTTCAACCCAGCGGCGCGCGGCCTCCAACCCCTCTTCTTCCCGATCCGCATACAGAGCGATGCGGGCGGCGCGGGATGCGATTTCCGGGTCATCGGACAGGCGCATGGCAGCCATGTAGGCTTCCAGGGCTTCGTTGATACGGCCGCGCGCGCCAGCGAATTCCGCGACCATCAATTGGTAGAGCAGATCGTCCTCGGCGGCCGGCAACGGACGGCGATCCAGAATCTGCACGTCATCCACCGCATCGAACTCGGAGTCACCTTGCGGTGCCACGGTGGCACACGCCGCCAGAGCCAGGGCAGCGGCCAGACACCATGCAATCCGACAAAACCCAACCATATCCATTGCTCGCTTCCGTGACCGATGCAGACTACACCATTGACCACCGACCAGGCCCGTGATTCAACACCCCGCGCGGTAATGCTGCGCGCTGCGCCTTGTAATCCCCCGCGGTTTTCCCGACAATCCGAAGTCTATAAGCCACAATCCGACGGGCCATGAGGGTGGAAAGCCGCAGTCAATTCCGGGGCATCGTCTCCGCCTGTCGCGGTCGCCGCAATGGCGCCGCTATCGTTTTTTCTGCGTGCTGCGTGTAACCCTGCCATGCCACTCTGCGCCATCGGCCTGAATCACAAGAGTGCCCCCGTAGAAGTCCGCGAGCGCGTGGTGTTCCCGGCTGAGCGGCTGCAGACCTCACTGCAGCAACTCACCAGCCAGAGCGGCGTTCATGAAGCGGCGCTGATCTCCACCTGCAACCGCACCGAGATCTACACCCTGATCGAAAGCCCCTCAGAGGTCGACACCGTGCTTGGCTGGCTTGCCGGCAGTCACGCGCTGGAACCGGACTGGCTGCGGCGCTTCGTCTACACCCACCTGAACGAGCAGGCGGTCAGCCACCTGCTGCGGGTGACCCCGGGGCTGGATTCCCTGGTCCTGGGCGAGCCGCAGATCGGTGGCCAAGCCAAGAGCGCCTACCTTGAGGCGGTCACTGCCGGCACGGTGGGCCCGGTACTCGACCGGCTGTTCCAGCATGCCTTTACGGTATCGAAGCTGGTGCGCACGCAAACGGGTATTGGCAGTCATCCGGTCTCCGTGGCCTTCGCCGCAGTGGCGCTGGCCAAGCAGATCTTCGGCGATCTCGACAAGTACACCGCCCTGCTGCTTGGTGCCGGCGAGACCATTGAACTGACGGCGCGGCACCTGCACCAGCAAGGCCTGCGAAAATTCCTGGTGGCAAACCGGACCAGGGAACGGGCGACGGAACTCGCCGCGGCCTATAACGGTGAGGCCATTGCCCTGGCCGACATGCCCGACCGGCTATCCGAAGCGGATATCGTCATCGCCTCCACCGCTAGCCAGTTGCCGCTGCTCGGCAAGGGCAGCGTGGAACGCGCACTGCGGCGGCGCAAGCACCGCCCGATCTTCATGGTGGATATCGCCGTCCCGCGTGATATCGAGCCGGAAGTCGGGGAACTGGAAGACGTCTATCTCTATACCGTGGACGACCTCCACGACGTCATCGAGGAAAACCTGAGTTCCCGGCGGCATGCTGCCTCGGAAGCCGAAGAGATCATTGATCTGCAGGCCGAGCGGTTCATGGCCTGGATGCGGTCGCTGAACTCCGTGCCGACCATCCGCCATTTCCGTGGCCGTGCGGAGTACCACCGCGATCACGTGCTTGAGCGCGCCCTGCGCCGGCTTCGCAACGGTGACGCGCCGGAACAAGCCCTTGAGTACCTGGCCAACACCCTCACCAATCGCCTGCTGCACGTCCCCACCATCCGCCTGCGGGAGGCTGGCGAACGCGGCGAGGAAGAATTGCTTGATGCAGCCCGCAGCCTGCTGGAGATGGATCGTGTCAAGCCGGATGACGCCGACGAACACGACCCGATGATGGACCAGCGGGAGGAGCAGTTGCGGTGAAGCCGTCCATCCGCGGCAAGCTGGAGGGTCTCTGCGAGCGTCACGAGGAAATCAGCGCCATGCTCGCTGACCCCGACGTGATTGGCGACCAGAACCGCTTCCGGGACCTGTCCCGGGAGTATGCGCGGCTCGAATCCGTGGTAAGCCACTTCCAGCAGTACCGCAGAGCGGAGCAGGATCTGGCCACCGCCGAGGACATGCTCCGGGACGTGGATGCGGACATGCGGGAAATGGCCGAGGAGGAAGCCGAACAGGCCAGGACCCAACTCGCCACCCTGGAAGAGGCACTGGAATTACTGTTGATCCCCGAGGATCCGCTGGATCACGCGAATGTGTTCCTGGAGATTCGCGCCGGAACCGGCGGTGACGAGGCGGCGCTGTTCGCCGGCGACCTGTTTCGCATGTATTCCGCCTACGCCGAGGCCAACGGCTGGCGCATGGAAGTGATCAGCGCCAGCGATGGAGAACATGGCGGCTTCAAGGAGATCATCGTCCGTGTTGCCGGTGATCGCATCTACTCCCGCCTGAAGTTCGAATCCGGCGCCCATCGTGTGCAACGCGTTCCGGCAACGGAATCCCAGGGCCGTATCCACACATCCGCCTGCACGGTGGCCGTGTTGCCAGAGGCGGAAATGGTGGACGAGATCACCATCAACCCCAACGACCTCAAGGTCGACACCTTCCGCGCCTCCGGGGCAGGTGGCCAGCACGTGAACAAGACGGATTCCGCCATCCGCATCACCCACCTGCCCACAGGTGTGGTCGTGGAGTGCCAGGATGAGCGCTCGCAGCACAAGAACCGTGCCAAGGCCATGTCACTGCTGCAGGCCAAACTGACTCAGTCAGAACGCGATCGCCAGGAGGCGGAGCAAAGCGCCCAGCGTAAATCCCTGGTGGGGAGCGGCGACCGCTCAGAGCGGATTCGCACCTACAACTACCCGCAAGGCCGGGTCACCGATCACCGTATCAACCTCACGCTCTACAAGCTCGACGAGGTGCTCGCCGGGGGGCTTGGGCACGTCATCGACCCGCTGGTGCGGGAGCACCAGGCCGAGCAGTTGGCGGAGATGGCGAAGGCTGGGTGAATCCGCCGATCTCTCTCAGGGAGCGACGGGCCGGTGTGATCAGCGCCGTTGCGGTGCGTTACGCGCTGCGCGCTAACGCACCCTACGGGTTGGATCGGGGAACCTCGGTCCGCCACGCCGCTCATGGACCGCGGTTTGTGCCTGTGGCCTTGGGGCAACACCACCGCCCTTGTGGTGCGTTACGGCCTTCGGCCTAACACACCCTACGTTTGGCCGTGCCCGCTGTAGGGTGTGTTAGCGCGTAGCGCGTAACGCACCGACCAACGAGAAAACCCGCCAAACGGCGGGTTTTCTCGTTCCTGCACAGGGAGATCGGAAGCGTTTGTCTGCCCGATCGGGACGCTATGCCACCCGCTGCTTCTCGCGGATCTCTTCCAGCGTCTTGCAATCGATGCATAGCGTTGCTGTGGGCCGAGCCTCGAGCCGACGCAGGCCGATTTCGATGCCGCACTGCTCGCAATAGCCGTAATCGTCCTTGCGGATTTTCTCCAGCGTCTGGTCGATCTTGCGGATGAGTTTGCGTTCGCGGTCGCGGGTCCGCAGTTCGAGGGCAAATTCCTCCTCCTGAGTGGCGCGATCCGCGGGATCGGCGTAGTTGGTGGCGTCATCCCGCATGTGATGCACCGTGCGCTCGACCTCTTCCTGAAGCTGCCTCTTCCACGCTAGCAAGAGGTCACGGAAATGATCGAGCTGCTCGTTGCTCATGTACTCCTCGCCGGCTTTCTCTTCATACGGCGTGAAGTCCTTTACCGGTAGCGTCTGCCGTCGCGTCATGGTCCGTCTCCTCCAGATATCCGCAGCAGGCTCACTGCCCCCCGACATGCCTGCCAGTCAGGTCAAGCGCCTTTATATCAGCACCCGACCGCCGTGGCAAAACCTGTCGGACACCTGCCGCCGGCGCCCCTCAGGACGCCTTCTCGAGCCGCGCAGGAAGCGCGTCGCGCAGACGCGCAGCCATATCCCGCACGGACTTCTCAGTGGTCTCCCAGTCGATGCAGGCATCGGTGATAGATACACCGTAGACCAGGTCTTCCGGACTGCCGTTCATCTTCTGGTTGCCCCATCCGATATTGCTCTCGACCATCATACCCACAATCGAGCGATTACCTTCGGTGATCTGGTTCACGAGATTGTCCAGCACCAGCGGTTGCAGGCCCGGATCCTTGTTGCTGTTGGCATGGCTGCAGTCCACAACCAGGTTGGGCGGGAGCTGCGCCGCCGTCAGCTCTTTCTCGCAAAGGGCAATGTTCACCGAGTCATAGTTCGGCTTGCCACCGCCCCCACGCAGCACCACATGCCCGTACCGGTTGCCGCGGGTTCGGATCACCGCGCACTGCCCCTGGCCATTGATGCCCAGGAAACTGTGGGGGTGGGCCACGGAGTGCAGCGCGTTGATGGCAACCTCGAGGCTGCCATCAGTACCGTTCTTGAAACCCACGGGCGTCGACAGGCCGCTGGCCATCTCGCGGTGGGTCTGGGATTCGGTGGTCCGCGCGCCGATGGCCGTCCATGTGATCAGATCGGAGATGTACTGCGGCGTGATCGGGTCCAGCGCCTCGGTGGCCGCCGGCAGGCCCATCTCGGCGAGATCGAGCAACAGCTTGCGCGCCTTGTACAGACCTTCGTCGATGCGGAAGGAGTCGTCCATGTGCGGGTCGTTGATCAGCCCCTTCCAGCCGACGGTGGTGCGCGGTTTCTCGAAGTACACCCGCATGATGATGAAGACGGTGTCCTTGACCTCGTCGGCAAGGGCCTTCAGCCGCCGGGCATAGTCGTGGGCCAGGTCGATGTCATGGATGGAGCAGGGCCCCACCACCAGAAATACCCGGGGGTCGCGGCGATCGAGTATATCCTCCACCACGCGTCGGCCAACCAGCACCGTATCCCGGGCCGCCTCTGTCAGCGGCAGGCGATTGTGGACGTCCTCGGGGGTGGGCAGAAGCTCCTGCGCCACTACGTTGAGGTTGTCCACGCCGTCGTCGACCGTTACTGCATCCGCCATCGTCTTGCTCATCTCATCACCAGGCAGGTTGTCCTGCGCAATTCAAATTCGGGTCCAACATGGTATGCATTCGGGAGAGAGTTTGCATCAATGGCGAAGCACAATCACGCGGCGGCGGCCGCCCCAGTTGCACTAAGGGGCCGGGAAAGGCTGATAAACAGCTCGTCACCGGCCGCATCAAGCCATAGCCGAGACACGTTCGGCAGTGCCGGCACTGTGTATATGGCGGGCTGCAGCGCTCTCTCCAGGGCACGCTGTAGCCCGCGGGCACCGGCGCCTTCATCCAGAGACTGACGCACCAGAGCACCGATGGCAGCGTCGGTGACGCGCAGCTCCACACCATCCATCTGAAATTGCCGGCGGTAGCTTCGCAGCAGGCCGGCCTGCGGATGCATGAGGATAACGGCCAGTTGCCCGGCGTCGGGTGCGGCAAGCTCGGTCTGAATACTGAAGCGGGCCACGACCTCCCGGGCCAACCCCAGCGGCTCCTGATCAGCACCGTCGCCAACGCAATCAGACATGAAGCCGACAGCTTTTGAGCGCATGTGCAATGGCGTGGACACCCCCGCCGCAACAATGAAGAGATCACGGGTCTGCAACTCGCGGGACACGCCCTGCGGCCCCGCAACTCGAAGGGGTTGCCCATCCAGCAGGCCTGATAGCGCATACTGGGCTGAAATCCGGTCTTCGGTACTCTCGGCCCCAGTTGCCAGAGACTCCAGGCCATCGATGAACACGACGGCCCGAGGATCCCGGCCACCTTCGCCACCGAGGGCGCCAATCAGCCGTGACCCCAGCAGCGTGGCGAGATTCCCCGCCTGGCCGGCACCGGTCAGGCAGGCTGCGTCCACAGTCACCAGCGGCGCGTTGATCGCCCTGGCCAGTGCGCCCACGAGGTGCGTCTTGCCACTGCCCGGTGGGCCACTCAGCAAGACGGCGTTGCTACCCCGCAGACCTTCTCCCTCGCCAGCGTCCCGCAACAGCAGGCGCTTGGCATGGTTATAGGCGGCGACACTAAGAGCCCGCCGGGCCTGCTCGAGACCAGCGACAGTTGTCCCCATGGCGGCGGATAGTTGCGCCGGGCGTGGCAGGGCGGCCAGGGTATCGATACAGGCCTGACGGCGATGCTCATGGACGATGCGGCGACAGCGGTCCAGACAGGTCGGGCAAAGCCATGGAAGCAGCGCAAAACCCGGCTCCACCGCCCGACACAGGGGGCAGTCATCCGTCAGCAGGTCGATGCGCTCAAGGCAGTGCGACATGGGCAAGTCCGCTTAATCTTTTTTCCTAGGCCTTTCAACGGCAGCAGGGGGCGGGACTTGAGCCCGCTCCATGGCCGTCTGGTATTCTCTGAACCATTCTGATGACTTCGGCGGGCTCCTCAGAGACGGGGGACCGCCACAGGAGTAACGATATGGCTCTTGATCAATCACTGCTGGACATACTGGTATGCCCGGTCACCAAGAAACCGCTGCGGCGCATGGACCGCAAGGCTCTCAAGCGACTGACCGAGGCGGCGGAGGCGAGCCGGCTGCAATTCGCGGATGGCTCTCCGGTCAGCGGGCCAATCGCCGAGGCCCTGATCAGCGACGACGGTGAGCGTATCTATCTGGTGGACGATGGGATTCCCGTGCTGTTGGAAGATCGCGCCATCAGTGCCGAATCCCTGCAGGGTGTGGCCGGCTGAACCCGCATGCGCAAGGACCGTCCAGGGGCGGCGGAGCAGCCGCCGATGGAACTCGACAAACGACTTCACTCTATCGAGCAGCAACTGACCGCGGCCACTGACACGCCTCGCCTGGAGGCGGAGTTGTTGGTGGAACACGCAACCGGGCTGAACCGCACCGCGCGCTATACCCGTCCGGATCAACAACTGACGGCTGAGCAGAACGCACATCTGCGGGCGCTGGTCGAGCGCCGCATGACCGGCGAGCCCATCGCCTACCTCATCGGCAGCCAGGGTTTTCGCCGCCTGATACTTGATGTGACCCCGGCCGTGCTCATCCCGCGCCCCGAGACGGAACTGGTGGTGGAGCGTTGCCTTGCCCGCATGGCCCGTGCGCCATCGCCACTCCTCATTGCGGATCTGGGCACCGGCAGCGGTGCCCTAGCGCTTGCACTGGCGGATGAGGTGCCGGGCGCACGCGTCTGTGGTGTGGATCAATCCAGCGATGCGCTGGCCGTGGCACGGGCCAACGGCGAGCGACTGGGTTTGCAGGTGGAGTGGTTGCAAGGCGACTGGTTCGCGCCGCTTGCCGGGCGAACCTTCTCTGTCATTACGGCTAATCCACCCTATGTTGCGGAAGACGACCCACACCTCGCCACGGGGGATGTGCGCTTCGAGCCCGACACGGCGCTGACGGCGGGGGCCGACGGCATGCGGGACCTGCAGATAATCATTGGGCAGGCCCCGGATTATCTGCATCCCGGTGGCTGGCTTTTTGTGGAGCATGGATATGATCAGGAGGCACAGGTTGGCGCGTGCTTCCGGCGGGCGGGTTTCGTGGACGTGGCGACGTTTCGGGACCTCGGCGGGCAACCACGGGTGACCGAGGGCCGTTGGCCGGGGTGAGAGATCTCGCCGGCCTCCGGGTGGTGAGTTACGCGCTGCCCGCTCGCGAACCCCACGGAAATTATCGGGGAACGGGGTACGGGTACGCCGCCCATAGACACGCCGTAAACCCATCCCTGGGGGCTCGACAGCGACATCCCTGTCGCTGACGGTCTCTGGGCGGCGCACCCGCACCCCGTTTGTGCCTCCGGCATGGGGGGTGGCTTGGCCAACGCCGTTGTGGTGCGTTACGGCCTTTGGCCTAACGCACCCTACGGCGGGCTTCGAATGGGCACGGTCTCTTGTAGGGTGTGTTAGAGCGCAGCGCGTAACGCACCATGGCGGCGACGGCCCTGCCGGAAACTTCGATCAATGCCGGGTGCGGCCTGCGGCGTCGGTGCCGCCGTCCTTGAACAGCTGGCGGATGTCCACGGCATCGAAACGATAGCTCGCGCCGCAGAAATCGCAGCGGGCTTCCAGGGCGCCCTGCTCTTCGAGAATGGAATGGGCCTCTTCGCGACCCAGACCGACGATGACGTCTCCCAGGCGCTGTCGGGAGCAATGGCAATGGAAGCGCATGGGCTCGGGGTCGAACAGCCGGATGGTCTCTTCGTGGAACAGGCGCCGGACGATATCCGGGGCCTCCAGTTCCAGCAGCTCTTCCTCGGTGATGGTGGAGGCCAGGTGCTCGGCGCGGTTCCAGGCATCCGGGTCGCCGTGGTCATGCTCGGGGAGGCGCTGCAACAGAAGCCCGGCGGCCCGCTCGCCATCGCAGGCGAGCCAGATCCGCGTTGGCAACTGCTCCGACTGGGTGAAATAGGCGTCCACACACTGGGCAACGCTGGGGTGCTCCAGGGCGACAATGCCCTGATACCGCTCGGTGGATTCATCCGGATCGATGGTAATTGCCAGATGACCACCCCCGGTCAGCCGCTGCAGGTCGTCATCGTCGACGATCTCTGCATCCTCGGCGATGCGCGCCACGGCGCGCAGATCGTGGTCATGGGTGGCGCTGGCCACCAGCATGCTGAGCGAGCCCTTGCCCTGGATCTGCAGAATCAGCGAGCCCTTGAACTTGAGCACTGCAGACAGCAGACCCGCCGCCGCGAGGGATTCGCCGAGCACACGGGTCACCGCCGTCGGGTAAGTGCGACGCCCCAGCACCTGCGCCACCGTCTCGTCCAGGTGGATGACCTCCCCCCGGACGTTGGCGTACTCAAACAGAAAACGCTGCCGTTGATCTTTCGACATCGGCTCGTCACTCCGCCAGTTTGCGACGCAGGATCTCATTGACCTGTGCCGGGTTGGCCTTGCCCTTGGAAGCCTTCATCACCTGGCCGACAAAAAAGCCCAGCAGCTTGTCCTTGCCGGCCTTGAACTGCTCGACCTGCCCCGGATTGGCGGCGATCACCTCGTCGATCATGGCCTCGATGGCGCTGCTGTCGGTGAGCTGACGCAGACCCCTGGCCTCGATAATGGTGTCGGCATCGCCCTCGCCATTCCACATGGCGTCGAACACGTCCTTGGCGATCTTGCCGGAAATAGTGTTGTCATTGACCCGCGCCAGCAGCCCGGCCAGCGCTTCGGCCGAGACGCGGCTATCAGAAATCTCCACACCATCACGGTTTAGCGCACCGGTGAGTTCGCCCATCACCCAGTTGGCAGCCATCTTCGCCTCGCCGCCGGCGGCAACCACTGCCTCGTAGTAATCCGCGGTTTCCCGGGCCGCAGTGAGCACGCCGGCATCATAAGCGGTAAGGCCGTACTCGGACGTGAAGCGCTCCCGCCGGGCATCGGGCAGCTCCGGCAATTCCCCACGCACCCGCTCGATATGCGCGGCATCAATGACCACGGGCAGCAGGTCCGGATCGGGGAAGTAGCGGTAATCGTTGGCCTCTTCCTTGGTGCGCATGGAGCGGGTTTCGTTTTTCACTGAATCGTAGAGCCGCGTCTCCTGCACTACGGTACCACCAGATTCCAGCAGATCGATCTGCCGCTCTACCTCGAACTCGATGGCCTTTTCGACAAAACGAAACGAGTTGATGTTCTTCAACTCGGCGCGGGTGCCGAATTCCACCTGTCCCACCGGGCGCACCGACACGTTGGCGTCGCAGCGGAACGAGCCTTCCTGCATGTTGCCATCACAGATACCTAGATAGCGCACCAGCGAGTGGATCTTCTTCATGTAGGCCACGGCTTCTGCCGGCGAGCGCATGTCCGGTTCGGAGACAATCTCCAGCAGCGGTGTACCCGCCCGGTTCAGGTCAATACCGGAGACACCCTCGAAGCCTTCGTGCAAGGACTTGCCGGCATCTTCTTCCAAGTGAGCGCGAGTAAGACCGATACGCTTGGTCTCGCCGTTATCCAGTTCGATGGTGACGGCGCCGTCGTGCACCACGGGCAGCTCGTACTGGCTGATCTGGTAGCCCTTGGGCAGGTCGGGGTAGAAGTAGTTCTTGCGGGCAAACACCGAACGCGGGGCGACGGTGCAGCCCGTTGCCAGCCCGAACTTGATGGCCATATCCACCACGCCGGCATTGAGCACGGGCAACACGCCGGGCAGGCCCAGGTCGACGGCACAGGCCTGGGTGTTGGGCTCCGCGCCGTAGGCGGTGGAGGCTCCGGAGAAAATCTTGCTCCTGGTGGCAAGCTGGGCATGGATTTCCAGCCCGATCACCGTTTCCCACTGCATCAGTCTGTTCTCCTCGCGCTTACGCGTAGGCTTCGGGGCGACGGTGGTGCCAGTCGGTCACCTGCTGATAACGGTGCCCCGCCTGCAGCAATCGCGCCTCGTCGAAATGGGTGCCAATCAATTGCAAGCCGATGGGCCGCTTGCCGGAAAATCCGGCTGGGATGGTCAGCGCAGGCAACCCCGCCAGATTCACCGCGATGGTGTAGATATCCGACAGGTACATGCTCACCGGGTCGTCCGTGTGCTCGCCGAAATCGAAGGCCGGGGTAGGCGCAGCTGGGCCGAGCAGCAGGTCCACCTCTTCGAAGGCGCGCAGGAAATCATCGCGGATGAGTCGGCGAATCTGCTGCGCCTTCAGATAGTAGGCATCGTAGTAGCCGGCGGACAGCGCGTAAGTCCCCACCAGGATGCGGCGCTTGACCTCCGCACCAAAACCCTCGCCACGGGAACGCTTGTAGAGATCCTCCAGATCGACGGGATCCTCGCAGCGGTGACCGAAGCGCACGCCATCGAAGCGCGACAGGTTGGCGGAGCACTCCGCCGGGGCGATCACGTAGTAGCAGGGCACCGCCAGATGGCTGTTGGCCAGGCTGACTTCCTTGAAGGTGGCACCCAGGCGCCGGTATTCGTCGATTGCGGCGTCCACTGCCCCGGCCACTGCCGGATCCAGCCCTTCACCGAAATACTCCCTGGGTAGACCGATACGCAGGCCCGTCAGATCACCGGACAACGCATCAGTGTAGCGAGGCACATCCCGCTCGACGCAGGTGGAGTCCCGCGGGTCAAAGCCGGCCATCACTTCCAGCATCAACGCCATGTCCTCGCAGGTGCGGGCGATGGGCCCGGCCTGGTCGAGACTGGATGCGAACGCGATCATGCCGTAGCGGCTGACCCGCCCGTAGGTAGGCTTGAGGCCACTGACGCCACAATGCGCAGCCGGCTGGCGGATCGAGCCACCAGTGTCGGTAGCCGTGGCAGCGGGCACCAACCCGGCCGCCACCGCCGCGGCAGAACCGCCGGACGAGCCGCCAGGCACGGCCGTCGGCTCCCAGGGGTTGCGCACCGGCCCATAGTAGCTGGTCTCGTTGGACGACCCCATGGCGAACTCGTCCATGTTGGTCTTGCCCAGGCAGACCATGCCGGCGGCCTGTATCTGCTCCACCACATGGGCGTCGTAGGGCGAGATGAAATTGTCGAGCATGCGCGAGCCACAACTGGTGCGCACACCACGGGTGCAGAAGATGTCCTTGTGGGCCATGGGCACACCGGTCAACGGCCCGGCCTGGCCGGCGGCACGGCGGGCGTCGGCGGCATCAGCAGCCGCCAGGGCCTGGTCCGGCGTGACCGAAATGAACGCATTCAGCTCGGCGCCCTTGCCCTCGATGCGGCCGAGCAGGTGTTCGGTCAGCTCACGGCTGGAGAACTCCCCGGCGGCGAGACCGCGGGAGAGTTCTGCGATTGTCAGGCTATGCAGGCTCACGTTGATGTCCCGATTCGGTTGAGGAAGCGCTGAAGGTGACGGCCGGTCACTCGATAACCCGTGGCACGAGGTAGAGACCGTCTTCCACGGCGGGGGCGATGCCCTGGAACAGCTCACGCTGGTTCTCTTCGGTGACCACATCGGGCCGCAGTCGTTGCGCCATGTCGATGGGATGCGCAAGCGGCTCCACGCCGGTAGTATCCACCGCGCTCATGGCTTCCACGAAATTGAGAATGCTGGTCAGGTTGCGGGCGTAGCCATCCAGATCCTGCTCATCAACCCCAAGCCGGGCCAGATGCGCGATCTGCCTGACGTCATCATTGCTGAGAGACATGTGCATGACTCCACGGGCAAAAGTGCGGAAACCGGGCATTCTCGATCAAGATGGGGGCGATGGCAAACTGTGCATCGGTCCCAACGCGAGTGAGACGGAGTACACTGAATTCTCTCTCGATCATGTGGATACTCGGCCCATCAGCCTGGCGACGATGGTCGTCGACCAGAATCAGAAACCAATCAGGAATGCGCGAGTCCAGTGGATGGGACGGCCCTGCCCGGGCCTGATCCACACCGCCCGGGTTTGCTTGCCCAACCATACCGCCGTTGTTAGATTAGCGCCTTCGCTGGGACAGGGACATTAGAATGTTCAAGGGCATACGCGGACTTTTTTCCAATGACCTCTCCATTGACCTGGGGACGGCCAACACGCTGATCTATCTGCGTGGGCAGGGTATCGTGCTGAACGAACCCTCTGTGGTGGCCATCCGCCAGGATCGGGACGGCGGCCCCAAAACCATCGCCGCCGTTGGCGCAGAGGCCAAGAGCATGGTCGGCCGCACGCCCGGCAACATCAAGGCGATCCGCCCGCTCAAGGACGGCGTGATCGCCAATTTCACCGTCACCGAGAAGATGCTGCAGCACTTTATAAAAAAGGTGCACGAGGCGCGCTTTTTCCGGCCCAGCCCGCGGGTGCTGGTGTGTGTGCCCTGGGGCGCTACCCAGGTTGAGCGGCGTGCCATCAAGGAGTCGGCTCTGGGCGCCGGTGCACGCGAGGTCTACCTGATCGAGGAGCCCCGGGCCGCTGCGATTGGCGCCAACATGCCGGTGGACGAAGCCCGCGGTTCCATGGTGCTGGACATCGGCGGTGGCACCTCGGAAGTGGCCGTGCTGTCGTTGAACGGCATCGTCTACTCGGCGTCGGTACGCATTGGCGGTGATCGCTTCGACGAAGCCATCATCAATTATGTGCGTCGCAATTACGGCATTCTCATCGGTGAATCCACCGCCGAGCGGGTCAAGCATGAAATCGGCACTGCCTTCCCTGGCACCGAGGTCATGGAGATCGACGTTCGAGGTCGTAACCTGGCGCAGGGCGTGCCGCGCAGCTTCACGCTGAACAGCAACGAGATCCTGGAATCCCTGCAGGAGCCCCTGTCCGGCATCGTCGGGGCGGTGAAGACGGCCCTGGAGCAGACCCCACCGGAACTGGGGGCGGATGTGGCCGAGCGCGGCATCGTGCTCACCGGCGGCGGCGCGCTGCTGCGCAATCTCGACCGTCTGATCATGGAAGAAACCGGGTTGCCGGTGGTCATCGCCGACGACCCGTTGACCTGTGTCGCCCGCGGTGGCGGCCGGGCGCTTGAATTGATGGATGAACAGGGCCTGGACCTGTTCACCGTCGAGTAACAGGGGCCGCTCAGCCGGGCGTGCCGAAAACTGTCGCCATTGTGGCGCCCGGGCAACCCGTCAGGGAATTGCCTGCACGCACGGGCTGGAGTACGCTCGCTCATAAATCATCGGTGCCTCAATAGACTAAGCCATACTGCTCAGCAGTTGCTTGCAGAAAGTCGCGCAGAGGCATGTGATCGGCAGCTATTCAGTCGCGGGGTCTATCATCAAACCGTTATTTGGACGCGGCCCATCGCTGACTACCCGGGTCATCCTGCTGGCGTTGATGTCGGTGGGGCTCATGACACTCGACCACCGTCAGCACTTGTCGGCACCCGTGCAGGAAGCGGCGCTGACCATTGCCTACCCCCTGCATTTTGCGGTGAACCTGCCTTTCGAGCTGGCAGAACTGGCAAGCGAGCACGCCAGCAGTCGCAATGCGTTGCTGCAAGAGAATGCACGGCTGCGTAATCAGCAATTGCTCAACGAGGCCCGGCTGCAACGGCTCGACCAGCTCGAGCGCGAGAACATCCGCCTGCAGGGGCTGCTTGAGTCTGCCTACGAGGTGGAGCACTCGGTGCTGATTGCCGAGCTGATGCGTGTTGACCTGGACCCGTACCGTCACATGCTGCAGATCGACAAGGGCAGTCGCCACGGGGTGTTCTCCGGGCAGCCGGTGATCGACGCCCGCGGCGTGATGGGACAGGTGGACCGCATCGGTCGGTCAAGCGCCGTGGTCAGGCTCATTACCGACCCCAGTCACGCGATTCCGGTGCAGGTCAACCGCAACGGTCTGCGCGCCATTGCCTACGGCACCGGTCGTCTTCGCGAACTCGACCTGCCCCATTTGCCGAACAACGCAGATGTCCAGGTCGGTGACCTGTTGATCACCTCGGGTCTCGGTGGTGGATTCCCTGCCGGGTATCCGGTGGCACGGGTGACCGATGTGCGCCAGGAACCCGGCTATGCGTTCGCCCGGATCACCGCCGAACCCCTGGCCGAACTCGATCGCAGTCGTGAAATGCTGCTGGTGCGCACGCAATTCCAGGATGCCGAGGACATCGACGCCTCTGCCGCTTATCGATTACCGGAGGAGCCGGGGGATGGCTCGTGAATGCAGGCCCTGGGCGGGCCGCCTGGATCATCCTTTGCAGCCTGCTGATCGCCTACGCGCTGACCGTGGTGCCGCTGCCGGATTGGGCAACCGGCGCGCGTCCGCAGTGGGTGGCACTGGTGCTGATCTACTGGTGCCTGGCGGTGCCGCACCGTGTCGGCGTGGGTGTGGCCTGGCTGGCGGGGCTGGCGCAGGACGCCTTGCAATCAACCCTGCTGGGGCAGCACGCCTTCAGCTATGCGATCGCTGCTTTCCTGGTGCTGAAACTGCATCAGCGCATTCGGGTCTATCCCCTGGGGCAGCAGTCGATCATCGTGCTCATATTGCTCACCATGATTCATCTTGCCCAGTTGTGGGTGAACGGGCTGGTGGGCCGTCCGCCACCGCCGGCAGCCTATTGGCTGGCACCACTGGTCGGTACGCTGATGTGGCCCTGGATTTTCATCATCATGCGCGCGGTGCGCAGACGTTACGCAATCGCCTGATCCGGTTCATGCCGCGGCATCCAGCGGTGCCGCTCTGATGGAACAGCCATGACAAGAACACCGAACGAGCTGCGGGATTCGCGACAGGAGAAACACCTGTTCACGCGTCGCGCCGTGGTGGCCGGTGTCGGCGTGCTGGGCCTGCTAGGCCTGCTGGGCGCGCGCATGGGACAACTGCAGGTCACCGGGCACCAGCGTTACATGACCATGTCCCAGGCCAACCGGGTCAAGCTGGTCCCCGTGCCGCCGAACCGCGGACTGATCTTTGACCGCAACGGCGTGGTACTGGCGGAGAACCGGCCCACCTTCCAGCTCTTGCTCACCCCGGAACAGATCGACGACATGCAGGCCACGCTGGATGGCCTGGGGCGCATCGTCGAGATCAGCGAGGCGGAACTGGAGCGCTTTCGGACCCTGGCACGGCGCTCACGGCGCTTCCAGGCCCTGCCGTTGAAATTCCGCCTCACCGAGAAGGAAGTATCGGCCTTCGCCACCCAGCGCCATCGATTCCCGGGGGTAGAGGTCGAAGCCCGCCTGACCCGACATTACCCCCACGGCCCCCATGCGGTGCATGCCATCGGTTACGTGGGTCGCATCAACGAGCGCGAGTTGCAGCGCATCGACAGCAGTCGCTACGCCGGGACCAGCCACATTGGCAAGACCGGCGTCGAACTGCAGTTCGAGGAGCGCCTACATGGCCATGCCGGGCTCGAGCGGGTGGAAACCAACGCCCTGGGTCGCGTGATCCGGCCCCTGGAGCGGGTGGCACCGAACCCCGGCCAGGACATGTACCTCACCATCGACAGCCGCATTCAGCGGGTGGCCGAAGACGCGTTGGAGGACTTCGCGGGATCCATCGTGGTCATCGATGTCCGCAACGGCGATGTACTGGCCCTGGCCAGCAAGCCGATGTACGACCCCAACCTGTTTGTCCATGGTATCGACGTCGAGACCTATCGCGAACTGCAGGATGATATCGACCGGCCGTTGTTCAATCGGGCACTGCGGGGGCAATACCCGCCAGGGTCCACCATCAAGCCGTTTTTCAGCCTGGCCGCGCTGCAACACAATATTTTCCGCCCCAGTGATCGGGTCTTCTGCCCTGGCTTCTACACCATCCAGGGCGTGAATCATCGCTGGCGCTGCTGGCAGCGCCGCGGCCATGGGCACATGAACATGGAAGACGCCATGGCCCAGTCCTGCGACGTCTACTTCTACGATCTGGCCTACAAGCTCGGCATCGACCGGATGCATGCCTTCCTGGACGGTTTCGGGTTCGGCCATCGACCGGGGCTCGGCATGCCAGGGGAACTGGCGGGCATCCTGCCGTCACGGGAGTGGAAACGGGCTCACCGGGGCGAATCCTGGTTCCATGGCGAGACCATCATTACCGGGATCGGCCAGGGCTATTTCCTGACCACACCCCTGCAACTGGCCCAGGCTACCGCCGTACTCGCCAATCGTGGCCAGTACAGGCCACCTCGGATTCTCAAGGCCCTCCGCCCGCTGGGTAACGGCGAGATTCGCCCGGTTGCAGCGGCACCGGCGGAACGATCGGTAGAGGTGAGTCGCGAGGAGTACTGGAAGCTCACTTTCGAGCAGATGGAAAAGGTGGTCCATGGCAGCCGGGGCACCGCTCGCTCCATTGCCGCCGATCTGGACTATCGCATGGCCGGCAAGACCGGTACGGCCCAAGTGTTCAGCCTGGCGCAGGATCAAGAATACGATGCCGACGAGATCGAGAAGCGCCTGCGCGACCATGCGCTCTACAACGCTTTCGCACCGGCGGACGCACCCCGCTACGCCATTGCGGTGATCGTCGAGAACGGCGGCAGCGGCGGCGCTGTCGCAGCGCCCATGGCACGCAAGGTCATGGACGCCTGCATGGCTCTGCTGCCTGCCGAGCCGGAATCCGGCGACGATGCCGAGGACGAGGCGCGTCATGTCTGAACTCGCCATCGCCAACCGGCAGACGTTCGTGCAGCGTCACCTGCACATCGACGGTCAGTTGCTGACCGCCCTGGCGATCCTCTCCGGGGTTGGTCTGGTGGTGCTTTACAGTGCATCGAACCAGAGCATGGGCGACATTCAGCGACAGCTGATCCGGCTCGGCATTGCTTTCTCGGTCATGGTGATGATTGCCCAGGTGAGCCCCGCTATCCTGCGCCGCTGGACACCCTGGGTGTTTCTCGGGGCCCTGGCCATGCTGGTGCTGGTGCTGTTGATCGGAGTCACCGGCAAGGGCGCGCAGCGCTGGCTCGACGTGGGGTTCTTCCGCTTCCAGCCAGCGGAGATCATGAAAATCGCACTGCCCATGATGGTGGCCTGGTTTTTGTCCCGCCAGCACCTGCCACCCCGCATCATGCACGTGCTCGTCGCCCTCGTGCTGACGGGCATCCCGGCGGCGCTGATCATCATGCAGCCGGACCTGGGCACGGCGCTGCTGGTTTCCGCCTCGGGGCTTTTCGTACTGTTTCTCGGCGGGCTGCGCTGGCGGCTGATGCTCGCCGCCGGCGCCTTGATCGCCGCATTGGCGCCGGTGTTCTGGTTTTTCCTCATGCACGACTACCAGAAGACCCGCATTCTTACCCTGTTCGACCCGACCCGGGACCCACTTGGCAGCGGTTATCACATCATCCAGTCCACCATTGCCATTGGCTCCGGCGGGGTATTCGGCAAGGGCTGGCTGAACGGCACCCAATCGCAGCTCGACTTTCTGCCGGAGCGGAACACCGACTTCATTTTCGCGGTATTCAGCGAGGAGTTCGGGCTGGTGGGGGTGGTGCAGTTGCTGGCCCTGTACCTGTTCATCATCGCCCGCGGGCTGTACATCGCCACCCAGGCACAGGACACCTATTCGCGCCTGCTGGCCGGCAGCCTTTCGCTGACCTTTTTTGTCTATGTGTTCGTGAACGTGGGCATGGTGTCCGGGCTGTTGCCGGTGGTGGGTCTGCCACTGCCAATGATCAGCTATGGCGGCACCTCCATGGTGACCATCATGGCGGGCTTCGGTATTCTCATGTCCATTCACACGCACCGGAAACTCTGGGCGTCCTGAGGAGTCTTCATGGCAGTCGGGAACGCTCGTCATACAGATGCCGAACCAGCCGCCTCCAGGCCGGTGCGGGCACATTGCAACCAAGCGCGAGAGAGAGTCGGAGCATGAGGCATCACTTCGTGGCCGGAGGGCTTGCAGCCATGCTGTTGGCCCTGTCAGCCGGCACCCAGGCCGTCCCCCTGGACACCGGCAGCAGCGAGATCCGCAATTTCATCGACGAGGCAAGCGAGCGTCACGGCCTGGACCCGGCCATGGTCGAGTCGCTGCTCGAGGAAGCCCGCCACAAGCAGGACATCATCGACGCCATTTCACGCCCGGCCGAGGCCATGCCCTGGCGGCGTTATCGGCCCATCTTCCTGGGCGAGGACCGCATCCGCGAAGGTGCCGCGTGGTGGGTTGAACACGAAGCACTGATCAGCCGCGCCGCCGAGGAATACGGTGTTGACGAGGCCATCATCGTGGCCATCATCGGCGTTGAGACACGCTACGGCATGCACCGCGGCCGGCATCGCGTGCTGGACGCCCTGGTCACCCTGGCTTTCGGTTACCCGCCACGGGCCGATTTCTTCCGCCGTGAACTGGAGCAGTTCATGCTGCTGGTGGACGAGGAAGCCATCGACCCGCTGGAAGTGCGCGGCTCCTACGCCGGTGCCATGGGCATCCCCCAGTTCATATCCAGCAGTTACCGCCATTACGCCGTGGACGGTGACGGCGATGGCCGGCGCGACCTGGTGGGCAACGTGGCCGACGCCGTTGCCAGTGTGGGCAACTATTTCAAGGCGCATCGATGGCGGCAGGGCGAGGCGGTGGTCTTTCCCGCCGAAGTGGCCGAACCGGCTCGCGCTGATGCCCTGGCCAATCAGGGCCGACAGCCCTACACCACCGTTGGCGAACTGCGTGCCGCCGGCATCGAGCCCATGGGCGACGTCGCCGACGATGCCGCCGCCACGCTGATGGCACTGGAAGGTGAGGCCGGCACCGAGTACTGGATCGGTCTGCACAACTTCTACGTCATCACCCGGTACAACCACAGCCCGCTCTACGCCCTGGCCGTCTATCAGCTCGCCCAGGCCATTCGGGAGGAGAAGCAGTGACACGTTCGGGCTACCTGCTGCCAGCCATCGCCGCCCTCGCCCTCGCCGCCTGTGCAAGCGCGCCCACCCCGGGACCGACCCCGGAACCCGAGCCTGCCCCGGAACGGGCGCCCTGGGATGATGGTGACCCGGATTACGGCCCCGACTACACACCGGATTTAAGCGGTGTGACCGAGCCCGAGCCAAGGGATGAGCCCCGCAGCCGCTGGGGCAACCCGGAGACCTACGAGGTTTTCGGTGTGACCTATCGCCTGATGGAACAGGGTGAAGGGCATGTGGAAGAAGGTATCGCCTCCTGGTACGGCAAGAAATTCCATGGCCGACGCACATCCAGCGGCGAGCCCTATGACATGTACGCCATGACCGCTGCCCACAAGAAGCTGCCGATTCCCATCTATGCCCGGGTAACCAACCTGGAGAACGGTCGCAGCGTGGTGGTGCGCATCAACGATCGCGGCCCCTTCGCCCATGATCGCATCATCGACATGTCCTATGCGGCGGCCTACCGGCTGGACATGGTGGACTCCGGCACGGCGCGGGTTCGCGTCGAGACGCTGACCCGCAACCTGGACGCCGAGGACACAACGGCTGGTACCGGCAACGGCGCCATGCGCGTTGCCGACAGCGGCGAGCGCACCGCGGCGCCGGATGTGCGCGCGGCACCCCGTGTCCAGTCCTCGGTCAACCGCGAGGACTGGTTCCTCCAGGCGGGAGCTTTTGGTGACCGCACCAACGCCGAGCGCATGCGTGCGCGCCTGGAGGCGGAAGACCTGGCCTCGGTGGTGATTCGCTCCTCCGGGGACGAAGGGCCGCACCGGGTCTGGATCGGCCCGGTGGACTCCCGCGAGGCTGCTGAAGCCCTGCGCGATCGGCTGGCGTCCCGTGGCCTTGGCCCCGCCAATATCGTTTCCCCCGACAATGCCCGCTAATCCGTGAGAAGTGATCAATCCCTATGAAACGCCTGTGTCGTAGTCTGTGCCTTCTGACCCTGTCCCTGACGTTCACCTCGGCGGTGGTCGCGCAGTCCATGCCCGTGCCGGTGCCAGCACCTCCCAGCATTGCGGCGCCGAGCCACATTCTTTTGGACAGCGGCAGCGGTCAGGTGCTGGTAGAGCGCAATCCGGACGAACGGCGCGAGCCCGCCAGCCTGGTCAAGGTGATGACGGCCTACGTCGTGTTCAGCGAGATCGACAGCGGGCACCTGTCGCTCAGCGACCCGGTGATCATCAGCGAGCGGGCCTGGCGCATGGGTGGGTCGCGGATGTTCGTGGAAGTCAATCGCAGCGTCAGCGTCGAGGACCTGCTGCGGGGCGTCATCATCCAGTCCGGCAACGATGCCAGTGTCGCCCTGGCCGAGCATGTAGCCGGAGACGAGCGCACCTTCGCCCAGCTCATGAACCAGTACGCCGACCAGATCGGCATGCAGAACACCAACTTCACCAACTCCACCGGCTGGCCGGACGAAAACCAGTACACCAGCGCCCGGGACATGGCGCTGCTGGCCCAGGCCATGATCCGCAACTTCCCGGAGTACTACCGGATGTACTCGGAGCGGGAGTTCACCTTCAACGACATCACCCAGCGCAACCGCAACCAGCTGCTCTGGCGTGATGACAGCGTGGATGGCCTGAAAACCGGTCATACCAGCACCGCCGGCTACAATCTGGTCACCTCCGCCCAGCGCGACGGCATGCGGCTGGTGTCGGTGGTCATGGGTACGGAAAGCCCCAGGGCAAGAGCTGATCAGAGCCAGTCCCTGCTCAATTACGGTTTTCGCTTCTTCCAGACCTACGAGCTCTATGCAGGCGGGCGTGAACTGTCGCGACCGAAACTGTGGAAAGGCGCGGAAGACACGGTACCGGTGGGCGTGGCCGAGTCGCTGATGGTGACCATTCCCCAGCGCCAGTACGACAACCTGGATGCCAGCATGCAGCTCAATACACCCCTGATCGCACCGGTGAGCCAGGGCCAGCAGGTGGGTGACGTGGAAGTGCGACTGGAGGGCGAGGTCATTGCCCGGGCGCCCTTGATTGCCCTGGAAGACATCGCCGAAGGCGGATTCTTCGGCCGCATGATTGACGAACTCTGGTTGATGTTCCAGTAAGCTTGATGTCATGAGTGATGATCGCGAAACCCTGCTGGAATTCCCCTGCGAGTTTCCCGTCAAGGCCATGGGTCGCGCCGATGAGGACTTCGTGCTGCGGGTGGTGGAGCTGGTGAGGGAGCACGTGCCGGACCTTGACGAGTCGCGGGTCGCCACCAGCGCCAGCCGCCGGGGCAACTATGTCTCGGTGACGATCACATTTACGGCCATCAGCCAGGCCCAGATCGACGCCGTCTACCTGGCGCTGAATGCCGATGACCAGGTGGTGATGACGCTTTGAGCGAGGGCGGCATCCCGCTGGTGCGCCGGCTGGGCCTGGCCGACTACGAGCCCACCTGGCGCGCCATGCAGGCATTCACCGACGACCGCGGCCCGGACACCCCGGACGAGATCTGGCTGGTGGAACACCCGCCGGTCTTCACCCTGGGGCTGGCCGGCAAGCCGGAACATGTGCTCGCCCCCGGCGACATCCCGGTCGTCAACGTGGACCGCGGCGGCCAGGTCACCTACCACGGCCCCGGCCAGGTGGTGATCTATCCCCTGTTGGACATGCGCCGCCGCCGGCTCGGCGTGCGCCAGCTCGTAACCCTGCTTGAAGAGACCGTCGTCGCCCTGCTGGCAGATTACGGCATTACCGCCTACCCCCGCCCGGACGCGCCCGGCGTCTACGTGGACGACGCCAAGATCGCCGCCCTGGGCCTGCGGATTCGCCGTGGTGCCAGCTACCACGGTGTGGCACTGAACGTGGCCATGGACCTGGAGCCCTTCAGCCGCATCAACCCCTGTGGCCACGCCGGCATGCAGGTCATCCAGGTGCGAGACCTGACCCCCGACGCGACCCTCGATGACATGGCCGAAGGATTGCTCCAGCAGATCCTGCGGCGGCTCACTCCTGAAACCTTGGCGTCGGCGCCGTGATGTGGTGGTCATCCCTGAGTCAGCTGGTCCTGCCGCCGGGCGGGCCGGTGATCCTGGGGCTGATCGGCCTGCTGCTGTGGCGCCGCAAGCTTGGCAAGGGGCTGGTGGTGCTCAGCCTGGCCAGCCTCTATGCGCTGTCCACGCCGCTGCTCAGCTTTGCCCTGGTGTCGCCCCTCGAGCGCACCGCTGCCTTACCGGTGGATGACCTGCCCGATATCGGCGAGCCTGCCGCTATCGTTGTCCTTGGCGGTGGTCGCCGCATGGCGGCTCCGGAGTACGGCGCCGACACGGTGAACTGGTGGTCTCTGGAGCGGGTGCGCTATGGCGCGCGGCTGCACCGGCAACTGGGCTTGCCGCTGCTGGTCAGTGGCGGTACGCCGGGTGACGACCAGGTGGCCGAGGCAGCGCTGATGGCGACGGCCCTGGAGGAAGACTTCGGCGCGCCGGTAACATGGCTGGAGCCACGCAGCCGCAACACCCAGGAGAATGCCTATTTTTCGGCTGGCATCCTGCAGGATGCCGGTATCGACCATGTGATCCTGGTGACATCGGCGCTGCACATGCCCCGCTCCGTGAAGGCTTTCGAGCGCGCCGGCGTATCCCGGGTAACACCGGCACCGACAGGTTTCCTGGGTCGACCAGCCGACGAACCCCTCATCAGGGCGGCAGCGCTGCTGCCCGACCGGCACTCACTGCAGCGCAGCACAGCGGCACTTCACGAGCATCTGGGCAGTGCCTGGTACCGGCTGCTCTACCGCTGATCCGGATCCATCCGTTCCATGAGATAGCACAGGCAGTCCTGGCGGATCACCCGGGCATCGGTGGTGAGCATGCTCGGCATGACCCGGCTTCGCGTCATCAGACGGCCATCGTCCATGGTGAAGTACCGCTCCGCCACGTCACGACCGCGCTCATCCTCCACCAGCAACGGCACCGCCTCACCTGAATAACTGCCAAATTCCGTACCCGCCGGCAGCTCGCGAAAATTGAAGCCTTCGAGATCCGGCAGCAGGGCGAGACCATCCGCACCATCGCCAAAGTGAAACCGCTGAGTTTCCGGAATGGTCACCCGGGCAATCGTGTGGAACAACCCGAACTCGCCGGGCCGCGGCTGCCTGGGAAGGTTCTCCAGCCGCAGGACCGCATCAATGAATTCGGCGGCATGGGCAACCCCTTCCACCTCGCTGGCACGGCCGCACTCGACGGTCACCGCCGGTGCCAACTGGCAGAAGGCCAGGGATTGCACACCCTGCGGGCGGGTGAAATAGACGATGGTTCGGCTGAACAGGGCCGCAAGACCCAGAAACGCCGGCTCAAGGCGGTTGATGCATCCGTAGTGGGGATTGATGCCGGTGTTGTTGTGCACATCAATGCTGGCGAACAGGCCGCGATCACGCATGCGCTCCCAGACCGAGCGCACCAGCCGGGCCTCCGGCGCGTCGGCATCCTGCCCCCCGGGCCAGATACGATTGAAGTCGGGTTGGCCATCAAGCCGGCGAACGCCGGCCAGTGCGGCCTGGGTATTACCGACGAATAGACAGAGCGATCGCGGCAAGGTCTTGCCCTGATACCGTCTGAGCAATTGCTGGATGGCATGCAGGCCCGTGGTCTCGTTGCCGTGCAGAAGCACGGAGACGAACAACGGCGGCTCGCGGCGGCCGGGCAGCTCGATGAGGCTGGGACCGCCCAGCAGGGCATGGATGTCCCTCGCCTGGACATCAAGGAACCCGCCGGGCAATTCCCGATACAACTGCAAAGCCGATACTTCAGCCATGGATCATCAACACTCCTAAAGCTCCCATTCGTGAACCGGGTGCCCGGAATCGGCATGCGCCATATACGCCTGAACCAGTCCGGCAAAGTCACGCCCATGACGCTGCACCCAGCCGATCTGCCAGGCGGCGCCGGTATGGCCGCTGGCGACCCGTGCCCGGGCAATTTCCAGGTACGGGCGATAGGCGTCGGGCGCAAGCCCCGACTCGGCGAGCGCCGCGTCGGCCTTTGGGATCAGGCTCTGCAGCAGAAGCTCACGCAGCACCACCTTCTGGCCACCCAGCCATTCCACTTCGGCCCGCAGCCCATCCCGGGCGGCAGCGTAGAAGTTTCTCGCCGCAGCCTGAAACGGCAGCTCTTTCTCCAACGGCTGCCGACGACCGACGCAGGCAAGCAACGCGCCGTAGAAAAAGACGGCGTTGGCCATCACGTCGGCAACCGTCGGGCCTGCCGCCATCACCCGGTGCTCCAGGCGGAGATGACATTGCCCGTCATCCCCGAAGCCCACCAGAGGCCTGTTCCAGCGCCAGATCGTGCCGTTATGCAACTGCAGGTGCGACAACTGCGCCGGCTTCGCATCGCTGCACTGGGGCAGCAACACCGGATAACGCTCGGCGTTCTCCCGGAACAGCTCATGCAGCCCTTCGCGGACATAGCCAGTGCCAAAGGTCACCCGTCCCGGCGCGCCCACGCCATGGGCGCCATCCACGGGATCGATGGCCACCGCCTGCTCGAACAGGGGCACGCGGGTCTCCTGCCACAGCCGTCGACCAAACAGATACGGCGAATTCGCCGCCAGCGCCACGCTGGCAGCCGACAGCAGCATGGCCGCATTGAAGAAACGGCCGGCCCGGTCCGGTGGCACCTGCAGATGCAGTTGCAGGGAGGTGGCGGCGGCCTCCAGCATCACATCCTGCCGATCCTGGGACAGGGATTCCGCGTCACCATGGATCTCCACATGCAGCGGTCGACGATTGCGCAGTTCGAGCACCTGCAGATTGAGTGCCCGATAGCGCTGCAGCGGCGACATGGATTCCAGCGTGAAATCCTCGACCCGCGCCGTGGGCAGCACACCGATCATCACCGGTCGGACTTCGAGTTCCCGGGCGACGCGGGAACAGCGGTTCCATAAACCATCCAGATCGGCATGGGTTCGGCGAAAGGGGTCATCCCGCAACAGATGCGGCGCGCCATTGAGTTCCACGTTGAACTGCGCAAGCTCATGCACCACGTCATGGTGGGCGAGCCGGTCGAGAAACTGCTGATTGATGGGCGCCGGGTGCCCGGTGGGGTCTACCAGCCAGGCCTCCAGCTCGTAGCCCATGCGCAAGGGCTCGGCAGCCACCCGACCGCTGCGTAGCCAGTCGCCGAGCAGTGTCGTCTCGGCCCGCAGGCAGTTGGAGAACCTGTGGAAGTCCTCACGGGTGAATCGATCCCGATTGATCTCGTTGCCCATGCGCCTCCTGCGATGGTCAGTCGCTTTGCTCCCGCAGAGTCTGGTCCAGTGCCTGCAACCGGGCCGGGGTGCCGATGTCTTCCCAGGCGCCCCGATGGTGGACACCGCCCACCAGCCCAGCATCTGCGGCCCGCCGCAGCAGCGGCGCCAGCGGGAAGAACCCGGGCTCGCACCCGGCGAACAGGGCCGGTGCAAACACGCCTACTCCACTGTAGGTCAGCCGGCGTCCGCCTGCATTCCCGACCCGGCCATCCGGGTACAGACCGAAGTCCCCCTCGGCGTTGTGGGCCGGATTCGCCACCAGCGCCAGGGTGGCGAGGTCACCCGGGGCAAGCTGCAGCGTGGTGAAGTCCATGTCCGTCCAGATATCGCCATTGACGACAAGGAAAGGTGCGTCACCCAGCAACGGCAGTGCCCGGTAAATACCTCCACCGGTCTCAAGACCGGTTTCCCCTTCCGGCGAGTAGCGGATGTGCAGGCCGAATTCACTGCCCTCTCCAAGCCGGGCCGGAATCTGTTGTCCCAGCCAGGCGTGGTTGATCACCACCTCGGTGAAACCCGCTTCGGCCAGCGCCTGCAGGTGCCAGACAATAAGCGGCTTGCCGCCGACTTCAAGCAACGGCTTGGGCGTTTGATCCGTCAGCGGCCGCATGCGTTTACCCCGCCCGGCGGCAAGGATCATCGCTTTCACGATGCGGTCTCCGGCCGCCTCCAGCGGGCCAGCAACTCACCCAGCGGCGCGAGCTCCGGTTCCCCGGCGATGGCCCAGTCCAAGTAAGCGAAGAAGCGCGGTGCGTCTTCCAAATAGCGTGGCTTGCCGTCGCGATGGCGAATGCGGGCAAAGATGCCGAGCACCTTCAGGTGGCGCTGTACCGCCATCCAGCGACAGCAGGACAGGAACTCCGCAGCATCTCCCGGAACCGGCACGCCGGCGGCCAAAGCCCGATGGTGGTAGGTCTCAAGCCAGCCCTCCACCCGTTCCGCAGGCCAACTGATGAAGGCGTCCATGAACAGGCAGACGGGGTCGTAACTCACCGGGCCGTACACAGCGTCCTGGAAGTCCAGTACCCCGGGCATCGGTTTGCTGACCATCAGGTTGCGCGGCATGTAGTCACGATGGACATACACCCGGGGCTGGGACAGGGCGTGCTCAACGAGCCGCGAGCAGACCTGCTCCAGCTGTGCGGCCTCCGCGGCATCGGGGGTGATCTCCAGGTGCTTCGCCAGATACCAGTCCGGAAACAGCGCCAGTTCCCGGCGCAACAGGGCTTCATCATAGGGCGGCAACTGATCCGGCCGGCTTGCCGCCTGCCAGTCCACGAGCGCGTCGATGGCCAGGGAATACAGCGCGTCGGCATTGCTCTCCGAGAGCACTTCCAGATAGGTGTGGCGACCCAGGTCCGACAGCAACAGAAAGCCCTGTTCGACATCGGCGGCGTGGATCACGGGGACATTGAGCCCGGCCTGCTGCATCAGTCCAGCGACGTGCATGAAGGGCTTTACGTCTTCATGGGCAGGTGGGGCATCCATGATGATGTAGGACACTCCCTGGTGCCGCAGCCTGAAATAATGGCGGAAGCTTGCATCCGATGAGGCCGGCTCGAGCACGTCTATGGCGGAATCCAGGCAGGATTCCACCCAGGCACGCAGGGCCGCTTCACGGGAGGGCGAAAGGCTCGCTTCCAGCTGCGGGGAATGGTTCAATGGCCACCTCCGGGGTTGATGTTTGCCGGCGCTACGCGCGCCATGGTCCGAGACACAAGTGTATCGCGCCTGGCCAGTCCGGAGCGGCCCCCGTCCATTCGCCAGCCTGACCACGGGGAAAGGAGTATCGTGTCTCGACCGGAGCGCCCCCTTGCGCCACGGCGGCTTGCCGGACCGCTGGCAGCCATGATGCTGACCTTCGGCCTGTCACCGGCGATGGCGGCTGAACCACCCCCGCGTGACGTCTGGCCCGCCATGCCCTCGCCCGGCGATCAATGGGCCGCCTGTCTGGACAGACCCGCCGTACCCACCATCAGGGCCGATCGCGCCGCACGCCGGGGCCCGGACGTCGCCACCCGCATCGACGCCGACCGCATGCGTTATGAAACCACCGAGGGACGCTATTCGTTCAGCGGCGACGTCTCGTTGGAACGGGCCGACCAGTGGCTGGGGGCGGACGAGGTGCTGTACCGGGAAATGGAAGACCGGGTGGATGCCCGCGGGTCGCTGCTCTACGGCGAGGAAGGCCTGCGCTTGTTCGCCGAGCAGGGCTACATGCTGCTCGGCGCAGGCAGCGGCAAACTGGACCGGGCACGCTATCTGGTGCCGGAAACACTGACCCAGGGCGAGACCGACCGCATCCGCCTCGATGAAGACGGGGTGGTTCACCTCTCCGGTGCCACCTACTCCACCTGCGAGCCCGGCAACGAACTCTGGCAACTGCGGGTCAGCCGGCTGCGACTGAACCGGGATACCGGCGTCGGCGAGGCCTGGGATGCACGCATGACCCTGTTCGGCACCCCGGTGGCCTACGTGCCCTACATGAACTTTCCCATCGACGAGCGCCGCAAGAGCGGTCTGCTGCCGCCCACGTTCCGCCAGTCCGAGCGCGTCGGCACGGACTTCGCCCTACCCTATTACTGGAATATCGCACCCAACTACGACGCCACCTTCACGCCCCGCTACATGAGCCAGCGCGGCTACATGATGGAGGGCGAGTTCCGCCATCTGCAGAGCTGGAATTCCGGCGAAGTACGCGGTGCCTACCTGCCAGACGACAATGAATTGGAACGCGATCGCTGGGCGTTGTCGGTCCAGCAACGGGCAAACCTGGCCCGGGGAGTCAGCGGCAGCCTGGACGTCAACCGGGTGAGCGACGAGGACTACTTTCGCGATTTCGGCAGCAGCTTCGACCAGTCCAGCACCACCCATCTGCGCAGCCGGGCCCAGCTCCGCCACCGCCAGGGTGACTGGACCAGCACCGCCCGCGCCGACTGGTTCCAGACCCTGTCACCGACCATCTCCGCCGGCAACCGGCCCTACGAGCGACTGCCACAGGTGGTGATGAGCTACACACCCTGGCGGGCCGACCTGGGCCCGGTGGCGCTGGATTACCGCCTGGACGCCGAGGCCGTGCGCTTCGACCATCCGGAACCCCGATTGCGCGACACGGGAACCCGGCTCGACATCACGCCACGGCTGGCATTGCCCTATGAACGCCAGGCCGGTTTCATCCGCCCCTCCGTGGCCCTGCGCCACACGCAGTACGATCTGGACCGGGTCGAAGGCGAGGAGGACGAAAACCTCAGCCGAACAACCCCCATCTCCAGTCTCGACGCCGGGATCTACCTGGAACGCCACTTCCAGGCGTTCAACAGGCCCCTGCGACAGACCCTGGAACCCCGGGCCTACTACCTTTACGTGCCCCGGCGGGATCAATCCGACTTTCCGCTGTTCGACACCACCGCGGCTCAGCCCACGCTGTTCCAGTTCTACTCGGAGAACCGCTTCATAGGCGCCGATCGCATGGGTGACGCGAATCAACTCACCACCGGGCTGACCAGCCGTTTTGTGGACAGGGCGACCGGAGCCGAGTACTTTCGCGTCGGCGTGGGGCAGATCCGCTATTTCGACGACCGAGAGGTGCAACTGCGGGCCTCCGACCCCATCGACGAGACCAACCGCTCGGATATCATCGGTGAGGCGCGGGCGCAGTTGCCGGCGGGCTTTTCGGTCGGCGGCGAGGTGGTCTGGGATCCTGATGCGGAAGAAACCCGCTTCACCAGCGCGCGCATCAACTACCAGCCACGTAACGATGCCGTGATCTCCACCGCCTACCGGGCACGCCGCGACAACGGCGAACTGACGCTGGAGCAGCGCGACATCGCCATGGTCTGGCCAGTGTTCCAGCGCTGGCACGTGTTCGGCGGCTGGCGCTATTCCATGCTCGAAGATCGAACACTGGAGGCGTTCGGCGGTCTAGAATATCGCGATTGTTGCTGGAGCCTGCGGCTCGTGAATCGCTACTATCGGGATGACATACTCGAGGAGCCGGAGCGCTCCGTCATGCTGCAGTTCGAATTCCGAGGTCTCGGCAGTGTCGGAGACCGTATCGAGGACTTCCTGCAGGACAGTATCTACGGCTATCAGGACATGAGGTAACCATGATCGGGGACAAGATCAGGCAGCTCGGCATCTGCGCGCTGGCAGCCTCCAGCATGACGCTGGCCACACTGGCCGGCGCAAGCCAGAGCCTCGACCGCATTGTTGGCATCGTCAACGATGACATCATTCTGGCATCGGAACTGGAGGCGGAAATCCAGTCCGTCCGACAGCAGTTCCAGGGCAGCAACGTACGCCTGCCCAGCGGTGCCGAACTGGAGCGGCAGGTCATGGATCGGCTGATCCTCAAGCGCCTGCAGCTGGCCTACGCACAGCGCGTCGGCATCACCGTCGATGAGGAAACCCTCAACGCCGCGGTCCGCCAGGTGGCAGCGCAGAACAACATGAACCTGCCCCAGTTCCAGCAGGCCCTGCAACGCCAGGGCATGTCCTTCGCGGCCTTCCGCGAGGATCTCCGCGAGGACATCCTGCTGTCACGCCTGCACCAGCGCGAGGTTGAGCGCCAGGTGGAAATCACGCAGCAGGAGATCGAGGAATTTCTCTCCAGCGAGGCGGCGTCCCAGGATCTCCAATACCGGGTCTCCCACATTCTGATATCCACGCCGGAAGCCGCGAGCCCCGAGCAACTGGATACCGCCCGGCAGCGGGCAGAGGAGATTGTCGCGGAACTTCGCGATGGCGCCGACTTCGCCGAAACCGCCGCACGCGTCTCAGACGGTCAGCGCGCCCTGGAAGGTGGCGATCTGGGCTGGCGCGCCGGCGGTGAGCTGCCCAGCGTGTTCCAGGACGATGTGCTCGGCCTCCAGCCCGGCGACATTGCCGGGCCGATTCGCAGCGGCAGCGGCTTCCACATCGTGCTGTTGCGTGATGTCCGCAGCGAGGACGCACAGCTGGTCCAGCAGACCCGGGCCCGCCACATCCTCATCCGCACCAGCGAGGTTGTCACCGACGAAGACGCGCGCCTGCGGCTGGAAAGCCTGCTGGACCGGATAGAAAACGGCGAGGACTTCAGCGCCCTCGCCCGGGTGCACTCGGACGACAGCGGTACCGCCTCTCGTGGTGGTGACCTGGACTGGGTCAGCCCCGGACAGTTGGTGCCCGCTTTCGAGCGCGTCATGGACAACCTGGGTGAGGGCGAGATCAGCCAACCCTTCGAAACCCAGTTCGGCTGGCATGTGGTAAAGGTCGAGGACCGCCGCGAGCGGGACAGCACCGAGGACTACCGTCGCATGCAGGCGGCACAGCAGATCCGCGAGCGCAAGAGCGACGAAGTCGTGGAGGGCTGGTTACGGCGGCTGCGTGATGAAGCCTACGTGGAAAACCGCCTGGCGGAATAGTGGAAACCATGGGCCAGTCAGCAGCGCCGCGCATCGCACTCACCCTGGGTGAGCCGGCGGGCATTGGCCCGGACCTCTGTCTGGCCATTGCACAGCAGCCATGGGAAGCCAGCCTGGTTGCCGTCGGCTGCGGTGAAACGCTCAGGGCCAGGGCCGTGGAACTGGATATGCCGTTGGAGTTGATCAGCGACGACGGCAACGCCGAACCCCATCGACCGGGAACGCTGCGCCTCGCAGACTGCCCGACGGCGGTGGCGGTTGCCGCCGGTCACCTCGACCAGCGCAACGCCCAGGCTGTGCTCGACATGCTGCGACAGGCCGGGCAGGGCTGCCTCGACGGGGTCTACGACGCCGTGGTCACCGGTCCGGTTCAAAAGAGCGTCATCAATGACGCAGGCATTCACTTCACTGGCCACACCGAGTTCTTCGCCGAACTCACCGGCGCGCCGCGGCCGGTGATGCTGCTGGCCGCTGACAACCTGCGGGTTGCCCTTGCCACCACGCATCTGCCCCTGAGAGAGGTCGCCGACGCCATCAACGAGCCGGGGCTCAGCGAGGTGTTGCGTATCCTGCATCGGGATCTACGCGCGCGCATGGGCCTGGAGACGCCCCGCATCCTGGTCTGTGGCCTCAACCCCCACGCCGGGGAGGGCGGGCACCTGGGCCGGGAAGAGCTCGATATCATCATCCCCTGCCTGGAGCGACTTCGCGCCGAAGGCCTGGACCTGGTGGGCCCGTTACCCGCCGATACACTGTTCACCCCACGCGTCCTTGAGGGCGCCGACGCGGTGCTGGCCATGTACCACGACCAGGGCCTTCCGGTTCTGAAACACGTGGGTTTCGGCCACGCCGTGAATATCACCCTGGGGCTGCCCATCATCCGCACCTCGGTGGACCACGGCACGGCCCTCGATCTGGCCGGCACGGGTCGGGCGGATGCCGGCAGCCTGGTGGCCGCTCTGCACAGCGCCATTGCCATGGTGCATGCAAGCCGCTCGCAATGAACGACTTCGCCGGCCATCGGGCCCGCAAACGCTTCGGACAGAATTTTCTCCACGACCGTGGCGTCATCCAGCGAATCATCGCCGCCGTACAGCCCCGCCCCGGCGATCACCTGGTGGAGATCGGACCTGGCCAGGGGGCGCTCACCCTGCCCCTGCTTGATGCCGCCGGAAGCCTCGAGGCTGTGGAGATGGACCGTGACCTGGTACCGCGCCTGCAAGCACGCTGCGCCGGACATGGCGAGCTCGTCCTTCATCAGGGCGACGCCCTGCGCTTCGACTTCCGTCAGTGCCACGGCGGGGCAGGTCGCCTAAGGCTGATCGGCAACCTGCCCTACAATATTTCCACGCCGCTGCTCTTCCACCTGCTCAAACAGGCCGACCTGGTGCTGGACATGCACTTCATGCTGCAGCGAGAGGTAGTGGAACGCATGGCCGCCCAGCCAGGCAGCAAAACCTACGGTCGTCTGTCGGTGATGATCCAGTACGCCTGCGAGGTTGAAGCCCTGTTCCGGGTGCCGCCCGGCGCCTTCAACCCCGCACCCAAGGTAGAATCGGCCATTGTCCGGCTCACGCCGAAGTCGCCTGATCTGCCTGCATGCGACCAGCAACGCCTCGCCACCGTGGTTGCCGCCGCCTTCGGACAGCGGCGCAAGACACTGCGCCGTGCCCTTGCAGGCGTGATCGACGCCGGGTTGATCAGCACCGCCGGCATCGATCCCGGGGCCCGCGCTGAACAGCTCACCGTGGGGCAGTTTGTCCGGCTGGCCAACGCATCCTCCCCGCCCTGACGCAACGGACTTCCGCCGAAACTGTCGATACGTATACTGGGCAGAGAGCCGCTCGGTTGACGGCGCATGAGCCTGGAGGACGAACTGCATGGAACAAGCCCCCAAGTACACACGCATCATGCTGTGCGTGGATTTCAGCGAAGATGCCGATCGCGTTTGCGCCCGCGCTGCGGACATTTCAAGGCGTCATGATGCGCCGCTGCACCTGCTGCATGTGGTGGAGCATGTGCCAGTAGACGCGGTGGGGGAGTTTCTTGGGCCGCCACAGGTGGACGTCCACGAGGGCATGCTGCGCAGCGCCGAGGATCGCCTGAAGCGCACTGCCGCACGCATGGGGTTTCCCGATGCCGACCGTACCGTCACCGCAGGCTACACCCGACAGGAAATCGTCAATCACGCCGAAGCACTGGGCTGCGACCTGATCGTGGTGGGTAGTCACGGCCGGCATGGGCTGGCGCTGCTGCTGGGGTCCACAGCCAGCGCGGTGCTGCAAGGTGCACGCTGCGACGTGCTCGCAGTGCGCATCTAGAGAATTCCCTGTCTACCTGCCCGGCCCTACAGCAGGGTCAGGAGCACAGCCACGGCGACGCCGACGGCGAGCAGGAGCACCGGATCAGGCCGGGGATAACGTCGTTGTTTGTAGTCCATGGTCCAGTTTTATAAGGCATTGACCGCCCGGAGACTGTGTCAACGGTCTCATTTATCAACGGACGTCCGTCGCATCCCGCTGATTATCTGTCTGTTTCATGTCCGAAAACGGCTCTCGGGACCGGATCGCCAAGGGCCGACTTTCCCGCACTGCACCACTGCCGTTACACTGCTCATGCTGGAGACGGCGCCCTGCAACCGGCGCCACTCACCGAATCGACACGTTCAGCACAGGAAGACCCGCGACCGATGACCGACTCGTCTCGCTACAGCATCCGCGTTGAGGTGGAACCCGCCTATCTGGACCAGGAGTCCGCTCCCCAGGAGGATCGTTACGTATTCAGCTATACGGTGACCATTCAAAATCTGGGCGAGATGGCGGCAAAACTGGTGCGTCGGCACTGGATCATCACGGATGCCAATGGCGAGCGGCGGGAAGTCAGTGGCGAAGGCGTTGTCGGCGAACAACCCCTGCTCGGCCCGGGGGATCAGTTCCGCTATACCAGCGGTGCCATGCTCAATACGCCGGTGGGCAGCATGGAAGGCAGTTATGAACTGATCGCCGATGACGGCACCACCTTTACCGCCGCCATTCCGGCTTTCACGCTGGCCATGCCCAGAACGCTGCATTGATGCGAGACCTCGCCCACCACTGCCGGAGTTGATCGTGGCGACCTACTGCATTGGCGACATCCAGGGCTGTCATCCGCAGTTCCTCGAACTGCTGGAACGGCTTGATTTCCGTCCGGGGCGGGATCGCCTGTGGCTGACCGGCGACCTGGTGAATCGCGGTCCGCAGTCCCTGGAAGTCCTGCGCTACGTAAAGGCAATGGGCGATCACGTGGTGACCGTGCTCGGCAACCATGACCTGCACCTGCTCGCTATCTGGGCCGGCGCCTCCGGGCTCAAGAGTTCGGACACTGTGGCGGACGTACTCCAGGCACCTGACCGAGACGAGCTGATGAACTGGCTTCGGCGCCAACCGCTCATGCATGAAGATCCCACACTTGGCTATGTCATGACCCATGCCGGTATCGCCCCGCCGTGGACGCTGGACGTTGCCCGGGCCTGCGCCCGGGAGGCCGAAGAGGTACTACGGGGAGACGAGTTCAACCTGTTCATGGCAGAAATCTACGGCAATGATCCGGCACAGTGGGATCCCGCCCTCAGGGGCTGGGATCGGCAGCGTTACATCATCAACGCACTGACCCGCATGCGTTACTGCGCACCGGACGGGAGCCTGCTGCTGGATTTCAAGGGCGAACCCGGCAGCCAGCCCCCGGACTACCTGCCCTGGTTTCATGTCCCCCATCGGCACCCGCTGCCCACCGGCACCCGCCTGGTAACCGGCCATTGGTCCACCCTCGGCTTCTATGACCAGCCGGACGTGATCTCCATTGATACCGGTTGTCTCTGGGGCGGTGAGCTCACCGCGATTCAACTGGATGCCGACGCCCGCCGCACCACCGTGAAATGTCCCGTAGCCATGAAGCCGGCCTGATCCGCCAGCCCCCCGGCCAGGACGATTCAAGCCCCAAGCTGGTGCAATGAACGACGATAACGCTCCCAATTGAAGCTCGGACCCGGGTCAGTCTTTCTATCCGGAGCAATATCGCTGTGTCCCACGATCCGCGCAGGCGTAATCGCCGGATAGGCCCTGGTGAGCACCCGTGTCAGGCTTGCGAGGCGCCGGTACTGGCGCACGGTGTAGGGGGTTTGTTCATCCCCCTCGAGCTCGATGCCGATGGAATAGTCATTGCATCGCTCCCTGCCTTCCCAGACAGACACACCGGCATGCCAGGCACGCCGATGCAGGGCCACATACTGGGTCAGGCTGCCATCGCGACGGAGCAGCAGATGGCTGGAGACACGCAGGCCGCGCAACCCCTCGAAATAGGGGTGGGCGTCGCAATCGAGGGTATTCGTGAACAGGGCATCGATCCATGGCCCCCCGTATCGTTCAGGCGGCAGGCTGATGCAGTGGATGACGAGCAGATCAATGCTGGTTCCCGGCGGCCGTTCATCGGCATTAGGCGACGCCAGCCGCCGGACCGACGTCAGCCAACCGTCCGCTTCGAGTTGCATGCTGGGCGGTAATCCATTGGTTCGCGAGACATGTCCACATGGTAGCATCCCGTCATGACACCAAAGGAGCCGGCATGAGCAAGGAAGCCCCGCTGTCGTCCATGCCCATCGAGCAGGCCCGGGCCGACATCGCAGCGGCCTTCGATGGCCACCTCGGCGGCTTCAGCGATCCACCCAAGTATCCCCAGGCGTCAACACTGGACTTCCTGCTGGCGCGCTACGGCCGCCACGGTGACCGCCAGGCCCTGCACATGGCATGCACGACACTGCGACGCATGGCCCTGGGGGGTATCAATGACCAGATCGGCGGTGGCTTTGCACGCTATTCGGTGGATCCCTGGTGGATGGTCCCCCACTTCGAGAAGACGCTGAGCGACAACGCCCTGCTGCTCGGCCTGTACGCCGACGCCTACCAGGCCACCGGCGACGACTTCTATGCCCGCATTGCCCGGGAGACCGCCGAGTGGCTGTTACGGGAGATGCGGGACGACCAGGGCAGCTTCTACTCGACACTGGCAGCCGAGTCCGATGGCGGTGAGGGCCGCTACTATACCTGGACGCCAGACGAGGCAAGGCGTGTGCTCAACGCGGCGGAGTACCGGCTGATCGAACGGCGCTTCGGGCTGGATGACGATCCGAATGTCGGTGATCGCTGGCACTTCCACGTTTATGCCTCGGTGTCGGAACTGAGCAAGCGTCTGCGCGAGCCCCGCGACCTGGTGCTTGAAAGACTGCGGCGTGCTCGCCACAAACTGTATACGGCGCGGTTGCGACGACCCCGACCCAGCCTGGATCAGACGGTACGGACGAGCTGGAACGCGCTCGCGGTCAGGACGCTTGCCAGAGCTGGCCGCATACTGGAAGAGCAGCACTGGATCGACGCGGCTGAAGGCGCGTGGCAGGCCCTGCACGACACCGTGTGCAGGGCGGATCGCGTGTGCAGCGAGCGTCGGGGTGAGGATATCGCCAAAAACGGGTTCCTCGAAGACACGGCGTTCATGCTGACGGCGACACTGGAGTTGCTGCAGAGTCGCTGGTCAGACGAGGCCCTGCAACTGGCCCAGCGCCTTGCTGATGACCTTGTCGATGACTTCCAGGGCGAAGACGGCACGCTGCTGGCTACCGACGCCGGCGGCGAGGCTCCCGTGAAGGACTACGCCACCGCTCTGGCGGACAATGGCATGCCCACGGCGACCTCCGCGGCAGTTTCCGGGCTTCGCCGGCTCGGCTGCCTGCTGAGTGAGCCGCGTTACCTCAATGCCGCCGACCGGGCGTTGCGCGCCGCCTGGGACATCCTCGAGGAGCAGCCTGGCGCCTGCCCCTCGCTGGCGCAGGCGCTGGACGAACATCTGCATGCGCCCCGGCAGGTTGTGCTTCGCGGCGAACCTGCGGATACCAGCGCCTGGCGACGTGCCCTTGAACGCTACTACCAGCCAGGGCTTGCCACCTACAGCCTGCCGCCCGGTGCGGGCGCGGACACCACGGCCCTGGCCGACAAACAGCGCGATGGCGACGGCTGCCGCGCCTGGGTGTTCCGCAGCAGCCATCATGGACCGCCACTGGATTCACTGGACGCATTGCTCGACACTGTCTACCACCGGGGGGGTCAAGCGTGAACCAGTTCACAACGCGGCAAGCGAACGTGACATCAAGCGTGACGGCCTGACACACGCCGGGGCTATACTCGAATAGTTTTCAATAACTGGATCCGCGATGACGCCCGACAGCCTCGCCAAGGACGTGACCAAGCTTGCCGCATTGCCGGCGGTCTATTATCGCGTCTCGCAAATGCTGGATGACCCCGGTTCGACGACGGCGGACGTGGCGCAGGTGGTGGCCCAGGATCCGGCGCTGACAGGGCGGTTGCTGTCCGTGGTCAATACTGCCTACTACGGATTCCCCTCCCGAATCACCAACATCCCCATGGCGGTCACCATCCTCGGAGCCCGTGGGCTGCGCGACCTGTTGCTGACCGTGTCGGTGTCCAGCGCGCTACGTCACCTGGACACCGACGTGCTCGACCTGGAAGGCTACTGGCACCACAGCATTCGCTGCGGGCTCATGGCACGGGGGCTCGGCAACCACATCGGCTATCGCGATCCGGAAAGCCTGTTCATTGCCGGGCTGTTGCACGACCTGGGCAAACTGGCGATCTACCATCGCCTGCAGGAAGAAAGTCGCCAGATTCTGCAACGCTGCGCAGAGGGTGAGCGCCCCCTTTACCGGCTGGAGCGTGAGGCATTGGGCTTCGATCACTGCCAGGTGGGCGATGCATTGCTGCGACACTGGCGTCTGCCGGACCTCTACCGCGAGGCAGCAGCCTTTCACCATACACCGGATAGTGCGGCTCGCTATCCGCTGGAGGTCAGCGTCATTCACGTCGCCGACGCGCTGACCGACAAGGCAGAGCCAGGCCATGTGCTGCCGCGCCAGGCAGAGACCGGGCTACCCCGCCTGCACCCCTTCGCCCGGGCGCATATCATGGTGGACATGCGCCTTGCGGAACAGCTTCAACTCGAAGCCGACCTGCAGGCCATCGAAATGCAGGAAATCCTGTTCGGTTCGGTCTCGCCCTAGCATTCTGCAGAGACAGGCTCCCGCATCAATGCCGGCAGTTCTCCTCGCAGGCCCATGGCGTGGCGCATGAAGTACGCCTTCGCCGGGGGGCAACGATCCGTCAACTGGAACCCAAGATTGCGCGCTCGCCGACGGATGGGGTCGTCATTGGCAAACAGCCAGTGAAAACCGTCCATCGCAAACTGCATGCGCCGATTGTCTCCACGACGCCAGCGTTCATAACGCCGCAGCACACTGGCGCGACCCGGATCCCGCCTACCGGCACCAGCCACACCCCGACAAACGGTCTCCGCCAGGGCGGCAGCATCCAGCAGCCCCAGGTTCACACCCTGCCCGGCCAGCGGATGGATCACATGGGCGGCGTCACCCACCAATGCGATGCGCTCGCCGATGTAGCGTTGCGCCAGGCGGGACTGTAGTGGAAACGCCAATCGCGGCGTCACCGACAGCACCGCGCCGAGCACCCGCTCAATGCCATCCGCCAGCGCCTCGGCAAAGGCCGCATCGCCCATGGCAAGCAGGGCGCGGGCGGTGCCGTCGTCCGCCGACCAGACCAGGGACGTGCGCCCGTCCGCCAGGGGCAACAGGGCCAGCGGGCCGCTGGCGAGAAAGCGCTGCCGGGCAATGCCGCCGTGGCCCTGTTCGGTGGTCACCGTCGCGACGATACCCTGCTGACCGTAGGCATGCTCCCGGACCTCGATACCGGCCTGCTCCCGCACGGCGGACCGTCCGCCGTCGGCGGCCACCAGCAGACGACTGACCAGCCGGCGGCCGTCGGACAGGCGCACACGCAGGCCGTCGGCTTCGCGCGTCCAGCCCGCAATCGCCGCCCCTGCCAGCATTTCCACATCGTCACGTAGTTGGAGTTGTTCCAGCAGCGCCGTCTGCAACAGGCTGTTCTCGATAATCCAGCCCAGGCGCGGCTCGCCAATATCCGCTGCCCGGAAGCGCACGGCACCATCGTCATCCCAGGTGTGGATCGCCTCGAAGGGTGATGCCCGTCGTGCTTGAATGAAGTCCCAGGCGCCGAGGCGCACCAATAGTCGCCAACTGGCAATGGTGATCGAGGACACCCGTTCATCCATGACGTCCTGCTGCCACCTGGCGCCCCCCCTGGGTTCGACCACGGCGATACGCAGCCCATGGTCAGCCAGGGCCAGTGCGGTTGCCGCGCCGACCATGCCGCCACCGGCAATACAGACATCGAAATCAGGACGTGCCATCGTCCACCATCATCTGCAGGGGCAGGCCCCGGGAGAGTCGCGGCAAGCGCGCGCGGCGGCCCATGGCCTGGTGGGCGAACTCCCGGCGCAGCGTCGGCAACAGGTCCATGGCCAACAGGCCCAGGTTGCGGCCCAGGGCCAGGAACGGGTTGGCGTTGGAAAACAGGCGAACCAGCCCATCGGTCAGCGCCACCACTCTGCCCTCGTCGGCCTGCCTGGCGCGCTCGTAGTCGTGCAGGACGCCGGCCGCACCGGGATCACCACCAGCACAGGCGACGGCGTGAAGACGTTCAGCCAATTCCGCCACGTCCCGCAGAGCCAGGTTGAAGCCCTGACCGGCCACTGGGTGCAACGTGCGGGCCGCATTGCCAACAAACAGCACCCGCCCGGCGACCCGGCGGGGCATGCGCAGCAACTGCAATGGGTAGGCCTGACGCCGACCCAGCCTGACAAAGGCACCGAGGCGATAGCCGAAGGCCTGCTGCAACTGCGCAAGGCACGCATCGTCATCCAGCGCCATCACGGCATCTGCACGCTCGGTGTTCATGGTCCACACCAGCGCGCAGCGGCCACCGGTCTGGGGCAACACGGCGAGCGGACCTTCCCGGGTGAACCGTTCGTAGGCCCAGCCACCGTGATCCCGGGCCGGCGCGACATTGGCAACGATGCCGGACTGCCCGTAATCGCGCTCCGTGAGGGCAAGGCCCAGTCGCTTGCGTAACCGGGAGCGGCTGCCATCGGCGGCAATCACCAGCCGGGCATGAATGCGCTCGGGAACCGCGTCTCCATCGAGCCCTACGCGTACACCGGCGTCACTCTGCTCAACCTCCGTGACCCTCGCCGGGGCATACAAGTGCAGGTTGGCCTGGGTTTCCAGCCCTGCAGCCAGGGCACGCCCCAGAACCCGATTGGGAGCCACATGGCCCAGGGTCTCCAGGCCCTCGTCGCTTGCCCGCAGCCTGGTGACGCCGAAACGCCCCTGATCGGACACGTGAATGCCACGGATCGGCGCAGCTTCCGGCGCAATCTCCGACCAACGCCCCAGGGCCTGGAACAGGCGCCTGCTGGTAGGGGCAAGAGCCGTGCTGCGATCGTCAAAGCTGGGTTGACCGGGGTCGGCCGGTGGCACAGCCTCTGCCAAGGCGATGCGCAGCGGGCTACCGGCAAGGGCGCGAGCCAGGCTCGCGCCCACCAGGCCGCCGCCGACGATCAATACGTCCACTTCAGGCATGGTCTGCATGGAAGGCTCAGTGCCGCATCAGGTTTTCAATGTCGTCCATGGTCTTGGGCGCGGCGGCGCTGAGCACCAGATGGCCGTCGCGGGTCACCGCCACGTCATCCTCGATACGAATGCCGATGTTGTGCCAGCGGGAGTCCACCTCGGGAATGCTGTCGCTGATGTAGAGCCCCGGCTCGATGGTCAGCACCATGCCAGGCTCGAGCTCCCGCCATTCCCCGCCGAGCTTGTAGTCGCCGACGTCATGGACGTCCATGCCCAGCCAGTGGCCGGTGCGGTGCATGTAGAACGGCCGATAGGCTTCGCTCTCGATGAGCCCGTCGAGTTCCCCCTCGAGCAGACCGAGATCCTTCAGGCCCTGGGTCAACACCCGCACGGCGACTTCGTGGGCGCGATTCCAGTGCGCCCCGGGAGCCACTGCGGCGATGGCCTGCAACTGCGCCTCGAGGACGACCTCGTAGACGGCGCGCTGCTCGCCGCTGAAACGCCCGTTGACCGGAAAGGTGCGGGTAATGTCCGACGCATAGCAATCCAGTTCGCAGCCCGCGTCGATGAGCAACAACTCGCCGTCGTTCAGCACCGCATTATTGTTGATGTAATGCAGCACGCAGCCATTGCGGCCACCGCCGACGATGGGCAGATAGGCGTGTTCGCCGTTGTGGCGGCGGAAGATGGCCTGAAACTCCGCCTCGACTTCGAACTCATGCATGCCCGGTCGGGTGACTTCCATGGCCCGTCGATGAGCAGCAGCGGCAACCGTGGCCGCCTCCTGCATCAACTCGATCTCCGCCGCGCTCTTGATCAGGCGCATTTCGTGGAGATGATGCTCCACCGCAACGAACTCGCCGGGGGCGCGGGCACCGGCCCGGGCCCGACCGCGAATCTGGTTGACCCAGCCGAACAGGGCGTGATCGAACTCCGGGTCGACACCGAGCACGCAATAGAGCTTTTCCTTGCCCTCCAGCAGGCCGGGGAGGATCTCGTCGATATCGTCGATTGGAAAGGCATCGTCAGCGCCATGGTCCCGCACGGCACCGTCCTGTCCAGCGCGTGGCCCATCCCAGATCTCCCGGTCCGGGTCGCGTTCACGACAGAACAGGATGAACTCCCCCTGGGGTCGCCCGGGCACCAGTACCAGTACCGCCTCGGGCTCGGAGAAACCCGTCAGGTAGTGGAAGTCGCTGTCCTGTCGAAAGCGATAGTGCACATCACGATTGCGAATACGCTCCGGCGCGGCGGCCAGCACCGCGGCGCTGCCTTCGCCCATCAGGCTCATGAGTTCCTGACGGCGTCGGCTGAATTCCTGCTGCTGCATGTGTCCTCCAGATTCGTGTAACGATGGAGCCCGGGGCTCAATGAAGCCGCTGCCCGCCTGGCGCGCCCGGCACATCGACTGGCTTCGCGCGGGTCACCGGCTGCAGATTTTCGCGGATCATCAGCGCCGACACCCGCACGAATTCGACCAGTTCGGAGTATGCCGCTTCGTCGCTGCCGTCGGCGGCCTCGGCATCCACCCGGGCGATCTCGGCAAGCCCGGCAACCGCCTCTTCCACATCGCCGCCGCTGGGCAGGGCTTTGGCCTCGGAGCCACTTCCCAAACCGAACAGGAAGCCACTGCACCAGCCGCCCAGCGCCGCCGCCCGCTCGTGCAGCGGTGTAGCGTCACCCGGCAGCAACAGGTCGAACGACAGATTGGAGTCATCCAGACCACGGCGAGTTTCATCGTAGGTCGATGCCAGTCTTTCGAGTACGCGGCGGGCCTCCTCACCGCGGGGCTCTGTACCGTCCAGCACCTGCGCCATCCAGCCGGCGGCGTCCGCCTGACCCGCCGCCGCAAACAGGCCGCAGAGTATGCCGTGGGCCTCGGCAGCATCCATCGGAGAACCGACAGCGGACAGCGCGGCCTGAACATCGTCGTAGTCAATGGGCGTGTTCTGCATGCCTCGCTCCGCAGCGCTTGTGCTCACGTATGAAACAGGGGCCAAAACGGCTATCCTAGCATCGTTGCACCGCGTGACGGGTCATCCGCGGGCGTGGGGGTCAGGCATGACAGACGAAGCCACAACACATATCAGGGAAGAGCTCCGGCGACTCGAGGACCGCATCGAGGTGCTGGTGCAGCGCTGTCGTCGTCTTGACGAAGAGAACCGGGTGCTGCGCCAATCCCAGGAATCCCTGAACGCTGAGCGAGCCGGCCTGCTTGAGAAAAACGAGGTCGCCCGCTCCCGTATCGAGGCAATGATCAGCCGCTTGAAGGCGATGGAGCAGCATTGATGAAGGCGTCCACCGAACCCGTCAAGGTCATGATTCTCGATAAGGAGTACCTGATCGCCTGCCCGGAAGACGAGCGTGAAGGGCTGCTGCGGGCTGCGGGATTCCTGAATCGTCGCATGAAGGAGATCCGTGACTCAGGCAAGGTCGTGGGCGCGGACCGTATCGCGGTCATGGCCGCACTCAACATCTCCCACGAGATGCTGCAACTTGAATCCCGACACGACGGCGTACTCGCGCTGGTAGAAGATCGCGTCCGGACCATGGATCAACGGCTGGCTGCCGCGCTGAACGGCACAGTCGAAGGCTGAGCCGCGCCGCTTGCAGTTACCGCCACAAACCCCCACCATAGCTCGTGAGGCATCCCCTGCGGCGTTCGAGAGCGGGCATTGCAATCCTTGACCCTCAACGATATCGCCCGGGGAACTGATGTGGCCATGTCTGGTGCGCATGTCCGCCACGAGCGGAAAGCCTAAAGCATGGCTCATCGTCCCCACCTGAACCGTCGGGTTCAAGGGGCGAGCTCCGCACGGCGCAGGCGGGGGGTGCCCACCTCTTTCGTACAGCGTGACCATGGCAAGCCATTCCGATTTGCGTAGCCGATTGCGGCGCGCCATGCGCCAGCGACGCCGGGCGCTGTCACCCCGTGAACAGCGGCTCGCCGCAGCGCGTCTGGCAAAGCTGGTAAGCCGATCCCGCAGCTTCTTGCGAGCTCGCCATATCGCCGCCTACCTTGCCAACGACGGCGAACTCGATCCCGCCGAACTGGTCGCCATGGCCTGGCGTCTTGGCAAGCGGGTCTACCTGCCAGTACTGCGCCGCGACCGTAGCCTGCGGTTTGCGCTTTATCGTCCCGGCACCATCCTGCGGCGGAATCCTCTGGGCATTCCGGAACCCGTCAACACGCGGCTGCTGCCGCCATCCCGCATGGACTGCGTGTTCATGCCTCTGGTGGCCTTCGACACACAGGGTAATCGACTGGGTATGGGTGGCGGCTTCTACGACCGGACCTTCGCTTTCCTGCATCGGCGCCATCGCTGGGGACGCCCCTTGCTCATCGGGCTGGCCCACGGCTGCCAGCAAAGCCCCGAGGTGCCGGCGGAGTCGTGGGACGTCGCGATGGCAGCCATTGCCACGGATCGCGGATTCGTCGCCACCGGGCAGACAACTGAGCAAACACGCAGGATAGTGTAAAATCTCGGCCTTTTGGCAGGCGGAGAGATTCATGCAGTACTGGCTGATGAAGTCCGAACCCGACGAATTCAGTATCGACGATCTGCAGGGCCGCCCCAAGCAGACCGAACACTGGGACGGGGTGCGCAATTACCAGGCACGCAACATGATGCGTGACGAGATGCGCGTTGGCGATCAGGTATTCTTCTATCACTCCAACACCAAGGTGCCGGGAATCGTGGGCATCGCCGAGGTGTCGCGGGAAGGCTACCCGGACCACACCGCCTTCGATCCCAACGACCCCCATTACGACCCCAAGAGCGATCCGGACGCACCGCGCTGGTTCATGGTGGATCTTCGCTACGTGCGCCACCTGAAGCGCACCATTCCCTTGCCGGAGTTGAAGGCGGACCCGGCCCTCGAGGGCATGGCACTGGTTCGCCGCGGTAATCGTCTGTCGGTGATGCCCGTCACCGAGGAGCAATGGCGTCACATCCTGACGCTGGAGTAGCCCGACGACAGGCAGGCCGCTGCACGCCCCGCGGCGCTTCGAGCGGCACCGGAGCCAAAGAGGTTCGACTATGAGCAACGTGGACAACGCAACGACGCACCGGAGCTGGGCGCGCCATACGCTGGTACTTGGCGGTGCACTCGTGCTGATGAGTGTCGCGCTCTGGTTCGGCTGGCTGAGTCTGGCCTCCCATCAGCTGAGTGTGGGCGCCCAGATGCTGCGGGAGGATGAAACCGAACTACCAGACGACATTCCGCCCTTGCCCTCGGAGTTGACCTACGGAGAGCGGGCTGACCTGCTGCCAAGCATGATCGAACTTCCGGCGGCGTCGGCAGATGAAATCGAGCGCATCTTCGACGCACTTGAATTCGCCTGGCCGCCCGAGGGTCCTGTGCCGGCAGTGGCGATCATGACTTTCCCGCAAGCCATGGATGAGCTGGAGGTGGAGCGCCGCAAGGCCCTGTTCTTCCGCAGCCTGCTACCCATGATCATGGCCGAGAACCAGCGCATGCTGGAAACCCGGCAGCGTGTGGAGGAGATGCTCGCTCAAGGCATGATCGCCGAGGAATCGTCCGACTACCGCGCCCTGGCCACCCTGGGGCAGCGGTTTCGCGTCGACGGTGACCCCAACGACGACGCTTTTCGCGAGTCTCTGCTACGCCGTATCGATGCCGTGCCGGTGGACATGGCCCTGGCTCAGGCCGCCAACGAAAGCGGCTGGGGAACCTCACGGTTTACCCGCGAGGCAAACAATCTGTTCGGCGTGTGGACCTGGCAGCCGGACCAGGGCCTGGTACCAGAGCAGCGAGCCGAGGGGGCGACCCATCGGGTGCGCATCTTCCCCAACCTGCAGGCTTCAGTGCGCAACTACGTCTACACCATCAACGTGGGCGATGCCTATCACGAATTTCGCCTGATGCGGGCGCAGGCACGCGGTGCCGACGCTGTCCCGCGTGGCGAGCAACTGGCCACCACGCTGACCAATTATTCCGAGCGAGGCGAGGACTACGTCGCGGAAATCCAATCGATGATTCGTTACAACAGTCTCAACGATCTGGATGAAACGCTGGAATTATGGCCGGCAGACAATACGGTCATCCTCCAAACCGAGAGCGATGGCATGTAGCCAAAAGCCAACAGTTCCAGTATTTTGCAAAACATTTGTGCTTGAGCGCTAAAGAGCCCTGATATAGGGTTACAGCCAGCATACGGATCCCGCGCCTAGCCAGCACGGAGCGAAGCGCGCCGGAGGAGTCATTTTGCGACCACCACGACTGACCGATCTCGATTTCAAAGACTCCTCGCGGCGGCGCGGACCGGTTCAGCGCCTCGTCACAAATCGCAGAAAACCCGTCTTCATCGCGGTCGCAGTGGCCGCCGCCGGCATGCTGGCCCTGGCCATGACGCCAGGTGAACAGGCGGCCATCAGTATCGAGGAGACGGCGGCCACACCATCCGCCAGCCCGACACACCCTGCGGAATCCACGCGAACATCGCTGCCGCTGGAGCTGCCTGCACTGAACGGCGAGCACTTGACCGCGCTGCCCGCCGCAAGCAACGGATCGACGGAAGACAAGCGGGTTGATGACAAGCCGCAGGAACATCACGCCAACGGCCGGGCCGACTACGACGATGGCAACGATTCGGGCTTCTGGCCTGTATCACTGAGATTGCGTCGCGCTGACGAGGCCCAGCGAGAAGTTGCCGTGCCACGGCCGATGGAAAATGGCGCGTCTGATGCGGGCAACGGCTGGGCCGGAATGCAGGCCTGGATGGAGCCTTTCCTGCCGTTCGTTGCAGACCCGTCCGTGGACGCAATCGTCTCCGAACTCGCCGCGCGCCTGCCACCGCCGGAAGAAAGTTTCGAGCGCGTGGAGGTGCGGCGTGGCGACAGCCTGGCAGCGATTTTCTCCCGGGCGGGGCTGAGCGCGGCGGAGCTGCATCGGGTGGTCAACGCCGATGATCAGGCGAAGGCTCTCACCCGGATCTACCCCGGCGACGAGATTCTGTTCCGCCTTCACGACGAAGGCGGGCTGGCCGCCTTGCGTTACAAGCTCGACAACACCCGCACCCTGCAGATCGACCGGGATGAGGACGGCGGGTTCGCGGTTAGCGTGCATGAGGAAGTGCTGGAGACACGCCAGCTGCAGGCAGCCGGCACCATCGACCGGTCCCTTTACCTATCCGGCCGGCGCGCCGGCCTGTCAAACCGCCACATCATGGAGTTGATGACCATTTTCGAATGGCAGGTGGACTTCAACCGGGATATCCGGGGCGGCGATGCGTTTTCCATCATCTACGAAGCAGAATTCCTGAACGGCGAGAAGGTCCGCGATGGCCGCATCCTGGCCGCGACTTTCATCAACCGCGGGCGACGCCACGAAGCGGTGTTCTACGAGGATCCGGACGGCAACCGCGGTTACTACGGGCCCAACGGCGAGAACCTGCGCAAGGCCTTCATCCGGCGCCCGGTGCAGAATGCCCGCATCAGCTCCAGCTTTGATCGCAATCGCAAGCATCCGGTGCTCGGGGTCCGCCGCCCCCATCTCGGCACCGACTTTGCCGCACCGACGGGTACGCCGATCATGGCCAGTGGCAACGGTCGCGTGGTGCATGTGGGTCGCCGCGGGGGCTACGGCCACACCGTGGTCATTCAACACACCAACCAGATCCGTACGCTGTACGCGCACATGTCCCGCTACGCCAACGGCCTGCGCAATGGTTCCCGGGTAGAGCAGGGGCAGGTGATCGGCTACGTGGGCGCCACCGGTCTCGCCACCGGGCCACACCTGCACTACGAGTTCAAGGTCAACGGCGCGCACCAGAACCCGATGTCCGTGAATCTGCCCAACGGCGAACCGGTGTCGAGTCAGTATATCGCCGACTTCCGCTCCCAGACCGGCAACATGCTCGCCCAGCTGCAGGAAATGACCAACAGCCAGCTGGCACTGCTAAGCGACGACTGAACTCGTGACCACGCCGCGCGCTGCCCTGCTGTTCGCAGTGGTCGTGGTCCTCTGGGGTATTAACTGGCCCATCATGAAGGTGGCACTGGAAATGGTGTCACCGCTGACCTTTGTATCCCTGCGCCTGTTGAGCGGCCTGCTCAGCGTCATGGTCATTGCCTACCTGCTGGGCGATCTGCGCCTGCCGCACCGACGTGACTGGCCCATGGTGATCGTGGTGGGTGTACTGCAGATGGCCGGCTATCTGGCCCTGGTCAGCATGGCACTCCAGACGGTGCCGGCAGGCCGATCCGCCATACTCGGCTACACCATGTCGGTCTGGGTCGCCCCCATGAGTGTGTTGATCCTGGGGGAAACCCTGGGCTACTTGCGGGCCCTGGGCGTCGCTGCCGGCCTGCTTGGCGTGCTGGTGATGCTGAGCCCCTGGGGCTTTGACTGGTCCACACCCGGCATGGTCGCCGGACACCTGATGCTGCTGCTTGGCGCCCTGGGCTGGGCGCTTGCCATCGTGATGGTCCGGGCGCGGGGTCAGAAGGGCTCTCCACTGGCCCTGGCGCCCTGGCAGTTTCTTGCCGGCCTCATCTGCATTGTTCCACTGACTTTGTGGTTCGAAGGCTGGCAACCAGTGCCCTGGCAACACGCCGGATTCATCGCCATCCTCATCTACAACGGCCCGATCACGGCAGGCTTCGGCTTCTGGGCCATGCTGACGGTCACCCGCTACCTGCCCGCCGTGACAACCTCCGTCGGGGCGCTGGGCGTGCCGGCGGTGGGCCTGGTGGCCGCGAGCCTGTCCCTTGGCGAGACCATCACCCTGAACAGCCTTGCAGGCCTCGGGCTCATCGTTCTGGGCGTCTACCTGGTTGCCACTGCCGGGCTGCGGGAACACCGCCGTCGTTTCAGCAGTCCAAGCGACTAATCGTCGTCAGGGATATGGCCGTGGTGATCCGTCTGCTCTTGCTCTTGCTGCCCGTCGGCCTGCTGCTCGGCTGTGCCGCCATCCCGGCAGCCGTGGAGGCGCCACCCGACGACGACGCCCCCGGCCTTGCCGCGGCGGCACGGGATGCGGACACCCATCGCGGCAAGCGTATCCGCTGGGGTGGTACCATCGCCGGAGTCGAAAACCGCACTGACCAGACGCTGGTGGAAGTCGTCTTCAGACCGCTGGACCGGGACAGCCGACCCCGGACCACCGATACCAGCGACGGCCGTTTCCTTGCAGTCATTCCCGGCTTTGTTGATCCGGCGATCTACGAGCAGGGGCGGGACATCACCGTGTCCGGCCACCTGGACGGTGCGACGCGGCGGCAGGTTGGCGACTACCGCTACAACTACCCGCGAGTGCAGGTAGAAGGTCATCACCTCTGGCCGAAGCCGGTGCTGGTCTATCGGGAGCCACCACCCTATGGCTGGCATGACCCCTGGTACCGCCCCTGGTGGGATGACCCCTGGCACCCCCATTATCGCCCGTTCAGACGCTGGTAGGCCGACATGCTAAACCGTTACGCATTGATTCTGATCGGAACGAGCCTGATCGCGCTGCTGCTTACCGGCTGCGCCAGCGGCCCGGGGCTGTCCCGGGAGGAAGGGCTGAACACCACGCTGATTGCCTCCCAGGCCGCCCGTGATGGCGCTATCGGGGATCGCGTGGTCTGGGGCGGGCGGGTCATCGACAATCGCAGCCTGGAGGACGGCAGCCTGCTGGAGGTGCTCGCCTACCCTCTCAACCGCAACGAGGAACCGCGTACCGACACCAGCGCCCAGGGCCGGTTTCTGGTCCGGGAATCCGACTTTCTCGAACCGGAGGACTACCGTGCCGGGCGCATGATCACGGTGCGGGGAGAGATCGTCGAGATCGTATCCGGACAGATCGGCGAGGCCGATTACCGATTTCCCGTGATCGAGCCCGACGCCCTGCACCTATGGCCCGCCCGTGGGGCGACTGCACCCGCTGAACCCCGAGTGCGGTTCGGCGTCGGCGTGATGATATCCCGCTGAGGACTCCCGATGACCGGAAACCTGCTCCGGTGTATGGTGAGGGCCGAGTCGCAGCAATCGACCCACCGGGAGCCAACAGAACAGCCATGACCGAAACACTGACCCGGCGCATCGCGGACGAGTTGACCGTGCGCCCGCAACAGGTACAGGCAGCCGTCGACCTGCTGGACGGCGGCGCCACGGTGCCCTTCATCGCCCGCTATCGCAAAGAGGCCACTGGTGGCCTGGACGATACCCAGCTCCGCCAGCTTGAGGAGCGACTTGGTTACCTGCGCGAACTCGAGGAACGCCGGCGGACGGTGCTCGAGCAGATCGGGGAACAGGGCAAGCTCACCCCGGAACTGGAGCGGGCCGTGCGCAGTGCCGACACCAAGCAACGGCTTGAGGACCTTTACCTGCCCTACCGAAAGAAGCGGCGGACCCGCGGCCAGATCGCCCGGGAGGCCGGACTGGAGCCCCTGGTTGATCTGCTGCTGTCGCAACCGGACATCAAGCCCACTAGCGCCGCCGGCGACTACCTGGCACCTGATCATGGCTTTGCGGATGCCGATGCGGTACTGGAGGGTGCCAGGCACCTGCTCGCCGAGCGCATCGCCGAATCGGCGGACCTGGTGGGTGAACTCCGTGATTTGGTGCTACGACACGGCGTGCTCCGTTCGGAAGTCGTTCCCGAGCAACGTGAGGCGGGCGCAAAGTTCTCCGACTATTTCGATTACAGCGAGAAACTGCAGCGCATACCCTCGCATCGGGCGCTGGCCCTGTTCCGCGGTCGCCGCGAGGGCGTGTTGCGGCTCATTCTCGAAGCCGGAACCGATGCGAGCGTTGCCGACGACTGCCAGGCACGGGTCGCCCGTCATGCAGGAATCGAACAACGGGGACGTGCAGCCGATAACTGGCTGGCCGGCGTCGCCCGCTTCACCTGGCGTATCAAGCTCTTCACGCGCCTCGAAACAGACCTGCTGGGCGTATTGCGGGAACAGGCGGAGCATGAGGCCATCGACGTGTTCGCCCGCAACCTGAAGGATCTCCTGCTGGCATCCCCGGCAGGACCGCGCTGCGTGATGGGTATCGACCCGGGTATCCGCACCGGTTGCAAGGTGGCGGTGGTAGACGCCACCGGCAAGGTGGTGGAAACGGCGACCATCTATCCGCTCCCTCCCCGCAAGGCCTGGGATGAATCCATCGCCGTGCTGGCGGCGCTTTGCGAACGTCACGGTGTTGAACTGGTCGCCATCGGCAATGGCACCGGCTCTCGTGAGACTGACAAGCTGGTGGCAGACCTCAGCAAGCGCCATGGCGCGCTTCGCCTGACCTGGATGATGGTATCCGAGGCGGGTGCCTCGGTGTATTCCGCGTCGGAACTTGCCGCCCGGGAATTCCCCGAACTGGACGTCTCTCTGCGGGGCGCCGTCTCCATTGCCCGACGACTGCAGGACCCCCTGGCGGAACTGGTCAAGATCGACCCCAAGGCCATCGGTGTCGGCCAGTACCAGCACGACGTCAGTCAGAGCCGTCTGGCACGCAGCCTGGAGGCGGTGGTGGAAGACTGCGTGAACGCCGTGGGCGTCGACCTGAACACCGCTTCGGCGGCACTGCTGCGGCGTGTTTCCGGGCTCAGCGAGACATTGGCGGAAAACCTGGTTGCCCACCGGGACGCCCACGGGCCGTTCCCGAACCGGGCGGCACTGAAGCAGGTCCCGCGCCTGGGTGAGAAAACATTCGAACAGGCAGCCGGGTTTCTGCGCATCCGTGGCGGCACGCAGCCACTGGATGCATCCGCCGTGCATCCCGAAGCCTATCCCCTGGTGAAGCGCCTGCTAAAGATCAGCGGCCGAAGGCTGGAGCAGGTCATCGGTGACCGTCAGTTCCTGCAATCGGTGAATGCGGCGGACTACACCGACAACCGCTTTGGCGAACCCACCGTGCGGGACATTCTCAGCGAACTGGAAAAACCCGGCCGCGATCCGCGCCCTGAGTTCCGTACCGCAAGCTTCCGCGACGGCGTGGAAAAGCCGGAAGACCTGGAACCCGGGATGATCCTCGAGGGCGTGGTGACCAACGTCACCAACTTCGGCGCCTTCGTGGACGTCGGCGTGCATCAGGATGGGCTGGTCCACATCTCCGCCCTGTCCGATCGTTTCGTCAAGGACCCACGGGAGATCACCCGCTCCGGCGACGTGGTCAAGGTCAAGGTAATGGAGGTGGACCTCAAGCGCCGTCGTATCGGACTCAGCATGCGCCTGCAGGACGCCCTGCCCGGAGACCGGAAGACGCACGAGGGCAACGCGGCGCGCAAGGATCAGGTGCGGCGCGACAAGCCAGGGAAGCCGGCGGACCGTGGCCGTGACAAAGCGGCGGCTGCCCAGCAGGGCGCCCTGGCGGCGGCGTTCTCCCAGGCCAAGAAGCGATAGCGGAGATCACACCGCGAAGGCGTCAGGCGAGGAACAGCTCGTAGGCCGGGTTACCCGTTTCCTCGTGGTAGCGGTACTCGAGTTTCTCCAGGAATTCGGCAAAGCGCTTGCGCTGGTTCGGCGGCACCTGCACGCCAACCAGCACCCGCCCATAGGCGGCGCCATGGTTGCGATAATGGAACAGGCTGATGTTGAAGGTCTTGCCCAGCTTGGTGAGAAACCTGAGCAGGGCCCCCGGTCGCTCCGGGAATTCGAAGCGGTATAGCACCTCGTCTTCCACCAGATTCCCGTGCCCGCCCACCATGTGACGGATATGGCCCTTGGCCAGTTCGTTTTCGGTGAGATCCAGCACGGGGTAGTCGGCGGCACGTAATTCCTCGATCAAGGCGTCCCGTTCGCTGAGGCCGTCGTTCAACTGCACGCCGACGAACACATGCGCCGTATCCGGGTCGGCATAGCGATAGTTAAACTCGGTGATTCCCCGCTGACCGATGGTCTGGCAGAACTGCCGGAAGCTGCCGGGCCGCTCGGGAATGGTTACCGCCAGCACCGCTTCACGGTGTTCACCCACTTCGGCCCGTTCCGCCACATGGCCGAGCCGGCTGAAATTCATGTTGGCGCCGCTGGCGATGGCGACGAACCGCTGGCCCTGAACCCCCTCGCGCTCCACGTACTTCTTGAGGCCGGCCACGGACAGGGCACCGGCGGGCTCCATCACGGTGCGGGTATCGTCGAAAATATCCTTGATGGCGGCGCAGATTTCGTCGGTGGAGACCAGGATCACCTCGTCCACGTGCTTGCGGGCGACCCGGAACGTCTCCTTGCCGATCTGGCTGACAGCGACGCCATCGGCAAACAGCCCCACCTGATCGAGCTTGACGCGACGCTGCTTGGCCAGGGCCTGGTGCAGCGTAGGGGCATCCTCCGGCTCCACACCGATGATGCGAATATCCGGGCGCAGATGCTTGATATAGACCGAGATGCCGGCGATCAGGCCACCACCACCAACACAGACGAACACCGCGTCCAGCTGCTCCGGATGCTGATGCAGGATTTCCATCCCCACCGTCCCCTGCCCCGCGATCACGTCAGGATCGTCGAAGGGGGGAATCCAGGTCATGCCGCGTTCTTCCATCAGCTTGCGGGCATGGGCGGCGGCCTCGTCGTAGCTGTCGCCGTGGAGCACCACGCGCCCGCCAAGGCGACGCACCGCATCCACCTTGATCCGGGGCGTGGTGCGGGGCATGACGATCACCGCCTTGATGCCGAGTTCCTTGCCGGACAGCGCGACACCCTGGGCGTGATTGCCCGCCGAGGCGCAAATCACCCCCCGCGCGCGCTGTTCCTCTGACAATCGGGATATCTTGTTGTAGGCGCCCCGCAGCTTGAAGGAAAACACCGGCTGCTGGTCTTCACGCTTCAGGAATACGCTGTTGCCCAGTCGCGTGGAGAGATTCGGCGCCGGATCGAGGCTGGTGTGGCGCGCCACATCGTAAACCCGGGCGGTGAGTATGCGTTCCAGATAGGGCTTGGTCATCCGTACCTTCCGTTGCGTGCATGGAGCCCCGGTGTCTTGTTGCGAGATATTGTGCGATCCGCGGGGAAAGGCAGTAGTGTAGGGAAGCTGCGGGCTCCTTGCATCCGTGGCCCGTGTTTCAGGACGCTGAACCCGGTCGTATGATGAGCGGCATTTGCCGCCAGGAGAGTCAGCATGAACGCAGACGCACAGAAAAAGGCGGCGGCAGAGGCCGCTATCGCACACCTGCCCCGCAACGGCGTGATCGGGGTGGGTACCGGCTCCACGGTCAATTACTTCATCGATGCCCTGGCGCCACTGCGTGACCAGATTCCCGCAGCGGTGTCGAGTTCCGAAGCCTCGACGGAGCGTCTCAAGCGAATCGGCATCACCGTGGAGGATCTCAACTCGGTGGCGGAGATCAAGGTGTACGTCGACGGCGCCGACGAGATCAACAAGTACCTGCAGATGATCAAGGGCGGTGGCGGCGCCCTGACCCGGGAAAAGATCATCGCCGCAGTGAGCAAGCAGTTCATCTGCATTGCCGATCAGAGCAAGCTGGTGGGCACGCTGGGCGAATTCCCCCTGCCGGTGGAGGTGATTCCCATGGCGCGGAGTTACGTGGCCCGCCAACTGGTCAAGCTCGGTGGCCGTCCGGTATACCGGGAAGGTGTCGTCACCGACAACGGCAACGTGATCCTCGACGTGCACGGACTTCGTATCGATGAGCCACTCACGCTGGAGGAAAAGCTCAACAATATCGTCGGCGTCGTCACCAACGGGCTGTTCGCCCATCGCGCCGCCGATCTGCTGCTTTTGGGCGGCCCTGAAGGTGTACAGGAAATGCGTCGCGCCTGAGGAGAACCTGAATGAGCAGGGTTTTCATCATCCTCGGCATAGCCCTGATCGCCATTGGCTTGCTGTGGCCGTGGATCAGCAAGCTCGGGCTCGGCCGGCTGCCCGGCGATATCGTGATCGAGCGCGGCGGCTCGACGATCTACTTCCCCATCATGACCTGCCTGGTCATCAGTGTGTTGGCATCACTCTTGTTCTGGCTGTTCCGCCGCTGAAACCCAGCCCCTCAGGCCGCCCGACGCAGCGTTAGGTTGATGCGACAGTCCCCCAGCAACGGATGCCGGTCCGGCTTGAGCGGCATCACACCGTGATAGCGCATGCGGGCCGGCCCACCCCAGACCACAACGTCGCCGTGACGCAGGGGTACACGATGGGGTTTGTCCCGGCGGCGCAGACCACCGAAAAGAAAGACCGCAGAGATCCCCAGGGAGACGGACACGATGGGTTGGTCGAAATCCCGCTCGTTGCGATCCTGGTGCAGGGACAGGCGGGTCCCGGGGCGGTAGCGGTTCACCAGACAGGCGTCCGGCTCGAAGCCCGGAAAACCGCATAGGTCCGCCGCTTCGGCGGCCATCTGGGAAAACGGTTCCGGCAGCGGCGGCCAGCGCTGCCCGGAGAGCGGGTCACGCTCCGCGTAGCGATAGCCGGTTTCGTCCGTGACCCAACCCAGGCTCCCGCAATTGGTCATTTCCACGGACATGGTGTGTCCGCCCGGGGTGACCATCCTGCGAAACGGGACAGCCCGGGAGACCTGCTCAACGGCGGCGAGAATTGCCTTTTCATGGCGCAACGCCAAGCCGTGCAACACCACGGCACCGGGGCACAGTTCCTCCCGCCATTCGGCGGTCTCCACCCCATCGAACAGGTCCTGCATCATGCTTGAGCAGTGACCTCCTGTTCCCGGCTCAACAGCAGGCGCTTACGCTGCACGCCCCAACGATAGCCGGACAGGCCACCGTCCTTGCGCACGACCCGGTGACAGGGAATTACAACGGCGAGGGCATTAGCGCCACAGGCACCAGCCACGGCACGCACTGCCCGGGGTTGGCCAACCCGTTCGGCGAGTTCGCTATAGCTCACGGTCTGCCCAGTTGGAATCCGGCACAGTGCATCCCACACACTTCGCTGGAACGGCGTGCCACGGATGTCCAGGGGGAAGTCCACCAGGGCGCCCGGCGTTTCCATCCAGGCCGTGACCCGGCCGTAGAGGTCCGCCACGCCGGGCTCGTCATGGATCAGGGTGGCGGCGGGGAAACGGTCCTGCAGCTCGGCCACCAGGGCCTTGCTGTCATCCCCGAGGGCGATGGCGCAGACGCCGCGCTGTGTGGCCGCGACGAGCACATGGCCCATGGCGGTGGCGCCAAATGCATAGCGAATCGGCGGCTCACTGTCGGGGCGCTGTTTGGGGGTGGACTGGGAGTGGGAACGTCGGTCGATGGCAGTCATGGTGATGGCATCCGTATGGCCCGGTATCCTGAAGCAGAACTTCCATGATGGAACACTAGCAGGCGATGGTGTGGCCTGCATGGGATTTGGGCGATTGCTGTACTGCTGAGGTCGGGGAATGGAGGACGGGTTCGCCGATCAGAGACCGTATGCGAGAGGGACCTCGCATACGAGCCCCCATGGATGGGTTTACGGCGTGTCTCTGATCGGCGAACCCGTCCTCCATTTGTGCCATTTGCCCTGGGAGAACCTGATTCATGTTGCATACGCCCTACGATTACGCAACCGCCAGCCGACACCTTGCAACTGTCGACGAGGACTGGGCCCGCCTGATACAGCGGGTCGGGCCCTGCACCATGGAGTTGCGGCCCGCGCGGGAGCCTTTTGAGGCGCTGGTGAGGGCGGTGGCCTATCAACAGCTCCACGGTCGGGCGGCGGCGGCCATCCTGGGGCGGTTTCTTGCCCTGTTTCCCGGTGACGCGTTTCCCGAACCGCGACAACTGCTGGCACAGGACGTGGACACGCTCCGGACATGCGGCTTCTCCCATCGCAAGATCACCACCATCCGCGGCCTTGCCGAGGCCCGGCTGGAGGGGAGGATTCCGGATCTCGAAGCCGCCGCTGCGCTGCCGGACGAGGAGTTGATCGGGCAACTGGTGCAATTGTCGGGGATCGGCCGCTGGACGGTGGAGATCCTGCTGATCTACACCCTGGGCAGGCCGGACGTCATGCCTGCGGATGACTTCGGTGTACGCAGCGGTTATCGCTGGCTGAAGGGGCTGGATACCTTGCCGACGGCATCGCGCATGCGGCAGCTCGGTGCGGTGTGTGCACCCTATCGCAGCGTGGCGGCCTGGTATCTGTGGCGGGCGGCGGATCTGGGAAAAGGCTGAACCAGCGCCAGCAGTCCCCAAAAACACGAAGGGATCACGCTTTCGCGTGACCCCTTCGATATTGGCTGGGGGACCAGGATTCGAACCTGGGTTGACGGAGTCAGAGTCCGTAGTCCTACCGCTAGACGATCCCCCAAGAAAACACGGGACGGATGTCGAGCCTTAGCGCTTGCTGAACTGCGTGGCGCGACGGGCCTTGTGCAGGCCGACCTTCTTACGCTCGACCATGCGGGCGTCACGCGTGACGAAGCCAGCCTTGCGCAGCACGCCTCGCAGGTTTTCGTCGTACTGCATCAGGGCGCGGCTGATACCGTGCCGGATCGCGCCGGCCTGGCCGCTGGCGCCTCCGCCGGAGACATTGACGTGGATGTCGAAGGTATCGACAGCCTCGACCAGTTCCAGGGGCTGACGCACGACCATCCGCGACGTTTCGCGGCCAAAATATTCGTCAAGCGAACGGCCGTTGACGCGAATGTCGCCCTTACCCGGCCGCAGGAATACACGAGCGGCAGAAGTCTTGCGGCGACCAGTTCCGTAATACTGTTGTTCAGCCATGCTTCATTCCTGTTCCTGTGCAGGGCGCTTAGAGTTCCAGCGGCTTCGGCTGCTGCGCCGTGTGCCGATGGTCGGTGCCGGCGTAGATCTTCAGCTTCTTGATCATGGCACGGCCGAGGGGGTTCTTCGGCAGCATGCCCTTGACCGCGAGCTGGATCACCCGCTCCGGGTGTTCTGCCCGCAGCTTTTCGAAATTCACGCTCTTCAGATTGCCGATGTAACCGGTATGCCGGTAGTACATCTTGTCGGTGGTCTTGCGCCCGGTGACTTCCACCTTGTCGGCATTGACGACGACGATGTAATCGCCGGTGTCCACGTGGGGCGTGTATTCGGGCTTGTGCTTGCCCCGCAGGCGGCGCGCAATCTCGCTGGCAAGACGACCCAGGGTTTTACCGCTGGCGTCGACCAGAAACCAGTCGCGCTCGACTTCTGCCGGTTTGGCGCTAAACGTCTTCATGCGAACTCTACTCCGAGAGCCATCAACCTGTGAGAAGGGCCGGAATGGTACCCCAAAGGTCATGGCCGTTCAACCATGCGCATCACGCGCTACGTGGGTGTTTCGGGAGAAAAAAAAGAGGCGCGGCAAATGGAGGGTTGCCGCGCCTTCAAATCCACCAATTAAGGAGGATGGAGGAGTAGCGTCGGGAGGGGCGGAGAACCCCGTAACCGACAGCTTCAGTATCGAATGTTGCAGTGCGGCAGTCAAGTGTTTTTTTGCAGTGCACGATGCGGGGCGTTCAGATGCGTAGCCGCTCGACGGGCTGGCCATCCGCCAGATGGCTGTCGACAATCTCATCGAGATCTTCCCGATCGACGTAGGTGTACCAGGTCTCCTCCGGATAGACGACGAGTACCGGCCCCTCGCTGCAGCGATCCAGGCAGCCGGCGTTATTGATGCGGACACCACCCTTTCCGGCAAGCCCCAGCGCCTTGACGCGATCCTTCACATACGCGCGGGCATCGTCGGCGCCACAACTGGCACAACACTCACGGCCGTCTTCCCGCTGGTTGGTGCAGACAAATACATGATAGCGATAGTAGGACATGGCTCGTCTCGACTGATCCGATGACTATTTGAAGTCGAGCCCGAGGGCGACTTCCTGCCCGGGCTGCAGATTGCGGCCATAGAAAATCTCGGCCATCTCGCGGCGCAGTTGGCGGCGAATCTCGCCCTTGTCCTCGTCCGAGAAATCCTCGGCCGACTCGCCGAAGAAGTAATTGCTCAGATTCGGCTCGCGCAGCAGCATCTTGGTGTGGAACATGTGCTCCTGGTAAACGTTCACGTCGATCATGTGGTACCGCTCCTTGGTATCTTCCGACAGATAATTCTGGATCGAGTTGATCTCGTGATCGATGAAGTGCTTGCGGCCCTCCACATCCCGCGTGAAACCGCGCACCCGGTAATCCATGGTCACGATGTCGGAGTCGAAGGAGTGGATCAGGAAATTCAGGGCCTTCAGCGGCGAGATCACACCGCAGGTTGAGACATCGATATCCGCCCGAAAGGTGCTAACGCCGTTCTCGGGATGGGTCTCCGGGTAGGTGTGCACGGTGATATGGCTCTTGTCCAGGTGGGCAAGCACCGTGTCGGGGAGGGGTCCGGGCTCGGCACCCGCCACACGGGATTCCTCGACCTCATCCTCCTCGGCGATGAGGATGGTCACGCTGGCCCCCTGCGGGTCATAATCCTGCCGGGCAATATTGAGTATGTTGGCGCCGATGATATTCGCCACCTGGGTCAGGATCTGGGTCAATCGCTCGGCGTTGTAGACCTCGTCGATGTAGGCAATGTACGCCTGACGCTGCTCGGCATTGCGCGCGTAGCAGACATCGTAGATATTGAAGCTCAGGGACTTGGTCAGGTTGTTAAAACCGTGCAGCCGCAGTCTTTCCGATACGCTCAACGGTCCGTCCTCCCGATTCGCTGCCACGGATCAGCGGCCTGTGACTGTCGCCACGACCTCGTAGTCGTGGGTGATCTCTGCGGTCTTGCCGAGCATGATAGACGCTGAGCAGTACTTTTCAGCCGACAGGCTGACCGCACGCTTGACTGCGGCATCCGGCAGGTTGTCCCCCTCCACGCGATAGTGCATGTGGATACGGGTAAACACCTTGGGTGGCTCCTCGGCACGCTCGGCGGTGACCTCCACCTGGCAATCAGTCACTGAATGACGACCGCGCTGCAGGATATGCACCACATCAAAGGCGCTGCAGCCACCCAGACCAACGAGCAGCATCTCCATCGGCCTGGCGCCGCGGTTCTCTCCACCCATGTCCGGCGGCCCGTCCATGATGACCGTGTGTCCCGTTTCCGAGCGGGCCTCGAAGCTCGCACCGCCGGCCCACTTGATACTTGCGCGCATGACTGACTCCAGTTGGCGTCGAATGCCGCCGGGCAGCATGCCCAACGGGCGGGCGATTATACAAGCGCCCTCGGGGCGAACGCCATGGTCGTGCGAATCCGATTCCCTGGGCCAGCCTCCATTGCAGCGGCGAATACAGGAATTTTTTCTCGGACTGTGACACAGTCACTGGACACGGTAAGATCAACATGGCCGCGCGTTGGCCAAGCGGACCACGTAAGCTATCCGCACAACGCGGGCGGAGCAACGGGATCGGTCGGCGGGCACGGCCCGACCCAATCAGAAAACAAAAGGTGTGTGCGCCAATGCGGATGACGCGTGAACTGCCAAGAACACGAACCAACTGGTCCATCGACAACCTGCTACGCCACTGCCACCGGCGACGCTACCCCGCCAAGACCGGCATCATCTATGCCGGCGACCAACCCGACGCGCTCTACTACATCACCGAAGGCTCCGTCAGCGTCATCATCGAGGATGAGAACGGCCACGAGATCGTGCTCGCCTACCTCAACGCGGGGGACTTCTTCGGCGAGCTGGGCCTGTTTTCGGCGGAAAGCAAACGCAGCGCCTGGGTGCGTACCCGCACCGCCTGCGAAATCGCTGAAATCAGCTATAGCCGCTTCCACCAGGTATCCAAGGAAGACCCGGAGATCATCATGTTCCTGGCGGGCCAGATGGCGGAGCGCCTGCGGCGAACCAGTCGCAAGGTCAGCGACCTGGCCTTCCTGGATGTCACCGGTCGCGTGGCCCGAACCCTGCTGGACCTGTGTCGCGAACCCGACGCCATGACGCACCCGGACGGCATGCAAATCAGAATCACCCGTCAGGAACTGGGGCGTATCGTCGGTTGCTCCCGGGAAATGGTTGGCCGGGTACTGAAAGATCTCGAAGAACAGGAACTCATCTCCGTGGCCGGCAAGACCATGGTGATCTTCAACACGCGCTAGCTGAATAGCTGCTAGTTGCCAAACAGCTGGGCCAGCTTTTCACCGGGATCGCTGGCGCGCATGAAACTCTCACCGACCAGAAAGCTGTGCACGCCCTGCTGGTGCATCAGCTCAACATCCTCGCGGGTACCGATCCCACTCTCGGTAACAATCAGCACGCCCTCGGGCACGCGCTCCCGCAATCGCACGGTGGTGCGGATATCCGTTTCGAAGGTATGCAAATTTCGGTTGTTGATGCCCACCATGTCGGGCTTGATGGCCAGTGCACGATCGAGTTCCGCCTCATCATGCACCTCCACCAGTACATCCATGCCCAGGTGACGGGCCAGGTCATCGAGTTCCGCGAGGCGGCTGTCACTGAGAGCAGAGACGATCAGCAGCACGCAGTCCGCCCCGAGCATGCGGGCTTCCCAGACCTGGAATGGATCGATCACGAAATCCTTGCGCAAGACCGGTAGCGAACAGGCCTTGCGCGCCTGTTGCAGGTAGAGATCGTGCCCCTGGAAGAAGTCTTCGTCGGTCAGCACCGACAGACAGGTGGCGCCGCCCCGCGCATAGCTCCGGGCAATGGCCTCGGGGTCGAAATCCGGCCGCAGCAGGCCCTTGCTGGGAGACGCCTTCTTGATCTCCGCAATGACTCCGCTGCCCCCGGCGGCGATCGCATCGATCAGTGCCCCGCGAAAGCCGCGCGGTCGGTCGGCGTGCATGGCCTCGTGGCGCAGGGTCTGCATATCCAGCCCCTGGCTGCGCTCGGCCACCTCCTCGGCCTTGCGCGCCAGAATCGTCTTCAATACATCTGCGGTATCCATGGGCCGGCCCTCCTATCCGAAACGCTTGGTGTAGGCGACAAACTCGTCAAGCTTGTCGGCAGCGGCACCGGATGCAAGCAACTCCCGGGCCCGCTGCACGCCCGCCGCGAAGCTGCTTGCCAGGCCGGCCGCGTAGATTGCACCACCGGCGTTGAGGCTGATGATGTCGGCATTCGCTCCCGGTTCACCGGCAAAGGCGCTACGGATCAAGCCGAGGCTACCCTCGGCACTACTCACCCGGATGCTCTCGAGAGGCGCGGGGGGCAGATCGAAATCTTCCGGCGTGACGGTGTACTCACGCACCTCGCCATCGCGCAGTTCCGCCACATGGGTTGCGCCGGAAATGCTGATCTCGTCCAGTCCGTCCGCCGCATGCACCACCAGCACCCGCTCGCTACCCAGGGCCTTGAGCACCTCGGCCACGGGTCGCACCCAGTGCTCGGCAAACACGCCCAGCAGCTGATTCGGGGCACCGGCGGGATTGGTCAGCGGGCCGAGCAGATTGAAGATGGTGCGCACTGCCATTTCCCGGCGCGGGCCGATGGCGTGCTTCATCGCCGAGTGATAGAGCGGTGCGAACAGGAAGCCCACGCCCACCGTCTCCACGCACTCGGCAACCTGCTCGGGGGTGAGATCAAGGCGGGCGCCGGCGGTCTCAAGCACATCAGCGCTGCCGGAGGATGAGGACACGGAGCGGTTGCCATGCTTGGCCACCTTGCCGCCAGCGGCGGCCACGACGAAGGCGGTGGCGGTAGAGACGTTGAACGTGCCGCTGGCATCACCGCCGGTGCCGCAGGTATCCACCAGGTGTTCCCGCCCGACGTTGACCCGGGTGGCCAACTCACGCATGACGGCAGCCGCGGCGGCGATTTCCTCCACCGTCTCGCCCTTCATGCGCAAACCCACCAGAAACCCGCCGATCTGCGCCTGGGTGGCTTCGCCGGTCATGATGGTGCGCATGACGGCGGTCATGTCGTCATGGCTGAGATCCCGGCCTTCGGTGACGGCGCGTATGGCGCCCTGCATGTTCATGATGTCTGTGTCCTCGCAGTCAGGCAGCACGGTCGGCGGGCGGTCGCCGGTTCAGGAAATTGCGCAACAGGTCGTGCCCTTCCCGGGTCAGGATCGACTCGGGGTGGAACTGCACGCCTTCCACATCCAGCTCCCGGTGCCGCAGCCCCATGATCTCTTCCATGCTGCCGTCGGGCTGCTGCGTCCAGGCCGTGATTTCAAGGCAATCCGGCAGGCGGGACTGATCCACCACCAGGGAGTGGTATCGGGTGGCCACCATGGGATTCGGCAGGCCACGAAACACACCCTGGTCCTGATGATAGATATCCGAGGTCTTGCCGTGCATGACCCGACCGGCGTGGATGACGTATCCCCCGAAGGCCTGGCCGATTGCCTGATGACCAAGGCAGACGCCAAGCACCGGGATGCGTCCCGCGAACCGGAGGATGGCATCGATGGAGATACCCGCCTCGTTCGGGGTGCAGGGGCCGGGGGAGATCACCAGGTGGCTCGGTGCCAGACGCTCAAGCGCGTCCAGATCGATGTCATCGTTGCGGTAGACCCGCACGTCGGCACCCAGCTCGCCGAGATACTGCACCAGGTTGTAGGTAAAGGAGTCGTAGTTGTCGATCATCACCAGCATGACGGTGCGCTCCTTCAGGCTTGATCCAGGCGATCGAGACCCTGCTCGGCCATGGCCACGGCACGCATGATCGCACGCCCCTTGCTCAGGGTTTCCTCCCACTCGAGGCGGGGCACGGAGTCATGCACCACACCGGCGCCGGCCTGCACATGCAGCATACCGTCCTTGATCACGGCGGTGCGAATCGCGATGGCCGTATCCATGTTGCCGCTCCATGACCAGTAGCCAACGGCGCCGGAATAGACACCGCGGCGGGTGGGCTCCAGTTCGTCGATGATCTCCATGGCGCGGATCTTGGGCGCGCCACTCAGGGTGCCGGCGGGGAATGTCGCACGCAGCACATCCAGCGGAGTCAGGCCGGGACGCAGACGGCCGGTGACGTTGGAGACGATGTGCATGACGTGGGAATAGCGCTCGATGCTCATCCGGTCGGTCACGCGCACAGTGCCGATCTCGCTGACCCGGCCGACATCGTTGCGGCCCAGATCGATCAGCATCAGGTGCTCGGCGATTTCCTTGGGATCGGCCAGCAATTCACGCTCCAGCGCCTCGTCCTCGGCCTCGGTGCGACCCCGCCGCCGCGTTCCGGCAATCGGCCGAACGGTCACTTCATCGTCCTCCAGCCGCACCAGGATTTCCGGCGACGAGCCGGCCACCTGGAAGTCTTCCAGGTTGAGGAAGTACATGTAGGGGGACGGGTTGGTACAGCGCAGGGCGCGGTAGAGATCCAGCGGCGCCGCCTGATAGGGCACGCTCATGCGCTGGGAGGGCACTACCTGCATGGCGTCGCCATCGACGATATACCGCTTGATGCGGTCCACCGCCGCCTCGAAGCCAGTCTGCGTCATGTTGCTGGTGAAATCCGCCTCGGCCACGTGGCGGCGCTGGTGTTCCGGCTGGTAGTCGGTGGTGGCACGACGCAGGCGCTGCACCAGTTCATCCAGCCGGGCCTGGCCCGACTCCAGGGCGTTGGGCACCTGCGGGTCCACATGCACCACCAGATACAGCCGACCACCCAGGTTGTCGAACACCAGGACTTCATCGGCCACCATGAGCAGGATGTCGGGCACGCCCAGATCGTCCTGCTGGCGCCGCGCCTTGAGACGCGGCTCGATATAGCGGATGGTGTCGTAGCCGAAATAGCCCGCCAACCCGCCAATGAAGCGGGGCAACTGGGGGTGCCCCGGCGGTTGCGGCACCTCGTAGCGACCATGGAAGGCCTCGATCCACGCCAGGGGGTCGTCCACCCGCTCACGCTCCACCACCTGGCCGTCGGTGGTGACGGTGATTTCATGGTCGAATACCCGGACCACGGTGCGGCTGGGCAGACCGATAATGCTGTAGCGGCCCCACTTCTCGCCGCCCTGCACCGACTCCAGCAGGAAGGAATAGGGGCCGTCGGCCAACTTCAGGTAGGTGGACAGCGGTGTGTCCAGATCGGCCAGAACCTCGCGGACAACGGGAATGCGGTTATGACCCTGTCGGGCCAGTTCCTGAAACTGTTCCTGATTCATCTTTCGGACCGTTGGTTGCAAATGGGTGCGGCATGACGCGGCTGCAATGGCTCAGAATCGCCATCGCCGCCGATCGTCAGCCTGCCGGTCCACCATCAACCGGGTGTCCTGTAGATCCATTGCGTTGCAGGTCACTATCCCATTCCACCGGTACCGTGTAATTGCGAAGGGCTGCGCTCGCTTGCAGAGCCCAGCAGCCGGTAAAGCGCCATGATGTCATCCACCACGGCGTCGGCGCCAGCGTCACGGATATTCATCCCGTGATTGTAACCGTAGGGCACACAATAGACGGGCATGCCAGCATTCCGACCGGCACTGATGTCGTTGACCGAATCCCCCACCATGATGGCCCGTTGCGGGGAGCCGTCGAGTTGGCGCAACGCATGCAGCAGGGGCTGCGCTGACGGCTTGCGCTCGGCCGTTGTATCACCCCCGACGACAACCGGGAGGTGTGCAGCGAGGCCGAGCTGATTAACCAGGTCAACCGCCAGCAACTCCGGCTTGTTGGTGACGCAGGCAAGCCGAAAGCCGGCGCCGCGCAGCGCATCGAGACCCTCGCGAACACCTGGGTAGAGGCGACTGCGGACGCACAGCGCGGCGCGATAGGCCTCCAGGAAAAGCGTCAAGGCCTGATCCGCCCTCGCCGCCTCCACCTCACCGTCCATGTCGCCGGTCAGCGCGCGCATCACCAGACGTCGCGCCCCGTTGCCAACCCAGTCGCGCACCCGCGCCTCACCCACCGGCTGCTTTCCCAGCTGCACGAGCATGGCGTCCACGGCGTCGGCCATGTCCGGGGCGGAATCAACCAGGGTGCCGTCCAGGTCGAACAGCAGGATGTCCCGCGAGCTCGGCACCATCACACGGACCTCGCTATGGCCAACCGCTCGCGCATGGCGGCGATGACCGTGGGATAGTCGGGCTGACCAAAGATGGCCGAGCCGGCAACAAAGGTATCGGCGCCGGCGCGGGCTGCCTCGGCGATGTTGTCGACCTTGATGCCGCCGTCCACCTCAAGGCGGATTTGCCGACCGGAGGCGTCGATGAGTGCCCGCGCCTCGCGCAGCTTGGCAAGGGTCGAGGGAATGAACGACTGGCCACCGAAGCCCGGATTGACGGACATCAGCAGTATCATGTCGATCTTGTCCATGACGTAGCGCAGATGGTCCAGCGAGGTGGCCGGATTGAAAACCAGCCCCGACTTGCAGCCGCAGTCGCGCACCAGTTGCAGGCTGCGGTCCAGGTGGTCCGTGGCCTCCGGGTGGAACGTAATCCAGGTGGCCCCCGCCTCGGCAAAATCCGGGATGATGCGGTCCACTGGCCTGACCATCAGATGGACATCGATATCGGCGGTCACACCGTAATCGCGCAGGGCCTTGCAGACCAGCGGACCCACGGTGAGATTGGGCACATAGTGATTATCCATCACATCGAAGTGGACCATGTCCGCTCCCGCCGCCAGCACGGCATCCACTTCCTCACCCAGGCGGGCGAAATCGGCTGACAGGATGGAAGGCGCAATGCGGTAGTCGGTCATCTGCATAAACCCCGGCGGTTCGCTCGTGTCCCATAACGGAAGTTGGGCACTTTAACGAAAAGCCTGCTTACGGGCCACGTCCAGCCTGTGGCAGGGGCTGTTACACTGTGGCGTCGATCGTCTCGGAACCAACAAGGACCCCACTGATGAGCATTGCCAACCTGTTGCACGTGCTGTTCGCCGTTATCTGGGTAGGCGGCATGTTCTTCGCCTGGGTCATACTGCGACCTGTAGCGGTGGCGACCCTGGAGCCGCCGGAAAGGCTGATGTTGTGGCGACGGGTACTGGCGAAGTTCTTCGTCTGGGTCTGGAAGGCCGCCATCATCGTGCCATTCAGTGGCTACTGGCTGGCTTTCACCATGAGCGGCCGCATGGCCCAGTGGCCGCTGCACATCCACCTGATGCATGGTCTGGGCCTGGTCATGGTGCTGCTCTTCCTGCTGGTGTTCTTCCTGCCCTTCAGGCGCCTGCGTGCGGCGGTGGATGCCCGTGACTGGGCAACCGGTGCCGAGGCCCTGGGAGCCATCCGTCGCCTGGTGGGAATCAACCTGGTGCTCGGCCTGGTCGTTGTCGCGATTGCCAGCGGCGGGCGCTTCGGGCTGCTGAGCTTCTGAGGGCCTGCCGCTCAGGCAGAAGCCCTTTCACGACGGATGGCCTCCATGGCGCGCCGCGCGGCCATCACGCGCTCTGCGCCGGCACGCACGTCCTCGGCACTCATGCCCTGGGCCTGCAATCGGTCAGGATGGTGCCTGCCCACCAGGCGCCGATAGGCCTGGCTGATCTCGGCGTCGCTGGCCGTGGGCTCGATACCGAGCAGCAGATAGGGCGATCGGGGGATAGGCTGCAGCGTCAGCCCTCCCCCGAACAGCGCCTTGCGCAAGGGCGTATCGAGAGCCTCGGGCCGGCGCCCCAGGCCGCGGAGTACCCGACGCAGCGCCCGCTCCGTCTGATCCGGCAACCGGCCATCGGCCACCGCCACGGCGACCAGGTATTCGATCAGACAGGACGTGGCCGCCTCATTACGGCCAAAGCGGCGGCGAAAGTGTCGCCCGAGCAGGTAGGCCGGAAAACCCGGCCGCTTGCCCAACCCGAATAGCCGGATGGCCTGCCGGCGAGCCAGGCCGTGTAACTCGAGCACATCGAATACCTCGCCGGCTGCAGCGATTTCCGCCGAACTGACCCGCCCGTCCGCCTTCGCGACAAAGCCCATCGTGGCGGCTGCAGTGAGTATGTACCGGCGATCATCGGCATCCGCAGCCAAGGCATTCCACCGTGCCAGCCGGAAAGCGGCGATGCGTCGCCCACGATCCACCGCGAAGCCCACGGCCAGCCCCAGGGGCAACCACAACAAGCCGAACAGCCACACCGCCGCGATGCCAGCGAGGATGCGGCCAAGCCAGTCGTAGACGCGCAGCGCCAGGTGCCGCAATCGCTGCAATTCAGGATCTGGTCGGGCCATGGCAAACAGTAACTCGAACGCAAACGCAAGCCCAGTGTACCTTCAGGCGTCGCCGACGTCGGACTTGGGCAGACGTCGCGGCGTCGGGTTGACCAGACCCATGGCGATGGACTGGGCGACGGCCTGCTGCCGGCTGGAGACGCGCAGTTTCATGTTCACATTCTGCAGGTGAAAAACCACGGTGCGCTCGGCAATTCCGAGGATGCGCGCCGTTTCCCAGGATGTCTTGCCTTCGGCACACCAGGCCAGGCATTCCAGTTCCCGCGGAGTCAGGGCCTCGTGTTCAAGCTCATCCTGGCGGGTAACCCGCATCGCAGCCTCGTGGATGTGCGTGAGCGCGAGCAGGGCGTCAGGGAGACATTGTCGCAGCATCCGTTCCGCTTTCGGCCCGCGCTGGCGACTGGCAATGGAATAAAGGGAAATCGTCCCTCTCGGTCCGTGCATTGGCAGCGCTGCACCGGTAACCAGGCCGTAGCTTTCAGCCTCATGGAGCAAATCGGCAAACTGTCGGCCATCGCCCAGAGGGAGGTCATGCAGATCACGCCAGAGCACCGGCGTCACACACCTGAACAGATGATGTACCACGGGATCGATCTGCACGTAGTTGCGAGGCCGGTAAACCGACTCGACGTAACCCGCTGGAAAGCCATCGATCACCAGCATATCCGGATCGGTCATGGACGACGGCACGTGCAAACCGTAAAGGAAGTAGTCCAGGCCAAGCGCCCGCGTCACCCTCTCACACAGTTCACGCACGCCAGCGACATCACCAACGCCGGCCGAAAATGCAGCCAGATCCGCCAGCGTGGCGTCGCTGCGCGCGCCAGCAGCGCGACCTGTTCGCCCAGAGACCGATGCCATGCCGTCGATCCACTCCTTACCGCCACAAGCAACACCCCGTGCCCGGAGTCTTTAGCCTGGATACTGGGCCAGCATACCCAAGCACCCCTTGTCTGTCGCCCATGGGCGCGCCCTCAGCAGGGCCGAGCTCCGATGTAAAAACTTACCTTAACCGCACAAAAAGTGTCATGCTTTCCTGACACACGTGCCTGTCAAGATTGAATGCGCACGATCCACATGGAACACTGGCTTTGGCGCATCGATAATGTACAATTGTTGTACAGGCTTTTGGGGTACTCGATAGATGCATGAATCAAGAATCGCCGTCGTCGGCGGCGGAGTGGCCGGTTTGACTGCCGCCTGGCTGCTCAGCAAGGCCCATCAGGTCACTCTTTTCGAGGCAAATCACTACGTCGGCGGCCATACCAATACCGTCGATGTGCAGGGTCCGGGCGATGATTCGATTCCAATAGATACGGGCTTCATCGTCTACAACGAGCGCAACTACCCCCACCTGACCGGCATGCTGCGGCATCTGGACGTTGAAAGCCGCGACAGCGACATGTCGTTTTCCTTCTCCTCGGCACAGACCGGGCTCGAATGGGCCGGCGACAGCCTGAACACGGTTTTCGCGCAGCGGCATAACCTGTTTCGGCCGGCATTCTGGCGCATGACCGCCGACATTGTGCGCTTCAACCGCCTGTCCAAGCGCTACCTGCAGGAAACGCCGGACGACGAACTCACACTCGGCGACTACCTGGAGTACACGGAAACCGGGCCGGCACTGCGGGACCACTACCTGCTGCCCATGGCCGCGGCGATCTGGTCCTGTCCGCAGCACGACATGCTGGCATTCCCGGCGCAGCGCTTCCTGAAATTCTTCAATAATCACGGCCTGATCGACCTGTTCAATCGCCCCGTCTGGCGCACTGTGGCCAATGGCGCCAGACAGTACGTGCGACGCATGCTGCCGGGCATCTCCGGCGGTCACGAGACTGACATGCCCATCAAGCGAATCGTGCGCACCGAAAAGGGTGTGCGGCTGTATGGCCAGCACGGTGAACTGGGCGAGTTCGATCAGGTGGTGGTAGCCGCCCACGCCGACCAGGCGCTGGAAATGCTTGACCGGCCGCATTTCTGGGAACACACCCTGCTCTCCAGTTTCGGCTACCAGCCCAATGACGCCTGGCTGCACACCGACAGCACCCTGATGCCGCGCATGCCGCGGGTCTGGTCTTCCTGGAATTACCTGGCCAATGCCGGCGATGCACCGCCCGCCGTGAGCTACTGGATGAACCGCTTGCAGGGGCTGCCCGGTAGCCGGGACTACTTCGTGACCCTCAACCCCGAACGCGAACCGGCGCCAGACACGGTGCTGCGCCGCTTCAGCTACGATCACCCGGTGTTCAACACCGCGGCCATGCGGGCCCAGCGCATGCTGCACCAGATCCAGGGCCGCGATCGTATCTGGTTCTGTGGCAGCTACTTCGGTTATGGCTTCCACGAAGACGCCCTGCGCTCCGCGGTGGAAGTCGGTCGCGCCCTGGGCATCACAGAGCCGTGGACCACACCCCCGGAACTGGAACCCGAGGGTGTCGGAGAATCCATTCGCGACCCCGGAGCCGATCTGCAGGTATCCTGAGCGCATGAACGCGTCTCTCTACCTCGGCACGGTGATGCATCGCAGGTTCGTGCCGCCGCTGTATGGTTTCCGTTATCGATTGTTCCAGCTGCTGTTGGATATCGACACCATTGACCGCGATCTGCGGGCGCTACGGCTACTCTCACGCAACCGCTTCAATGTGTTCAGTTTTCACGATCGGGACCACGGTCCCAAGGATGGCACGGCTCTGCGCCCCTGGATCGACGCGACGCTGGCGCGCTTCGGGCTGGACCTGGCGGGCGGCCGCGTTCGGCTGTTGTGCATGCCGCGGGTACTGGGCTACGGCTTCAATCCGCTCAGCGTCTGGTACTGTCACCACAGCGATGGCACGCTGCGGGCCGTGCTCTGCGAGGTCAGGAACACCTTCGGTGAATGGCATGGCTACCTGCTGCACGACGGCGGCGCCCCCCTGCAGGGCGTGATCAACTCCAGCAAGCGGAAGTGCTTCCACGTGTCACCGTTCTTCCCGGTCAGCGGCAGTTACGCATTCCGTCTCACCCCGCCGTCGCAACGACTGTCCACGGTGATTCGCCTCGATCAGGATGGTAGCCCCCGAATGCTGGCGAGCCAGGTTGGAGAGCGCTACGATTTGACCGATGCCAGATTGCTGCGCCTGGCTGTCACGCAGCCCCTGCAGTCCATCAAGGTGATCGCAGCGATACACTGGCAGGCGCTGAAGCTGTGGTTGCGGGGTGCGCGCTTTCATCGAAAGCCACCCCGACCGGAACAGGAGATCAACTGATGGAGGGGTCCAGGGGGGCGAGCGCCGTGGCCGGGGACTTGCCGGGCCTTTCCGGACGAGTCTTGCAGGCCATGGCGCGGCGAATCCGGCATGGCACGCTGACCATCCAGATCAATGACCATCACAGCATGATCCGGGGCGAAGCCGCAGGCCCGGAGGCTCACCTGCGGTTGCATCGACCCTGGGCATTCCTGACAAGGCTGTGGGGACATGGCGCGCTGGGGTTAGGCGAATCCTATCTCGCCGGTCACTGGGAAACCGATGACCTCACGGCACTGCTGGAACTGCTCGCGGTGAACGAACCCTACCTCGGTCGCTCCACCCGACCAAACGCGCTTGCCCGCAGCAGGCTGCTGCTCGAGCACCGCGGCAACCGCAACAACCACCGGGGCAGTCGGCGGAACATTGCGGCCCACTACGATCTTGGCAACGCTTTCTACAGGGAGTGGCTGGACGACACCATGACCTACTCCTCGGCTCTCTTCGAGGTGCCGGACGTCGCACTGGAGGCAGCCCAGAACCGTAAGTACCAACGCATACTCGACCGCCTGGACCTGTCCCCTGGTGACCATATTCTGGAAATCGGTTGCGGCTGGGGCGGACTGGCCATCGCTGCGGCACGGCGCGGGGCAAGGGTTACCGGCCTTACCCTCTCGCAGGAACAATTGGCCTACGCCCGGGAACGGGTCACCGAGCTCCGCCTGGATGAGGCCATCGATCTGCGACTCCAGGACTACCGGGATGTGACCGGACATTTCGATCATGTCGTCTCCATCGAGATGTTCGAGGCCGTGGGCGAGGAGTACTGGCCCACCTATTTCGAGAGCGTTGCGCGCTCGCTTCGCCCCGGTGGACGAGCCGCGCTGCAGGTCATCACCATCGACGAGGACTGGTACCAGCAATATCGGTCGACGCCGGACTTCATCCAGCGCTACGTGTTCCCCGGCGGCATGCTGCCCACCGTGGAACAGTTCACACGCATCGCCGGGGCAACCGGGCTCAAGGTCGCGGACATGGGCTTTTTCGGGGAACATTACGCCCGCACGCTGCGGCGCTGGCATCAGCAATTCCTCGATGCTCTGCATCGCGTGGAGGAACTCGGCTACGACCAGCACTTCCAGCGCATCTGGCGCTATTACCTGAGCTACTGTGAAGCAGGCTTTCGCATCGGACGCATCAATCTCATGCAAACCACGCTGCAGAAGCCCCACGAGGCGGCTTGCAGCCGGTGACCTCAGACACGGCCGCCGCGCTCCATCAGAACCGCATGGCGTTTGCCAAGGAGAGCCCCGTTTCCTATGCTGCCGACTCTGATCCGCATGGCACCCGCCGGAGTCACTCGACCATGAACCGTCTATTGCCACCCGTAGTCCTTTCCAGCGCGCTGATCCTGGCCGCCTGTACATCCACACCCGAGCCCGAGTCAGCGCCGGTAACGGCGGCAGAGTTTCTGCAGCAGCCCGCGCAGGAAAACCTGATTGGCAGCGGCGATGCCATTGAAACCGTTGGACTCGAGGATCTGCTGACGCTGGATGCCGATGAGGAGCCCACGGACCGTGATGGCGATCGGGAAGGCGCCACCCTTGGTCGCAACACCTCGGTCACCCTGCTGATCGACCCTACGGTGGACCCACGACTGGCGCAGCGACTGGTGGCGGTGAGCCTGGACTACCCGATCACCGTCGCTGAGCAGTGGGATGCACTACCGGCGACGATCGGAGACTGCGCAGCCCTGGATCTGTCCAGCGAGTGCCTGGCGGCACTGCGGGATGAAACGCCCAGCCATGGATTGCTGGTCATCGAAGGCGCCGGTGAGGCACGACTGCGGCTGCGCCACTACGAACTGCGCATGGGCCATGCGGGGCGCATCCGCAACGTCGCGCTGCCCATTGCAAACGGGACAGTGCCGCGCGCAAGCCTGGATCAACTGGCAGACAACATGCTTCTTGAGATCACCGACCGGGCCCGCCTACTCCCCTGGAGCGCCGGGATTGCCGGTTCGCAGAATGGCCTGTGGCGGATCAACGTCCGGGAATCCGACGGACTTTCCCCGGGGGATAGCCTGATTGCCCTGCGCGGCGATAGAACCTTGCGGAATGTGCTGGGGGAGCCCGTGTCCTGGATGCCCGGTACGGCGGTGGCCCGTCTGGTCATCGAGGGCTACGGTGACGACGGTTTTGCCCTGGTCAGGTTGGACCAGGGCAGCTCACCGCGAAGCAGCGACTTGCTGGTTCCCGCACCGTAGCGGGGTCGATGCGCAGGTCAGCGCTTCATCGATTCGAAGAATTCGCTGTTCACCTTGGTGTCCTTGAGCTTGTCGAGCACGAACTCGATGGCGGCAAGCTCGTCCATGGAATGCAGCACCTTTCGCAGGATCCAGATCTTCTGCAGCTCATCCGCCTTGATCAGCAGCTCTTCGCGGCGCGTTCCGGAGCGGTTGATATTGATGGACGGGAAAATCCGTTTCTCGGAGATGCGGCGATCCAGATGGATTTCCATGTTGCCGGTGCCCTTGAATTCCTCGTAGATCACGTCGTCCATGCGCGAGCCGGTCTCCACCAGCGCAGTGGCAATAATCGTCAGGCTGCCACCTTCCTCGATATTCCGGGCTGCACCGAAGAAGCGCTTGGGCCGATGCAACGCATTGGCGTCGACACCGCCGGTGAGGACCTTGCCGGATGAGGGCACCACGGTGTTGTAGGCGCGCGCGAGGCGGGTGATGGAGTCCAGCAGGATGACGACATCCTTCTTGTGCTCCACTAGCCGTTTGGCCTTCTCGATGACCATCTCGGCGACCTGGACATGGCGGCTGGCGGGCTCGTCGAAGGTGGAGGACACCACTTCGCCGCGCACTGTGCGCTGCATCTCCGTCACTTCCTCGGGCCGCTCATCGATCAGCAGCACGATCACGTAACACTCGGGATTGTTCGAGGTGATGCTCTGGGCAATGTTCTGCAGGAGCATGGTCTTGCCGGCCTTGGGCGGCGAGACGATCAGGCCGCGCTGGCCCTTGCCGATGGGCGCGCACATGTCGATGACGCGGGCGGTGAGATCCTCCGTACTGCCATTGCCACGCTCGAGTATGAAGCGGTCCTTGGCGAACAGCGGCGTGAGATTCTCGAACAAGACCTTGTGCTTCGCGCTTTCCGGGGCCTCGAAATTGATCTCGCTGACCTTGAGAAGCGCGAAGTAGCGCTCACCCTCCTTGGGCGGCCTAATCTTGCCTGCAACCGTATCGCCGGTGCGCAGACTGAAGCGGCGAATCTGACTGGGGGAGACATAGATATCATCGGGGCCGGCGAGGTAGGAGCTATCGGCGGAGCGGAGGAAGCCGAAGCCGTCCTGGAGGATCTCCAGTACGCCATCGCCGTGAATGTCCTCACCCTTTTTTGCCTGGGCCTTCAGGATCGAGAAGATCATGTCCTGCTTGCGGGACCGGGCCACACCCTCAATACCGAAGGATTGGGCCAACTCGGCCAGCTCGCTCGCCGGCATTTTCTTCAATTCGGTCAGATTCATGACTTTGCTTCTGGTCTCGATGTGGAATGGGCTCCGGCGGCAAGCCGGACCAATCTGTGATTACTCTTGGCAAGATCTCCGCCGCGCCTGGCTGGGCGCACTGCCACCAGGGATGTCGCTCTCCGTGTTCCGCACTGCACGGGGCCGGAGCCTGAGGCGGTCGGGATACTTGCGTCTGTATTAAGTCTGCCGGCGGCGTTGGGATGGCCGCCGGCCATCGGGGCGATAATCAGAGATTGCTGTCGATGAACGCCGTTAGCTGCGATTTCGACAAGGCGCCCACCTTGGTGGCTTCCACCGCTCCGCCCTTGAAGAGCATCAGCGTTGGAATGCCACGGATGCCGAATTTCGGTGGAGTCTCGGGATTCTCGTCGATATTCAGCTTCGCCACTTTCAGGCGACCGGAATACTCCTGAGAGACTTCATCAAGTATGGGCGCAATCATCTTGCACGGCCCACACCACTCGGCCCAGTAATCTACAAGAACAGGACCATCCGATTTGAGAACCTCATCTTCGAAGTTGTCATCGGTGACGTACACTATCTCTCCGCTCACGGTGTCGAGCCTCCAGCAATATCTTCGGATTCGGAGTAATGCGCGTGACCTAGGCCATTCGCTGTCGGGTGGAATTCGGGCTGCAAAAGCGGGGACCCTGCGGACGCACCGTTGTCGGCGTCGTTGAGTAATGTCGGAACCTTAGCTCCCGTGAAAACCGTTGTCAATCGGCAGCAGCGGTGGCGAACACCTCCGGCGACAACGCAGCGAAAACAAACCGCTGCTTTGCAGGTCTGATACATTACCGGAGAGGCCATTACAACGCGTGGCTTTCCGCACCGCGCAGAACGGCGCGGGCGAGACAGAAACAAGGGGCGGCCACTCCACGGCTTGGCACGCCACGGGACAGGTATGCAAGGCATCAGCACCGCAGTTCGATCAGCCCTCTCCGGCACCGGCTCCCGCGTTGGCGTGGTGGCTGGCACCGTGGTGCTGGTGGTGGCGCTTGCCTATACGCTGGCCGAACTCACCTGGCAGTTGCTGCCCGTGGAACAGAGCGCGGCGCCACCACCTGCCGCACGCCAGGAGAGCCCCAGCAGTTCCTCTGACAGGCCCAGCGCCGGAGACACCGTTGCCGCGCTGCGTCTGTTCGGTGCTCCGGGTGCCCTCAACGGCGGCAGCGTCCGGCAGATCCCCGTGGATGCGCCGGACACCCGTCTGAACCTCACCTTGCGCGGCGTGCTGTACGACCCGGGCGATCAACTCGCCCGCGTGATCATTGCCACCGGCGGCCGCAACGAAGATGTCTACCGGGTCGGCGACGAGCTGACAGGCGGCGCTACGATCGACGCCATTATGCAGGATCGGGTCATCCTGTTGCGCGAGGGGCGCCATGAGACACTGCGCCTGCCTGAGGACCAGATACGCGGTGGCACGCCGGTGGCGCTGGACACCCTGCCCGGGGGAGCCCCGGAGATCAGCGAGGACAACGTCGGTATCGACGACGCTGGCACAGGCATGGATGACGACATGCGCCAGACACTGTTGCAGAACCCCGACGACTTCACCCGCTACGTGCAGCCACAACCGTATATGGTGGACGGCGAGTTCCGCGGATTCCGGCTACAAGCCGGATCGGACCCGCAGGTCATGCAGTCCGTCGGCCTGGAGGCCGGCGATATCGTCACGGAAATCAACGGGCAACTCCTGGACAATCCCCAGGTGGGGATCGCCACGCTGCGCGATGCAGCCGAGCAGAATCGTCTTGATCTGACGATACTTCGCGATGGGGCAACCCGAACCATTACGATCGAATTCGACAACTGATGGCGGGCCGAATGATGGGCATGGGGACACTGAAGGGACGGCGGGTTGGAGCGTTGGCCAGCACCTGTATTCTGGGCCTGCTGCTCACCCTTGCCGCGGGCCCCATCGCCGCGCAGCAGGAACGCGTGGAACGGGGTCAGCCGGTAACACTCAACCTCAAGGACGCCGACATCAGGGCCTTGATCAATACCGTTGCAGAAGTCACCGGGCGAAACTTCATCATCGATCCACGGGTACGCGGCCAGGTCACACTGATATCCCGTGCACCCATGGAGCCGGACGAACTCTATCGCGCCTTCCTGTCAGTCCTGCAGGTCCACGGCTTCGCCACCGTTCCGGCGGGAGAAGTCATCAAGATCATCCCGGACGCCAACGCCAAGCAGCTCGGCCCGGACATGGGCACGGCCGCCGCCAGCGACGATATCGTGACCACCGTAATCCAGGTGGAGAACGTCCCGGTGGCGCAGCTCGTTCCCATCCTGCGCCCGCTGTTGCCGCAGCAGGGCCATCTTGCCGCCTATCCACCCACCAATGTGCTGATCGTCTCCGACAGGTCCGGTAACGTGGAGCGTATCGCCGCACTGGTCCAGGAAGTCGACCGGGCCGGGGACGACGAGATCGACATCGTGCGCCTGCAGCACGCCTCCGTCGGAGAGATGGTGCGGATACTCAACAGCCTGCGACGCACCGATGCAGAAACCGTCCCGGCGCAGCAGGTACAGATTGCCGCTGACGAGCGCACCAACAGCGTGCTGCTCTCCGGCGACCGGGCACAGCGGCTGCGCATGCGCGCTCTGATCGCGCAACTCGACGACCCCATGGAGGACGAGGGCGATACCCACGTCATCTACCTGCGCTACAGTCGGGCAGAAGATCTGGTGACGGTGTTGCAGGGCGTGACCGAGAGCATGCGCGAGCGCCAGGAAGAGGCTGGGCAGAATGGAGATGCCCGTGCCATCAGCATCCAGGCGGAGGAAACCACCAACTCCCTGGTGATCACGGCGCCACCGGCCATGATGCAGTCCCTGCGCTCGGTGATCGACCGGCTCGACATCCGCCGTGCACAGATCCTCGTCGAGGCCGCCATCGCCGAGATCTCCGAGGAACGGGGTAGCGAACGCGGTGTGCAATGGTTTGTCGATGGCAGCGACGGCGAGGGATTCGCCAGCCTGACCAACTTCGGTGGTGTCGGCACCAGCATTGGCTCGCTGCTGACCCTGGGCAGTTCCCAGCCCCAGGTGGATGACGGCCTGAGCATGGTGGTGGGCGATCTGGACAGCCGCATCCGATTTGGGGCCTTTATCCGGGCGCTGGCCTCGGACCGCAATACCAACATCCTGTCCACGCCATCGTTGGTGACCATGGATAATCAGGAAGCGGAAATCCGCGTCGCCGAGAATCGCCCCTTCGTCACCGGCCAGTTCACTTCCGAAGGGCGCAACGTCACCAACCCGTTCCAGACCATCGACCGGGAAGACGTGGGCATCATTCTCAAGATCAAGCCGCAGATCAACGAGGGCAACGCCATCCAGCTGGAGATCGAGCAGGAGGCGTCCAATGTCATCGGCACAACCGCAGCGGGCCCGATCACCAACAGGCGTACCATCCAGACCCATGTGCTGGTGGACGATGGCCAGGTCATCGCCCTGGGCGGCCTGATGGACGACGACGTGCAGGAGCAGGAGCAACGTGTCCCAGGCCTTGGCTCACTGCCGATTCTGGGCGAGCTGTTCCGTTATCGCTCCACCAGTACCACCAAGCGCAACCTGATGGTGTTCATGCAGCCCACAATTGTCAGGGACCGCGCCATTGCCGACGATTTCTCCGGGCGCAAGTACAACTTCATGCGGGCCCAGCAACTGGATCGCCAGCAGCAGGGCGTCAGCATGGTCAGCGGTACCCGCCCCGGCGTGCTGCCGTCGCTGGAACGCGCTGAACTGCCGAGACCATTCGACCCATGACTGAACGTGTGATACCGCTAAGGCTGGCTTCGGACGAGGAGCACACACCGGAGACTGTGGCGACGCAGCCGGTTGCTGCGCCGCCCTCCGGAGTCCGTCAGTTCGACCGACCGAGCTTCGCCTTTGCACGTCGCCATGGCCTGGTGGTCACGGGCATTGAGGATGAGCGGGCCGTGGTGGTCATGCGCGCGGGTGCGCCCAGCGCCGGCATCAGCGAGTTGCGCCGCAGCCTCGGCATGCCGCTACGGCTCAAGCGTGCCACGGCGGCGGAGTTCGAGGACGCCCTGCGCATCAACTATGAGCGCGGCAGCGGTGAAGCCGCGCAGATGGTGGAGGACCTGGGCGACGACCTGGATCTTTCCAGCATTGCCGAATCCCTGCCGGAGCCCGCCGACCTGCTGGAAAGCGAGGATGATGCGCCGATCATCCGGCTGATCAATGCGCTATTGAGCGAGGCAATCAAGGAGAACGCCTCGGATATCCACGTCGAGCCCTTCGAACACAAGCTGGTTGTGCGTTTCAGGGTGGACGGCATCCTCCGCGAAGTGCTGCAGCCGCCCCGGGTCATGGCGCCGCTGCTGATTTCCCGGATCAAGGTCATGGCGCGGCTCGATATCGCCGAAAAGCGGCTGCCCCAGGACGGCCGTATCGGCCTGCGCATCGCCGGACGGGCGGTGGACGTGCGTGTCTCCACGCTGCCATCGGGTCATGGCGAGCGGGTGGTGCTGCGTTTGCTGGACAAGCAGGCGGGGCGGCTCGACCTCAGCCACCTGGGCATGCCCGAGCGGCTGCGCAACATGCTCCACGACATCATCCACCGGCCCCACGGTATCCTGCTGGTGACCGGCCCCACCGGCTCCGGCAAGACCACCACGCTGTACGCGGCCCTCACCCAGCTCAATGACGCCTCCCGCAGCATACTCACGGTGGAAGACCCAATTGAGTATTACCTGGAGGGCATCGGCCAGACCCAGGTGAACAGCAAGGTGAACATGACCTTCGCCCGGGGGCTGCGGGCCATCCTGCGACAGGACCCGGACGTGGTCATGGTGGGTGAAATCCGCGATCTGGAAACCGCGGAAATCGCGGTACAGGCGTCCCTGACCGGTCATACCGTGCTCTCCACCCTGCACACAAACACCGCCGTTGGCGCGGTGAGTCGACTGCGGGACATGGGTGTCGAGCCATTCCTGATGGCGTCCAGCCTGATCGGCGTGATGTCGCAACGCCTGGTGCGCCTGCTGTGCGAGCACTGCAAGTCGCCCTATACCGCCAACAGCCACGACTGCGAGCGCCTCGGCCTCGACCCCAGCCAGGAATACACCCTCTACCACGCCCAGGGGTGCGAGCATTGCAACGGCCTCGGCTATCGTGGTCGTGGCGGGATATTTGAACTCGTTCCCGTGGACGACCATGTCCGCGGCATGATCCACGACGGTGTGTCCGAGCAGTTGATCGAGCGCTACGCCCGGCAGAGGACACCAAGCCTGCGTCAGGACGGGGTCCGCCGCATCCTGGATGGCCGCACCACCGTCGAGGAAGTCTTGCGGGTCACCACCGACGACACTCCGCCCATCGAGGCCTGAGCACCCACCGACAGGGAACGAAGCGCACTTCCATCATGGCGGCTTTCGAATACTCGGCACTCGACGGAAACGGCAAGGAGCTCAAGGGCGTACTGGAGGGCGATACCGCCCGCCAGGTGCGTCAGCAGCTTCGGGAGAAGGGCTGGGTTCCCCTCAGCGTGGATGCGGTCACCGAGCAGACCGCGGGCGGGGATAGCGGGCTCAGCCTGCGCATCGGCGGAGGCCTCAGTGCCACGGAACTGGCCATGGTGACACGGCAGCTGGCGACGCTGATCGGCTCCGGGCTGCCCCTGGAAGAGGCGCTGCGTGCCACTGCCCGCCAGAATGAAAGAGCCCGCACCCGCTCCATCATGACCGCCGTGCGGGCCAGGGTGATGGAGGGTTACAGCCTGGCGGACGGGCTCGGCCAGTTTCCTCGTGCATTTCCCGAGATGTTCCGGGCCACCGTCGCCGCCGGCGAGCAGACCGGCAAGCTGGACCTGGTGCTGGAGCGTCTCGCCGACTACACGGAGAGCCGCCAGGAGATGCAGCAGAAGATCCGCCTGGCGTTGTTCTACCCTGCCATTCTGGTGGCAGTTGCGGTACTGGTGATCGTACTGCTGATGACCTTCGTGGTGCCGGAGGTGACGGACGCCTTCGACACCGCCGGTCAATCCTTGCCGGCCATGACCCAGGGCATGATCGCCATCTCGGACTTCCTGCGCGAGCGAGGCGTGTTGCTGGTGATGGCATTGGTGGCGGCGGTGATCGGCTTTATCTACGCCCTGCGCAACCAGGGCTTTCGCCGTCGCTTCCACGCCGCGCAACTGCGCCTGCCGCTGGTTCGCCACGTGGTGCGCGGGGCCAACGCAGCACGCTTCGCACGTACGTTCAGCATCCTCGCCAATGCCGGGGTGCCGGTGCTGGAGGCGATGCGCATATCATCGGAGGTGGTGACCAACCTGCCCATGCGCGACGCCGTGCAGTCGGCGGCGGTGATGGTCCGGGAAGGCACCGGCATCAGCCTGGCGCTGGAGCGCTCCGGGCAGTTCCCGCCGATGATGCTGCACCTGGTGGCCAGCGGCGAGAACAGCGGCCGGCTCGAGCAGATGCTGGACCGGGCCGCCACCAACCAGGAGCGGGAAGTCCAGGGACTGATCAGCACCAGCCTGACAGTGATGGAGCCACTGATCATATTGACCATGGGTGCGATCGTACTTTTGATCGTGCTGTCTATTATGCTACCGATCTTCCAGATGACGGACCTTCTCAACTGATGTAGCGGCTGGATCGCCGACCTCGCGAGGACGACATGAACGCAACGCAAGACTTGTTCCACTTCCGACCCCGGAGCCAGCGGGGTTTCACCCTGATCGAGATCATGGTGGTGGTGATCATTCTGGGGATACTGGTGGCCTTCGCCGTGCCCAACGTGATGGACAACCCCGAGCGGGCGCGGATCACCAAGGCGCAACACGATATTCGCGCCATCGAACAGTCACTGGATCTCTATCGCGGCGACAATTTCCGCTACCCCACCACGGACCAGGGCCTGCAGGCGCTGGTGGAACGCCCGACCAGCGATCCGGAGCCGCGGAACTGGCGCCAGTACATGCGCAGCGTTCCTACAGACCCTTGGGGCAACCAGTATCAGTACCTGTCGCCGGATGATACCGAAGGCAATCGGCCGCGAATTTTCACCTATGGTGCCGATGGCAGGCCCGGCGGTGACGGTGAAAACGCGGAAATCAGCAACTTCGATCTGGACTGACCCGCCACAGCCATGCTCCGCAGCCGCGGCTTTACGCTGATCGAATTGCTGGTGGTGCTGCTCATCATCGGCATCATGGTCAGCGTGGCTATCCTGTCGGTGAGCTTCTCCCGGGACGACACTCTGGAGCGGGAGGCCCGCCGGCTGCAGGCAGTCATGGAGCTGGCCGCCGAACGCGCCCTGATCGAGGCCCGCGAACTCGGGCTGATACTTGAGCCGGACGGCTATCGCTTCACCGAGCTGGTGGACGGCCAGTGGATCGGTATCACCGCCGCGGAACGCCGGGAGTTCAATCCACGGGAGTTCCCGCCCCAGCTCCGCCTGCAGCTGGAACTTGACGGTCTGCCGGGCGACCGCGAGCCGGGCGCAAGCGAGGATGACCGCCCATCCATCCTGATGCTCTCCAGTGGGGAAATGACACCATTTCGCCTGCTGTTGAGCGAAGTCGGTGGCGAGCAGGAGCGCTACCGCTTGCGGGGCAACCTGATCGGGCGCCTGGAGCTTGAGCGCCATGACGGAGACGACTGGCCATGATCGTCCACCAGCGTCAAGGGGGCTTTACCCTGCCGGAGGTCATGATCGCGCTGCTGGTGGTGGCCATCGCCTTCGCCGGCCTGATCACCGCCACCAGCCAGTTCACCTGGAACATCAGCCATAGCCGTGACCGCATTCTGGCCAACTGGGTGGCCGGGAACGTCATGACCGAGCTGCAGGCCACCCGCTACTGGGAGACCGGTCGCCAGACCGGCGAGATGACCATGGGCCCGCGAGACTGGTTCTGGGAAGCCCGGGTCGCCAACACCGCCAATCCACGACTGCGCCGGGTGGACATCTTCGTCTACGCCGATCCGGACGACGACAACCATGTAACCAGCCTCATCGGCCTGCTGCAGAACCCGGCGAGTACCGCGCCCCTGCCGCAATTCCAGGGGGGCGGCTGATGGAGCGGGCCCAGCGCGGCTTTACACTGATCGAGGTGATGGTGGCCATGACCATCTTCGCCGTGCTCTCGGCCATGGCCTACACCGGGCTGCGCGCCGTCGCCGACGCCCGTGAGCACCTGGACGCCCAGGCGGAACGGCTCAAGATCGTCCAGCAGGCTTTCATTGTGGTGGAGCGGGATTTCCAGCACGCGGTGGCGCGCAGCATCCGGGATGGTTTTGGCGACCCGCGGGCGGCCATGATCAGTGACGATATCGCCGACCTGGAATTCACCCGCTCCGGCCGCAGCAATCCACTGGGCCAGGTGCGCAGCGAACTGGTGCGCATTGCCTATCGCATCGACGAGGGTGAACTGGTGCGACTCACCTGGGGTGTACTGGATCAGCAGGTGGAACCACCCCGGGACGATACTCCCCTGCTTGAGGGGGTCGAGGATCTTGCCTTCCGTTATCTGGATGACGGCAACGCCTGGCAGGAAATATGGCCGCCGGCGGGACAGGGCCGTGGCACCACGGTCATTCCCCGGGCCATCGAAATGACCGTGGAGCTGGAGGACCTAGGCACCATCGTGCGCATCTTCCGCCTGCCCGACGGCCCACTGCAGCAGGGGCAGCCATGAGCCGCCTGCAACGAGGCGCCGCGCTGATCACGGCCTTGCTGGTGGTTGCGCTTGCCACCATGCTGGCAACACAGCTTGCGGCCCGCGCCTACTTCGACAACGCCCGCTACAGCACGCTGCTGGAGCGTGAACAGGCGCTGCAGTTCGCCCTGGCGGCGGAGGCCTGGGCCAGCGAGGTGCTGATCGCGAACCGCGAGGATGGCGACGGCATCGATCACCTGAACGAACTGTGGGCGCAGCCTATCGTGCCGCCACCCTTCGATGATCTCCCGGTGCAACTGCGCTTCCAGATGGAAGATCTGCAGGGCCGGATCAATCTGAACAACCTGGTTCGTCCCGACGGGCGCGACGATGAGCCCGCCATGGCCAATCTGCTGCGGCTGCTGCAGATCCTGGAACTCGACCCGAGCATCATGCCCGCCGCGGCAGACTGGATCGATGACAACATCGAGCCGCGCTTTCCGGACGGTGCCGAAGACGATTACTACTCCCGCCTGGACAACCCGTATCGCACCGCCAACCAGCGCATGGCAAGCCCCACCGAGCTGCGACTGGTCCGGGGGGTGGATGACGAGGCCTACCGCCTGCTGCAGCCCTACATCACCGCGCTGCCAGAGGCCACCACCATCAACGTCAACACGGCGCCCCCCATGGTGCTGCGCACATTGGCGGACGGCATTTCCGAGCGGGAAGCCGAAGCCCTGGCAGAGGCCCGCCCGGCGGACGGCTACCCCAGCGTCACCGACTTCCTGCAGGACCCTGCACTGGCCGGGCGCGACGTGGACCCGCAGACGCTCTCTGTGGGCAGCAACTACTTCCTGCTGCGCACCGTGGTCGAGCTGGGGCGCACGGAAGTCCGCACCGAGACGGTGCTGTACCGCGCCGATGCCGGCACCAGCCGGGTTATTTTGCGACGACAAGGGTTTATCGAGTAGTCCGACCCGGGGCCACCCACGGCTTGCTGGCGGAGGCAACTATCGGGAGGTCCGATGCAGTTCGGTGGAGCGGGTAGACCGGTCGGGGACCGTCAGCGACAGGGATGTCGCTGTCGAGCCTACAGGGAGGTATTTACGGCGTGTCCCCGAGCGGTCTGCCCGCTTCACCGAACTGCATCGGACCGGACCAGCTTCACGTTACCGCGCATTGCGCAAGCCTCGCAGAGGTCGGACAATGCAGCCATGATCAGACCCGGAGTGCGTCCTTGAGCGCTGACCTTTTCCTACGCCTGGGCAGTGATGCAGACGCCCCCATCCACTGGCTTCGTGCCGGCCGTGACGGCACCGTGGAGGCCGAGGGCGTCAGTGACGATTTCGGCGCCATCGCCGAGGCCGCCCGCGGTTGCCGTGTCATCGGCCTGGTCAGCGGCACCGACCTGCTCCTGACCAGCGTCCGCGTGCCCACCCAAAGTCGGCAGAAGCTGCTGCGCGCCATCCCTTACGCCCTGGAAGAGCAACTCGCCGGCGACATCGACGACGCTCACTTCGTGCTCGGCAGCCAGCATGACGGAAACTGGGCAGTTGCGGTGCTGCAGACAACCTGGGTTGACCGCTGGCTGAGTCTGCTGGATGAACACGGCCTGCGGCCCGAGAGACTGGCACCGGAAATTCTCTGCCTGCCGGAGGAGAACGATGCCTGGACGGTGCTAGTGGACAAGCAGGGTTTCCAGGTTCGTACCGGGCCACAACACGGCTTCGGCGGCGACGTAGAAAACCTGGAAGTGCTGCTGGAGGCAGCCATCGAAGAGCACGGCGAGGGCCGGCCGGCGCACCTGCGCGTGCTTGCCGACGGCGTCGACCCGGAGCTGCCGACGGACATCCTTGGCGCCGAGATCATGCTGGAACCGACGCGCGCCGGCACCCTGCTGGTGCGCGGCTGGCACGATCAGGCTCCCCTGGATCTCCTCACCGGCCGGTATGCCCCAGTGGGGCAGGGCCGCAACCTCTGGCGACCGTGGATTCCCGTGGCGGTGCTGTTCGCGATCTGGGTGTGCCTGGACACGGGCCTTGCCCTGCTGGAGCAGCGCCAATTGCAAAACGATATCGCCGCAGTCGAGAGCCGCGCCATGGTCGCCTATCAGGACCTGTTCCCCGGCGCCGGCAATCTGGATCAGGCCCGCGCCCGGGTTGAAAACCGGCTCCGCCAGGTGGGCGCCCGCGGCGATTCCGACCAGGAGGACATGCTCGATACCCTGCGCCTGGTCGGGCCGGTGCTTGCCAACGGTACCGGCTTCCGACTGCAGGGCCTGAGCTACCGCGGCGGCGTGCTTGAGCTGGAAATCGAGACAGATACGCTGCAACGGCTTGATCAACTCCAGCAGGAGCTTGATCGCACCGACCGCATAGGCGCCGAAGTGCGCTCGGCCCGGTCGGAAGAGGATGCGGTTCAGGGTCGGATGGTGGTGAGGAGGCAGGGCTCATGAGCGGCCTCAAGCGCTGGTGGACCGGGCTCAGCAGCCGCGAGCAGCGAACCGTGTCCTATGGCGGTGCCGCCCTGGCGCTGATCCTGTTTTTCTTCCTGGTCTGGCAGCCCATTCACGAACGCACGGACACGCTGCAAGCCACACTGGCGGAGCGCCAGGAGTTGCTGGTTTACCTGGAGAGCGCCAGGCAACGCCTGGGGGCACAGCCTATCGCAGAGGGCGAAGAACCCCGCAGCGCTGGCCAGGCGCTTTTTGCCCTGGCTGACCAGAGCGCCCGGCAGGCGGGCCTGCAACAGGTGCTCCGCAGTGTGGAGCCCAGCGGTCAGGCCGCCGCCCGGGTGCAATTCGAGAATATTGCCTTCGATGACCTGATGCGCTGGCTGGGCACCCTCCGGGATCGCCACGGCGTCATCGCCACCACCGTCAGCCTGCGGCGTACCGATATCGAGGGTCGGGTGGATGTCCAGCTGGTGCTGGAGTCGTCATGATTCGTATCGCGCTACTCCTCTGCCTGGGGCTGCTGGTCTTCGTCGCCTCCCTGGTCATGACATTACCGGCAGCCCATGCCTGGCAGTGGTTCGGCAACCAGTTGCCCGTTCAGGCGCATGGCCTGCGCGGCACCGTCTGGAATGGCGAAGCCGCCGGCGTGATTGTGGAAGGCAACCAGATAGAGGCCGTGCGCTGGACACTTGAACCGCGGGCCCTGCTTGGCGGCGAACTGCGCTATCGGCTACAGGGTCGGCTGGATGATGGCGCGCTGCGGGCAGTGGCAAACAGCAATCGTCATGGGGAGCTGCGCCTCGAGGATGTGCGTTTCGATGCCGACGCAGCCAATCTGGTCCGCCGGTTTTCCACCCAACCCCTGCCCGTGGGTGTGCACGGCCGTATCGACGGCTACTTCAATCGCATCGAACTCGACGCGGCGGGCATGCCCACGGCGGTGGACGGCATCATCAACTGGCACGGTGGCGCAATCTCGGTGGGTGAAACCTATCGCCTGGGCGACTACGCCGTGCGCCTGCGCTCCGACAACGGTCGCATCAACGGTGAGGTGGCCACCATCGACGCGACCCTGCGGGTGGATGGCGATTTTCGCCTGGAAGTGGACGGCACCGTCACCGGCGAGGTGATCTACCAGACCCTGGACGGCATCCACCCGGACATGGTCCAGGGCCTGCAGTTTCTCGGCATTCCCGAACCACAGGCCGAGAATCGCATCAGCTTCGAGGGCAACATCAACAACCCGGCAGGCTTCCAGGGCTACCTGCAGTGAGCCTCAGAGCGCCTCGCTGAGATCATCCAGCATGGGATACTCATGAGGCTGTAACGGCGGTGCCTGCAAGTCCGGCCGGGCAACCCCGTAGACCTGCTCGATTCCCCAGCCATGGGCCGAGCGCAGCACCGACAGGCTGTCATCGACGAAGACGGTGCGCGCCGGATCAAACGACTCCAGCCGCTGAAAGCTGTCCCAGAAGCGATGGGACTCCTTCGAAGCACCATGGTCGTGGGAGGAGTGCACGGCGTCCAGATACGGGTCGAGCTGCACCCGCTGGCGCTTGAGATTGAGGCTGTCGTGATGCGCGTTGGTGACCAGCACCGTGCGCTTGCCCCTGCGCCGCAAGCCTTGCAAGAACGCTTCTGTTCCTGGCCGATAGCCGATTTTATGCTGTATTTCCCGCTTTATCGCGACAATATCCAGATCCAGCAATCGTCGCCAGTAGTCCAGGCAATACCAGTCCAGGGTGCCTTCCACCCGCCGCATCTGCTCGAACACATGGGCCTGGCTTTCGGCCAGCGACCAGCCTCGCCGGGCGGCATAGGCGGCGGGCAGGGCCTGCTGCCAGAAGTGGTTGTCGAAGTGCAGATCGAGCAGGGTGCCGTCCATATCCAGCAAGACTGTATCCACTCTGGACCAATCAATCATTCCAAAATCCCCAATCGCCTGAAAACATGCAATACAGCGAACGCATGGGGCGGTAGACACTTGAAGACCGTCAGCGACAGGGATGTCGCTGTCGAGCCTACAGGGATGTATCTACGGCGAGTCTTCAAGTGTCTACCGCCCCATGCGTTCCCGTCCCGGATCGTAGCCGATGCCTGCCTGATCTGACCACGGTGCCCCGACCCCTCGACGACACCCAGTCGGTCCTGTGTCCATGGACACGCCGTGAATACGTCCATGTAGGCTCGACAGCGACATCCCTGTCGCTGACGGTCCATGAACACAGGACCGACTGGGTGTCGTCGAGGGGCCTGCAGGGCTTGTTTCCTGCTAGCATATCGGCCCGGAACCCACTCGAGAGCATTGGAGTCGGCATGCGCAAGAAACCGGAAATCCTCGACACCCGGACAGTGGCCAGCTCCCGCCTGTTCCGCATCGAGGCCGTCAACCTGCGCTTTCCCAACGGCGTCGAGGTCGAGTATGAGCGCCTGCGGGGTGCGGGCAAAGTGGGTGCCGTGATCATCGTACCCATGCTCGACGAAAACACCGTGCTGCTGATCCGCGAGTACGGCGTCGGCCTGGAACGCTACGAACTGGGCCTGCCCAAGGGCCGGGTCGAACCGGATGAGGACATGCTTGAAGCCGCCAACCGGGAGTTGATGGAAGAAGCCGGTTACGGCGCCCGCACCCTGACACCCCTGCAGGCGCTGAGCCTGGCACCGGCCTACATGGGCCATCGCACCCAGATCGTGCTTGCCGAGGGCCTCTACCCCCAGCGCGAAGAGGGCGACGAACCCGAACCCATCGAAGTGGTGCCAACCCCACTGAACGAGTTGGACGACCTCATCTTCAATGGTGACGAACTGACCGAAGGCCGCTCCATCGCCGCGCTATACCTGGCCCGGAGCTGGCTGGAACGCAGACCAGACTAGTCTCCCCAGGTTAGCGGGGTCGCTCCGCACCGCACTGCCAGCACTGATCAAACTGTGCCTCCAGGGTCTCGCCGCAATCAGGGCAGCGCCAGGATTGCCCCGGCGGTGGATCCCGTTGCGCCTCCTCCACCAACTGTTCAGCCCGCTGATAATCGATTTCCCGCTCGACCCACAACTCCGGCCAGATGGCAGTCGGCGGTAGCTCCCCGGCCGCCCCGGCAAGGCCCATGTTGCGGGTCTGGCAACGAATGCCGGCGGCTTCCAGCAGATTCCGCATGTGGCTGACAAGTAAGGGGCTATGGCTGCTGTAGATGCACTTCATGATGGTCTGCCGCGGGCTAGTTCAGTCGACACCAAGAACCAGGCGACGGGTGTGCCGGGCAATGATGCGCTCCTCGTCCGTTGGAATGACCAGCACAGGTAGACTGTCATCGCGACTGATACAGCCGGCATGCCCGGCATTACGCTCCGCATCCAGGTAAACGCCCAACCAGCCCAGCCGCTGACAGATCCCCTCGCGGACCGGCGCTGCGTGCTGACCGACACCACCGGTGAAGACCAGTCCATCCAGGCCCTGCAGCGCGGCCGCCAGCGAGCCGATCTCCCGCGCCGCCCGGTAGCAGTAGACCTGCACCGCCTCGGCGGCGGCGGGATCATCGCTCGCCAGCAAGGCTCGCATATCGTGACTGATGCCGGACATGCCGAGCAGGCCGGACTGCCGGTAGAGCATGTCCTCCACCTCGCGGGCGCTCATACCCCGCTCGTTGATGAGATAAAGCACAACGCCGGGATCGAGGCTGCCGCAGCGCTGCCCCATGGGGAGCCCGTCCAGCGCGGTAAAACCCATGCTGGTGGCCATGCTGCGGCCATTGTGCATGGCGCAGAGGCTGGCTCCGTTGCCCAGGTGCGCCACCAGCACCCGTCCGCCGTGAAGTCGCGGATGATGGCGTTGCAGATATTCACTGATGAACTCGTAGGACAGGCCATGAAAGCCATAGCGCACGATGCCGGACTCGGTAAGCTTGCGCGGCAGGGCAAAGCGCTGCGCCTCCCAGGGCTGCGTGCGGTGGAACGCGGTGTCAAAGCAGGCTACCTGCGGCAACCCAAGACGCTGCCGCTCGAGGATTCGCACCGAAGAGAGGTTGTGGGGTTGATGCAAGACGGCCAGGCTGCCCAGAGCCTCCAGATCGCGCATGATGTCCGGGTTCAGCCGCACTGGTTCGCCATAGCGCAAGCCACCGTGCACCACCCGATGCCCAACCGCGGCCAGGGGGCCGACCTCGGCATCCAGCCACTCCAGCATCGCCTTCAGGGCGGACTCGTGGCTGCCGTCCAGATCACGGGCCAGCACACACTCGCGTCCGGAATTCTGAATGCGCAGATGACCACCCTGGTCGTCAGGCCCAAGTCCCTCGGCCTCTCCGCGGAACAGCGCCTGATCGGAACCGGCCTCCGCCGGATAGATGGCGAACTTGATGCTGGACGACCCGGCATTGATAACCAGCAACTGCTCCGTCATTTTGCCCCCTGAGCCATCAGTAGCGCCACGGCGCAGGCTGCCACCCGCGACAAGGTGTCATCGGCGCGGGAAGTCAGCACGATGGGCACCCGCGCACCCACCACGATGCCCGCCGCCTCGGCATCAGCCAGATAGTGCAACTGCTTGCCAAGCATGTTGGCGGACTCTAGGTCCGGCGCAAGCAGGATATCCGGACGGCCCGCCACCGTGGAGCGGATACCCTTGGTGCGCGCCGCCACCTCGGAAATGGCATTATCGAAGGCCAGCGGTCCATCCAGCAGGCCACCCTTGATCTGCCCCCGGTCCACCATCTTGCAGAGTGCCGCGGCGTCCAGTGTGGACTGGATCTGCGGATTCACCTCCTCCGTCGCCGACAGCACCGCGACCCGAGGCTGCTCGATGCCCATGGCCCGGGCCAGATCGATGGCATTGCGGGCGATATCCGCCTTCGCCGTCAGATCCGGCCGAATGTTCAGGGCCGAATCGGTGATCAACAACGGCCGGGGGTAGGTGGGCACATCCATGACCCAGACATGGCTCATGCGGCGCTCCGTGCGCAGACCACCCTTGCGATCGACGATCGCACCCATGAACTCGTCAGTATGCAGCGCGCCTTTCATCAGCGCTGCCACGTCCCTGTTCCTGGCCAATTCGACGGCGCGTGCGGCGGCGGCATGGCTGTGTTCCGTGGAGATGATTTCGATGCCGTCCAGTGCATGCTCGCTGCGGGCCGCGGCATCCCGGATCCGCTGCTCCGGCCCCACCAGCACCGGCTCGATCAGGCCCCGCCGGTGGGCTTCAAGGGCGCCGCCCAGGGAGTGGGCGTCCACCGGGTGCACCACCGCCATACGCAGCGGTGGGAGGCCGCGGGCAAGCCCCAGTAGCCGATGCAATTGCCGTCGCAGTCCGCCACCGCTCTGGGCCAGCAGGTCATCCGGCTCGGTGATGGCGTGCTCGGGGGCCTCCACCAGAGCACGACCGGATACGATGAGCCGGCCATCGCTGTCCTCACAGCGGCAATCAAGCAAAACCCGCCGCTCCGAGCGCTTCTCCAGCACCTCCAGGTCGATCCGCACCGAATCACCGAGGCGCAGTTGCGCGTGGTAGTCCAGGTCGTTATGCAGCAGCCGGCTGCCCGGGCCCGGCAGACGCGCGGCGATGGCCACGCTGATGAGCCCCGTGGCCCACATGCCCTGGGTGATGATGCGGTGGTAGAGATCGCTGGTGACCTGGGCCGGATCGAGGCGACCCCCGTCACCGTCGCTGCGGAACTGCAAGTCCTGCAACGTCAGCTTGCGCTCCAGGCTCGCCTTCTGCCCCACCTCGATCTGATCGTAGGGAATGCTGACCAACTCATCGGACACGACTGACGCCCTCCAGGCAAACGCAATGACTAACCGACGATGTGGTAACCGGCATCGATATAGGTTGTGTTGCCTGTCAGGGTACGCGCCCGGTCGCTGACCAGAAAGGCCGCCGCCGCACCCACGTCGTCGATATCCGCGAGCTGGTACTGGGGTGCGCGCTGGCGACTGCGCTCCATGAGTTCGTCAAAACGACTGATCCCCGAGGCCGCACGGGTCTTCAGCGGCCCCGGCGACAAGGCATGAACGCGGATACCCCTGGGCCCCAGTTCTGCCGCCATGTAGCGGACGCTGCACTCCAGCGCCGCCTTGACGGGGCCCATGAGGTTGTAATCCTCCACCACCTTCTCGGCGCCATAGAAACTCACCGTAAGCAGGGTGCCACCCTGGGGCATCAGCGGCTCCGCCAGGTGTGCCATGCGCATGAAGGAATGGCAGGAGACATCCATGGCGGTGAGAAAGCCGTCCCGGCTGCAATCCACCACTCGGCCATGGAGGTCTTCCCGCGGGGCGAAGGCAATGGAGTGCAACAGGAAATCGAGGCCGCCCCACTGCTCGCGTATCTGTTCGAACAAGCCTTCAAGCTGGCCCGGTTCGCGCACGTCGCAGGGTGCGAACAACTTGCAGTCGAGTTCGGTGGCCAGCGGCTCAACGTAACCCCGGGCCTTTTCGTTCACGTAGGTCAGAGCCAGTTCAGCGCCCAGGTCGTGAAACTGGCGCGCACAAGCAAAGGCGATGCTGTCGCGGTTGGCAATACCGATGACCAGACCGCGCTTACCCTGCAGAGAACAGAAATCCGGCAATGTGACCTCCTGATGGTTGAGAAACCGCTTCAGCTTTCCAGTACATAGGTGCCCGGCGCCGGAGCGAGTTCCGCCGGCTCGCGACCCGGCACACCTATGGCTGGCGGCGGCTGCCGTCGGCTGGTGGAGCGATCGCGCAACCAGCGCTCCCAGACCGGCCACCAGGAGCCGGCCTCCACTGGTGCGGTTTCGGCAAACCGCTCCGCCGGTACCCAGGGGTCGGTGGCCTTGCGGGCAATGATCTGGTGCGTCCGCCTTGGATGATCCGCCGGCGACACGATACCGGCATTGTGACCGCCAGAGGTCAGCAGGAAGGTCACGTCCGTACGCAGCAGGCGATGAACCTTGTAGGTGCTCTGCCACGGGGCGACATGGTCCTTCTGCGTGCCCACGGCAAACACCGGAGCCTTGATATCCCCCAGGTGAACGGGCTGGCCGTCGACCTCGTAGCGGCCCTCCACCAGGTCATTCCGCAGGAACAGCGAGCGCAGGTAGTCGGAATGCATCCGTGCCGGCATCCGCGTGGTATCCGCATTCCAGGCCATCAGGTCGAACACCGGCGAACGTTCACCCAGCAGATAGTCATGCAGCAGACGCGACCAGAAGAGATCCTGGGAGCGCAGCAGCTGGAAGGCGCCGGCCATCTTCCGCGCGTCGAGATAGCCGTCTGCCCACATCACGTCTTCCAGGAAAGTCACCTGGCTCTCATCGATAAAGAGATCCAGCTCACCAGGCTCGCTGAAGTCCACCTGGGCAGCCAGCAGCGTCATGCTGCCGAGACGCTGGTCGCCGCCCCGGGCCATGGTGGCGGCGGCGATACTGAGCAGGGTGCCGCCCAGGCAATAGCCCACCGAATGGATCGGGATCTCGGGATGAATCGCGGCAACCTGGTCCACCGCCTCCAGCGGCCCCAGGCGGAGGTAGTCCTCCATGCCCAGGTGGCGCTCGCCGTGACCAGGGTTCTTCCAGGAGATCATGTAGACCGTGTGTCCGCGCTCCACCAGGTAACGGACCAGGGAATTCTCCGGCCGCAGGTCGAGAATGTAGTACTTCATGATCCAGGACGGACAGATCAGAACCGGCTCCCGGTAGACCGTACCCGTGGTAGGCGCGTACTGGATCAACTCCATGAGTGGGTTGCGATGAATGACACTGCCCGGCGTGACCGCAAGCTCATGGCCGACCCGGAAATCCTCGACACCCACCGGAGGCTGTCCGGCCAGTTGCCGCATGGTGTCTTCCTGCCAGTTGAGAAAGCCGCGCACCAGGTTCAGCCCACCCTCCTTGCGAGTGCGATTGAGCACTTCCGGATTCATCCACGGCAGATTCGAGGGAGACACCATGTCCAGCAGCTGACGCGCCGTGAACGAGACCACATCCTCGTGATGCGGGGTCATGCCCCGGACGTCTGTGGTCGCATGGCGCCACCACTGCTCGGTGAGCAGAAAAGCCTGTTGCACCGGGTAGTAGGGCCAGACCTGCCAATCGGTGGCGGTAAAGCGCTCATCGCCGGGTAGCGGCTTGATGATCGGCGGCGGTGCGCCACCCCCGCTCATCGCCGCGAGCCAGGCTGAATAGCGCAGACTGTTATTGCGGATGTTATCTGCCAACTCGTGCCGCTTGGCCGGCGAGGCTGTCAGGTGCAGCAGCCAATCCGTGCCCGCCAACGCAAGCGCGTAGGGTGAAATGCCGCTGGTCCAGCGGCCGATCAGGGCGTGGAGCATGCGATCGGTGAAATGGGCATCCTGCCCGAATTGATTCAGGCCGTCGTTCATTGTGCCTCCCCGGGTCACCGAGATGTGCTCACATTAAGCATGTCACGTTCCCACGGCTTTGCACGGTAGTGCATTGATGTGGATCATTTCATCGTTGAGCGCCGCCCTCACCCTCGATGTCATTCCCTGAACTGGCGGGATCGCCAGCATGCCCATCCGCCGGCGGCGACTGCGTTGTTCGCACCGGAAAAGGTTGCGTCTCGCTGCCGGTGTAGAGGCTGAGATGGGGGAACGGAATCTCGATGCCATGAGTCTCGAAGGCGGTCTTGATCTCGTCGGGTATCGAGTTGCGCAGGTCGAGGAAATTCTCCCGCCGCACCCAGGCAGAGAGCTGCAGATCCACCGAAGAATTGCCGAACCCCTGGAAGATGACCAGCGGCTTGGGCTCCTGCAGACACAAGGGATTGCGCTCGGCAATATCCAGCAACACCTTGCGAACCCGGGCCAGGTCCTCCCGGTAGGCGACGCCGAGCTGCAGATCGTAGCGGCGGATGGGAAATCGGGAGAAGTTCGTGACCTGGCTCTTGACCATGGTTTCGTTGGGAATGCGGACGAACAGGTTGTCGAAGGTCCGCAGCTTTACCGACAACAGATCAATGGCCAGCACTTCACCGGTGTTGTCCGCCACCTTGATGGTGTCGCCGATCTGAAAGGGCCGCTCCGCGAGCAGGAAAAGCCCCGAGATCAGGTTGGAGGCGGAGGTCTGGGATGCAAAGCCGATGGCCACGGACAGGATCCCGGCGGCGCCCAGCAGCACCCCCAGCTTGAAACCCAGCTGGTGCAGCGACGAGGCGATGATCAGCGCTGCCAGGAAGTAGAAGACGAAACGCTGGATCAGCGTCGACTGGTGCACGCCCACCCGTTTGCCGATGGCACGGCTCACCGTTCTGGAGAGCAGCCGCGCAGCCACCAGCCCCACCACCAGGATCAGCAAAGCCTGGAAGATACCCAGCCAGTTGATTGCCATGAACTGTTGCCAGAGCAGATCGGTCACGACGTCATCTCTCCTCAGAACAGGGCGCTGAATGCGCGGACCATGGCATTGCGTGGCGACAATTCCCGGGCCCCGGCAACCAGATCGGCCGCGTCGGCCTCCTCCGGTGCTCCGCGACCGAGTTGCAGCTCGGCCATGTCGCCACCCTCCTGCCGCAGCAAGGTCACGTCCTGCGTCCACAACCAGCCCGGGCCACGGGAGCGGTACAGGCTGAGGCTGGAAACCGGTAGCTTGACCCGGTCCAGTGGCAGTGCGTCCTTGGCCCGGTTACTGATGACCAGCGGGGTGATGGCGCGATAGGGCAGATAGGGGTGATCGGAGACATTCAGGCGACAGCGGCTGCGTGTGGCGTAGCAGAGCATGCCCTCACGGGTGTTGGGGCCGAACCAGGTATCGGACAGCCGGTAGCTCGCGAACTCCGTCAAGGTCCGGCCCGGATCACCCGCCGACAGGCTGACCCAGAGCGGATAACTGAGGTAGAAGCGCACCGACTCGCCGCCGGGGATACTCACCGGGCTGGCGGGGCTTGAGACGATGGGGCGGTCCGGCAACAACAGGCCGATATCCAGACGCCGGGATTCGTCACTGACCAGGAAACGTTGCACCTTGCGGTCTTCCACATCCGCCTGGCGCTCCTCGAACAGGTCCAGTTCCACCGACGGCGAGTAGGGGTCGCCACCGGTCTCCACCCGCAGGCGCCACTCGTGGTAGGCGCGATTCACCCAGAAACTCAGCGGGCCAACCCGCCAGGTCCTGGTGTGATGGGGCTCGAGGTTGAATTGACCGAACCACTGGCTGGTGTCCGACACCGCTGGCCTCCTGTGACATGGAACTCGCGGAGGTTAGCATCCGGCTCGCTCCGGTGGGAGGGCGCATGCGCCTACACCGCTGGCGCAGTCTCTCGTGGCGGTACCATCATCACCGCCTCGCCCGTCAATACAGGGGCGCCGCGAACCAGACAGGTAGTGTCGAACACGACCATGTGCTTGTGGGTCTTGAGTTCCCGCACGACGACGCGGGCCGTGACCGTGTCACCGATCCGAACCGGCGCCTTGAAGTGCAGGGTCTGATGCACATAGATGGCGCCCGGGCCTGGCAGGTCCATACCCAGCACTGCCGACAGCAGGGAGGCGGTAAACATGCCGTGGCCAATGCGCCCCTGGAAACGGGTGCTGCTGGCGAATTCCTCATCAACATGCATGGGATTGTAGTCGCCACTCATGCCGGCAAAGGCAACCACGTCCGCCTCGGTCACGGTGCGGCCGCGGCTCGCGCTCAGGCCCACTTCCAGTTGCTCGAAGGTATAGCCGGTGGTCATGACGACAGGTTCCCCGTACCGCGGATGTTGCGCTGCACTACACCCAGCATACTGAATGGAGCCCGGGTCGTCAGCCCTCTTCGCCCCCTTTCAGCAGCCGCATCGGTGAAACCAGCACCAGACGGCGCGTGGCCGCAACACCGGCCAGACTCACCACACCGGCACCGGCGATGACACCGAGCACCGGCAGCCAGTAGTTGAAACCGTACTCCAGCTCGAACAGGCCATTGGCCATGGCGTATCCGGCACCCGAGGCGCCTACGCCCGCCAGCAGCCCGGCCGCACCACCCAGCAGCACGAATTCGACGAGGTTGATTCGGCGAATCAGGCTCCGGCGACCACCCAGCGAACGCAGCAGGGCGCTTTCGAACTGACGCTCCTCCCGGGTCACCTGCAGGGCCGCGAGCAACACCACCAGACCGGAGAGCAGTGTCAGCAGCGCCATCAGCTCCACCACCCTTGCCCCCTGCTCCATGATGGATCTGGCGGTATCGAGGATTGCGCCGATATCGATCAGCGTGATGCTGGGGAACTCACGAATCAGCACGGACAGGAACCGGTTGTCCTCCGGCGGCAGATAGAAGCTGGTGATGTAGGTGGCCGGCGCCTCGTCCAGCAAGCCCGGGGAGGCGATCACGAAGAAGTTGACGTTGAAACTGTCCCACTCCACCTCGCGCAGGCTGGTGATCCGACCGCTGAACTCGCGGCCACCGGCGTCGAAGCGCAGTTCGTCACCAACACCTACCCCGAGACGTTCGGCAATGTCGGTCTCCATGGAGAATTCGCCGCTGTCGCCGTTGGCCGCCGAAGCATTCCACCAGCTGCCGGCGCGGATGCGGTTATCGGACGGCAGATCCTCGAGCCAGGAAAGGTTGAACTCCCGGCTCACCAGGCGGCGGGTCCGGGCCTCGGTGTAGTCATCCGGCCGGATATCCCGCTCGTTGATGCCCACCAGCCGCCCACGCACCATGGGCACCACCTCGGCGTCGATACCCTGGGCGGAGAGTCGTGCGGCGACATCGTCCGCCTCTTCCGGCTGGATGTTGATCAGGAAGTAGTTGGCCGCGTCGTCCGGCACCCGATCCTGCCAGGTGGCGAGCAGGTCCTGTCGCACCACGGACAGCAACAGCAAGGCCATCAGGCCGAGACCCAGGGCCATGATCTGGATACTCGCGGTCCACGGGCGGCGGGCCAGCCCGGAGAACAGCAGGCCGATCCCGGCGCGCCGGTGCCGCGCACGACGCAGGGAGAAGACGATACCCGCAGCCCCCAGCGCCAGCAGGCCCAGGGTGCCGATCACGGCAATAAACACATAGGCGGCAAGACGCAACTCCTCGGCCTGCCACCACATGAGCAGGAAGATGGCTGCCAGCGCGCTGACATAGGCCCATCCGCCGCGGAACAGATTGTCACCAAGGTCACGCCTGAGCACCCGCAGGGGCGGCACATGGCGCAACCGCAGGATGGTGGGCAGTGCAAAGCCGAGCAGGATGACCTGGGCCGCCGCAATACCGGTCAGACCAGGCCGCAGACTGGGTGGGGGCAGATCCGGCAGCAGGTCCGCCAGCACACCCAGCATGAGCAGGTGCACACCGTAGCCAAGAATGGTGCCAACAACCCCCGAAGCCAGGCCGAGAAACACCATTTTCCAGCCCAGCATCCAGCCAATCTGGGCGCCGGTCGCACCCAGGCAGCGCATGATGGCCACGCGGTCCAGATGGCGCGATGCATAGCGCCGAATGGTGAGCAGCATGGCCACGCCACCGACCACGACCGTCAGCAGGGCGCTCAACCCCAGGAAGCGTTTTGCCGCGTCCATGATCTGTTGCACACCGGGCTGGCCTTCGCCGGGGGTCTCCAGGCTGATGTGCCGGCCCAGCTCACCGCTGACACCGTCCACCCAGGTGCTGACAGCCTCGCCGCTGCCGGCCACCAGCAGGCCGTAGCGCACCCGGCTTGCATCCTGCACCAGCTCGGTGGCCGCGACATCGTCCAGATTCATCATCAGGCGCGGAGCCAGATTCTGGAAACCACCACCCCGCGCCGGCTCGACGAACACCACACCACTGATCCGGAACGTCTCCGCGCCGAGTTCCACCTGATCACCGACGGCGGCATCCAGCTGAATGAGCAGCCGCGGCTCCGCCCAGACCTCACCGCGGGGGGGAATGCCGTCGGCGACCCGGCGGTCGTCGTCGGGGTGATCACCCACCTGCATGGCGCCCCGCAGCGGATAACCCGCCGAGACCGCCTTGATGGCAGCAAGCTGGGTCATGTCGTCGAGCAGTACGACGCTGGGGAATTCCAGCGTTCTCGCGGTGGACAGGCCGAGTTCGGCTGCACCGGCATCGAATGCCTCGGGAATGGCACGATCGGAGATCAGGGCGCGGTCGCCGCCAAGCAATTCCGCGGCCCGACTTTCGGTGGCAGCTCCGACCCTGTCCGCCAGCCAGGCCACCGCCGTGATGGCGGTGACGGCCAGTACCAGGGCCAGCGCCAGCAAACGCAGCTCACCGGCCCGCCAGTCCCGGACCAGAAGCTTCAGCGCGTAACGGGCGGGATTCATGCAGCTGCCACCAGTTGACCATCATCCAGGGAAAGCACTCGCTCGCATCGCTGGGCGAGTTCCGGGTCGTGGGTGACCAGCACCAGGGTGGTACCGTAGTCCTGGTTCAGGCTGAACAGCAGGTCCTGGATGCGATGACCGGTGTCCCGGTCCAGGTTGCCGGTGGGTTCATCGGCCAGCAGCAGGCGCGGTCGCGTTACGAAGGCACGGGCAATGGCCACGCGCTGCTGCTCACCGCCGGAGAGCTGCTTGGGATAGTGGCCGAGGCGGGCGGCAAGCCCTACCTGCCCCAGGACATCCCGCGCCCGGGGCTCGGGGTCGCTCTCGCCGGCCAGTTCCAACGGCAGCATCACATTCTCAAGCGCCGTGAGACCACCCAGCAGATGAAACGCCTGGAAGACGAAGCCCAGTTCCCGCGCCCGCACGCCGGCACGGGCATCCTCGCTGAGGCTGGTGAGGTCGGTATCGCCGATGTACACCCGACCCCGGCTGGGAACATCCAGCCCGGCCAGCAGTCCCAGCAGGGTCGATTTCCCCGAACCCGAGGCGCCCAGTATGGCCACAGTTTCCCCCGGACCGATGTCGAGGCTAAGATCCTCGAACAGGCGTATGGCGCCGTCCGGACCGTTGAACATCATGCCCAGTGCTTCAGTTCGCAGAATGCTTTGCCCGTTGTTCGCTGTCATGACCACCCTCAAGTCGGCGGGCCTTCGCCTGCCGTTGCTGTTGCTGTTGCTCGTCCCCGTGATGGCCGTGGTGCACGCCGACACCCGGACTGTGCTGGTCGTCGGTGACAGCCTTTCGGCTGCCTACAACATGGACCGGGACCAGGGCTGGGTTCATCTCCTGCACCAGCGGCTCGAGAGCGAACAGCCGGGCTGGAACGTCGCCAACGCCAGCATAACCGGGGATACCACCCGCGGCGGACTCAGCCGCCTGCCCGGGGCGCTGGACGAACATCGCCCCAGCATCGTTATCATTGCGCTTGGTGGCAATGACGGCCTGCGCGCCCTGCCGCCGGTGGAGATCCGCAACAACCTGGAGCGCATGATCGAACTCAGCCGCGAAGCCGGTGCCGAGGTCATGCTGGCCGGCGTGCGCATTCCCGCCAATTACGGCCCAGCCTATTCGCGACGCTTCGAGCAGGTATTCCACGACGTGGCCGATGCCGTCGATGTGCCACTGCTGCCCAGCATCCTCGCCGAAGTCGAGGAACGGGCCGACCTGTTCCAGGGGGACGGTATTCATCCATCAGAAGCCGCCCAACCGGTCATCCTGGATAATGTCTGGACGGTGCTCAGACCCATGATCCGGGGCTGAAGTTCGATCAGCCCCGGCCGGGCGCGATCAATCTGCTGTCGTGTCCTGCATGACTTCCATCAGCCGCGGAATCAGCCCGGCCAGTTCCAGGGTCATGATGGAAAAGTCGCTATCGAACCGCTCCGCGGCGCTGTCGGCCTCGCCATCGGCGGTGTCTTCCTGAACCACATCATTGAAACGCAGCCGTTTCACGCTCATGTCGGCGTCAAGCACGAAACTCATACGCTCCCGCCACTGCACGGCAACACGGCTGACGCGCTTGCCCGCCTTGAGGTGGGCGGCAATCTCGCTGGCGTGCAGATCCTGCCGCTTGCAGCGCACCTCGGCACCCTCCAGCTGCGGGTCGGTGAGCACGCACTCATCACCCAGCTCGAAGTCCGACGGCATGGCTTTCCCGGACACCCAACGGGTCATGACCGCCTGGGGTGCCGTGTCCAGTTGCGGCGGTGCGATGGGCAGGCTGCCCAGCACCTCGCGCAGGTGCTCGGTGACTTCTTCGGCCTTTTTCCAGGTGGCGGCGTCCACCACGATCCAGCCGTCCCGCGGATCGATGTAGGCATAGGTACGACGGCTACGACTGAAGGCCCGCGGCAGAAGATCGAGAATGATCTCGTCCTTGAGCCGATCCTTCTCGCGCTTGCGGACCTTGCGCATCTCCTGGGCCTCGATGGCGCCGACTCGTTCATCCATGGTCTCTTTCACCACCGAGGCGGGGAGCAGCTTGCTCTCCTCCCGCAGGCAAACCATGAGATAGCCGTTGGCGGCATGGACCAGTTGTTCATGCCCATCGCCAAGGGGCGGCGCAAAGCCTGCCGACTCCTGGTCGAGCTTGCCACAGGGCTGGAACGGATCCGCCGCCAGTCGCTCCTCAAGCGCTTCGGCATCGTAGGGGAAGGCGGTTTCGAGCTTGTACAGGCACAGATTCTTGAACCACATGCGAGAGCGGTATCCCTATCGGTTGAGAGTTTGCAGGGGTGTCGTCAGCGAGCCCCGGTGAGGGCGGCACGGGCGGCGATGGCACGTCGTCGGGCGTCGTCCCGGTCGCTGCCGAAGGCAACGATATGGCCCATCTTCCGGCCGGGTGCCGGCGGCGTCTTGCCGTAGAGATGCAACTTGACCTGGGGATCAGCCAATGCCGCGTCCCAGCGCGGCTCACCGGTGGCCCAGAGATCCCCCAGCAGATTCACCATGGAAGCAGGCCGCAGCAATTCCGTACTACCCAGCGGCAGGCCACAGACTGCACGCAGCTGCTGCTCGAACTGGCTGGTCATGCTGGCATCGAAGCTGAAGTGGCCGGAATTGTGGGGTCGCGGCGCCAGTTCGTTCACCATCAGGCTGCCGTCACTGCCAATGAAAAACTCCACGCAGAGCACGCCGACCAGGTCCAGCGCCTCGAGTATGCCGCGGGCGACTTCCACCGCCTCTCGCGCCAGCCTCGGGGTGACAGGAGCGTCCGGGGTGGAGACGTCGAGTATGTGATTGTGGTGGTCGTTCTCCACCACACCCCAGTGACAGAAATCGCCGTCCAGACCCCGGGCGGCGACCACTGACACTTCACGTTGGAAATCGATGAAGGCCTCGAGTACCGCCTCATGCGCATCAAGCTTCGCCCAGGCGCCGTCCAGTTCGGCTTCGCTGCGAACCACCACCTGGCCCTTTCCGTCATAGCCAAAACCTGCAGTCTTGAGGACCGCTGGCAGGCCGAGTTCCCGGGCGGCCATCCGCAGGCTGGCGAGATCGGTCACGGCGCGAAACGGGGTGACCGGAAACCCACGGTCCCGCAGAAAGCACTTCTCCCGCAGGCGGTGCTGGCAGACGTGCAGTACGGAGCCCGCCGGGCGCACCGGCGCATGCCGCGCGGCGCAGTCGGTGGTTGCGGACAGGACATTCTCGAATTCGAAGGTCACCACGTCCACGGCGGCGGCAAAGCGCGCTACCGCGTCCAGGTCGTCGTAGTCGGCGGTGATTTCAACATCCGCCAGGTGGCCGGTGGGGGTATCGCTGGCCGGCGACAAGGTATGGACGCGATAGCCCAGACGACGCGCAGCCATGGCCAACATGCGCCCGAGCTGCCCGCTGCCGAGGACGCCGATGGTGGATCCAGGCGCAATCACGCCACTCACGGCAGCTTGTCCTCCCCAACCCTTTGTGCCTGGCGCTCGCGGAAAACCTTCAACTGGGCACGCAGGCCATCATCGTGATTCGCCAGGATCGAGACGGCCAGCAGGCCGGCGTTGCGAGCACCAGCACTGCCAATGGCCAGCGTGCCCACGGGCACGCCGCCGGGCATCTGCACGATGGAATACAAAGAGTCGATACCCTTCATGGTGCGGCTCTCCACCGGGACACCGAGCACCGGTAGCGTCGTCAGCGCGGCAACCATGCCAGGCAGGTGGGCGGCACCACCGGCTCCGGCGATGATGACCTGCAGGCCGCGGTCTTCCGCCTCACGGGCATATTCGACCATGAGATCCGGGGTGCGATGGGCAGACACGATACGGCATTCGTGGGCGACCCCGAATTCCGTCAACACCTCGTCGGCGTGGCGCATGGTCTCCCAATCGGAGCGGCTGCCCATGATGACACCGACCAGCGGACTATCCTTCATGTTCGACTCCAGGCGGAAAAAGCCCTGCATTTTACGCGCCTTCCTCCGCCGATTGCCATGCCCGGGAATCGCAACCCGGGCATGAATCAACTCCGGTGACTGTGGTCTACTGCAGGCGGGGCACAAAGAGCCATGCCATAATGCTCGAAGAGCACGAAGGGGTGAGGTAGCCGACAATGAGCCGTTCTGACTTTCCGCTGCTGGCGGGCATCGATTCGCCGAGCGATTTGCGCGACCTCCCCGAACAACGACTCCCGGCAGTCGTCGATGAACTGCGGGGCTACCTGCTGGAGAGTGTCTCCCAGAGTGGCGGCCATCTTGGTGCCGGCCTTGGCACCGTGGAACTCACCGTCGCCCTGCACTACATTCTCAACACCCCGGATGACCGCATCGTCTGGGACGTGGGTCACCAGACCTATCCCCACAAGATTCTCACCGGCCGCGCCGACCGCCTCGGCACCATCCGCAAGGACGGTGGCCTGGCCCCGTTCCCGAAACGCGAGGAAAGCCCTTACGACACCTTTGGCGTAGGGCACTCCAGCACCTCCATCAGCGCGGCTCTGGGCATGGCCCTGGCGGCCGAACAATCGGGGAGCCGCCGCAAGGTCGTCGCGGTCATCGGTGACGGGGCATTGACGGCGGGCATGGCCTTCGAGGCCCTGGACCACGCCGGTGATGTGGACGCCGACCTGCTGGTCATCCTCAACGACAACGAAATGTCCATCTCCCCCAATGTGGGCGCCCTCTCCAGCCATCTGACCCGGTTGCTGTCCGGACCGCTCTATAACAGCCTGCGGGAAGGCAGCAAATGGATGCTGGATCAGGTGCCGCCGGTCAAGGAACTGGCACGGCGCGCAGAAGAACATGTGAAAGGCATGGCGGTGCCTGGCACGCTGTTCGAAGAGCTCAACTTCAATTACTACGGCCCGGTTGACGGCCATGATCTGCCAACCCTGCTGCCGGTGCTGCGCAATCTCGTCAGGCAGCGGGGCCCACGCCTGCTCCACGTCGTCACGCGCAAAGGCAAGGGTTATGCGCCGGCTGAAGCCGATCCGGTGAAATACCACGGCGTGAGTCCGTTCGACCCGGCCAAGGGTATCGCCGCCGGGTCCGGCGGCGCCAAGAAGGCCATGAGCTACAGCGCCGTGTTCGGGCGCTGGCTCTGTGATGCCGCGTCGGCGGACGCCCGGGTGGTGGGCATCACACCGGCCATGCGGGAAGGCTCCGGCATGGTGGAGTACGCCGAGCGTTTCCCCGAACGTTACTTTGATGTGGGCATCGCCGAACAGCATTCCGTCACCCTGGCGGCAGGCATGGCCTGTGACGGCCTGCGCCCCGTCGTTGCGATCTACTCCACCTTTCTGCAACGGGCCTATGACCAGCTGATCCACGATGTGGCCATCCAGAACCTGCCGGTGGTTTTCGCCATCGACCGGGCTGGACTGGTGGGCCCCGATGGCCCGACCCATGCCGGCAGCTTCGATCTCAGTTACCTGCGCTGCATTCCCAACATGACCATCATGGCACCCGCCGACGAGGCGGAGTGCTATCGCATGCTCAGTACCGGCCTGGAGATCAAGGGGCCCTCCGCGGTGCGCTATCCCCGTGGCAACGGCATGGGCGAAGCGCTTCCGGATGGCCTGGAGACACTGCCCGTGGGCCGCGGCGAGTTGCGTAGTGAAGGCCGTGAAATCGCCATTCTTGCCTTCGGCAGCATGCTGCAACCCGCTCTTGAAGCTGCCGAAGAGCTTGATGCAACAGTAGCCAACATGCGCTTCGTCAAACCACTGGACACAGATCTGATCCGGCGCCTGGCGGAAGAGCACGCACTGCTGGTCACCGTTGAAGAGAATGCCGTGGCCGGCGGTGCGGGTTCTGGTGTGCTGGAGTTCCTCCAGGCCGAGCATCTCACCGTACCGGTGTTGCAGCTCGGGCTTGAGGACGAATATCTGCCCCATGGCTCCCGGGAGGCGCTGCTGGCAGAAGCCGGACTGGATGCGGCCGGCATCGCTGCAGCGATCCGAAAGCGGCTGGCAGGCACGGCAAAACGTGACCGACTTCGCAGTATCGATGGCGGGGCCGGCGCATCCTGACCGTGCATTGGTCTATCAATCAATCACGTCCCCTGTGGGGCGCAGGCACCAATCATGGATATCAACGCGGGCTTCAATGCAGGTATCACGGCCTTTCAGCGTGCTGAAGAAGGACTGCAGCGCAGTGCCTCGGTGATCGCACGCAGCTCCGCCGGGCTGGACCGCAGTGAGGACGTCAACACCGCCCTGGTGCAATCAACGGTGGACGCAAACCTGGCTGCAGCCGGCGCCACGATCGTGCGGGCCAGCGACGAGACCCTGGGCACGCTGATCGACGAGTTCGCCTGAGCCTGAGAGGCGGGCCTACTCAGGCCGCCGAGGCAAGCTGCAGCGCAAAGGAACGCAACTGGTCATCTTCCCGGCGACAGCTCGCGCCGATATTCGCGATCTTGGTGTCGGGCAGGGTTCGTAACAGCGGGCTGTCCGGCATATCCCCATACCCCTCGCGATACCAGGCAATACAGGTCCTGATCAGTGCCTGAAGACGGGCATAGTCACCATCGTAGTCATCCTGACTGTAGGACTCCGCAATGGCAGCAGCGGCCTCCGGCACGCCCCAGTTACGCAGCACGTGGGCACCGGCGGCGTGATGGCCGAAGCCCAGCACCTCGGAGAGTCGATCATCCAGGCGACGGGAGTCACGATCGACTTCGTAGGCCATCAGTGGGCGCTCGCATTCCCTGGGATAGGCATAAGCCAGGGCAAGCACGCCGCAGTGATGCAGCAGGCCGGCCAGATAGGCCGCACTCGAAGGGGTTTCCAGCGGCACGTAATTGGCAAGCTTGCTGGCGCACATGGCCACACTCATGGCCCGCAGCCAGAACCGCCCCTGATCGAAGGCCGGGCAGTCCTGCGGGCGAAATCGCGAGGCCAGCAGGGTCGAGGTCGCGAGCACGCGGACACGGTTCAGCCCCAGCCGTACGGCTGCGTCATCAACGGTGTAGACGGTGTGGTGGCCAACGAAAAACGCTGCATTGGCCGCTGCGACGATACGGGCAACCGTGGCCGGATCACGACCAAGCGCCTCGGCAACGGCGGAGAGCGGCGCATCCTTGTCGTTGACCACATGAAAGATTTCCTGCACAGCGCGCGGCAGGGCGGGAAGCGCATCCAGCTTCTTGATATCCGGGGGACTCATAGAGCCAACCTCGTCGCTGTGAAGTTTCCAGGCCGGTGCAGGGAGTGCATAGACGATACCGGCGAGGCCGGTCAGCGAAGGCGTTCCATGCGAATGAACCTACCCGATTCGTCATGATAGAGGCGGAATCGCCCGCTTACACCCGAATGGTTCACAAAATCGCGCAGTATTCGTGCCGGAAAACTGACACTGCGGCCATCCAGTGCCGGCGTCACCACATTGGCTGCGACTCCCTGATAGTAGAGCATCAGGGTGTCACGACTGATTTCCAGCTCAAGGTCCACGTAGGTCACGTGTGCCTCTTGGTGTCCGCGCGGGGACACCACACCATGGAACACCGTGCGGCCGTGGGAGACAAGGGGGCGGGAGTAACCGGGGGCCGCCCGGGAATTGCGGCCCCCGAACCATCAACGAATCAGGCCTTTTCCTTGACGTAGCTGCCGGGGGCATCCTCGATGGGCTTGAGTTTGCCGTCGCCGGGCTGCCGTGCGTCCACCTTGGCACCAGCACGGCGCACCAACCAGGTATTCCAGCTCGGCCACCAGGAGCCCTCGGTATGTGTGGCACCGTCCAGCCAGGCGTCGGCATCTTCCGGGTTCTTGCTGTTAGTCCAGAAACCATACTTGTTCTTCGCCGGCGGGTTGATGATGCCGGCAATGTGGCCGGATCCGCCGAGAATGAACTTCGCCGGCCCGGAATGCAGGTGCACACCACGGTACGTGGTCTTCCAGGGGGCGATGTGGTCCTCGATTGCCGACACAAAACAGGCCGGTGTCTCGATCTTGCGAAGATCGATGGGCGTGCCGTCCAGGGTGATCCCGCCGGGCTCGCGCAGCAGATTGCGCTGGTACATGTTGCGCAGGTAGAAGCTGTGCATCTTGGCGGGCATGTTGGTGCAATCCTGATTCCAGTACAGCAGGTCGAACGGGAACGGATCATCACCCTTCAGGTAGTTGTTCACGAAGAAGGACCAGATCAGATCATTGGCCCGCAGGCTGCTCATGGTGCTGGACATCGCACCCGCCTCGAGAAAGCCCTGGCTGTCCATGCGCTTCTCCAGCGCCTGGATCTGCTCCTCGTCGATGAACACCTCGAGCTCACCGGGCTGCTCGAAGTCCAGCATGCAGGTGAAATAGGTCACGCTCTTGATGCGATCATCGTTGTGCGCGGCCATGTAGCCCAGGGTGGCGCCGGTCAGAGTGCCGCCCAGGCAGTAACCGACACAGTTGATCTCTTCTTCGCCGGTCGCCTGGGTGATGGCGTCCACGGCAGCCAGCGGACCTTCCTTCATGTAATCCGTGAAGGTCTTCTCGGCATGCTCCTTCTGGGGATTCTTCCACGACACCACGAACACCGTGTGGCCCTGATCGACCATGTACTTGATCAACGAATTCTTCTCCTGCATGTCCAGGATGTAGAACTTGTTGATCCACGGCGGAACGAAAAGCAGCGGCCGCTTGTACACTTTTTCGGTACTGGGCGCATATTGAATGAGCTGCATGAGGTCGGTCTGGTAGACAACCTTACCCGGCGTGGTCGCCAGGTTACGGCCCACGTCGAAGGCATCCTGATCAGTGGTGCGGATGCGCAACTTGCCCTCGCCCGCTTCCAGGTCGTTCAGCAGGTTCTTCAGCCCCTTCAGCAGGTTGCCACCCTGAGTGTCAATGGTCTTCTGCAGCACTTCCGGATTGGTGGCGACGAAGTTGGTGGGCGACAGGGCATCCACGAACTGCCGCGTATGGAAGTCGATCTTCCTGGCGGTGCGATCGTCCATGCCTTCGACGTTTTTCACCGAGGAATGGACGTAATCTGCGGCCAGAAGATAAGACTGCTTGATGAAATCGAAAATGGGGTTTTCTTCCCAGGCCTCATGCCGGAAGCGCTTGTCGGTCTTGTTCGGCGAGATGACCGGATCCTGCTGGTGCCCCCAGAAGCGCAGTGCGGCGTTGTTCACCAACTGCATGTAGTTCTGCCAGAAGTTGATCTGGGCCTGGGCCAGTTGCATGGGGTTTGCCATCATGCGGGTGGTCAGCTCCTGGAACAGGGAGCTCATGTGCATGGCATCATCCATGCTGATGTGCTGGGCGCTCTGCTCCCGGCCGAGGAAGTCCTGTACCAACTGCTGGCTCTTTTCCGTGATCTCCACCAGTGTTCTGGAGAGCTCTTCGGAGTCGGCGCCCTCGGGCGCATTGGCCTTGTCGGTCATGCTTTCACCTCTACTGTGTGCCCCCGCGGGGCTGTTGCAACCCGGCGGGGCCGCGTTGATGTGTTTGCGCACCTGCCCATTGCAGGCGACTGGTCATCACAAGGCCTCGCATGGTACTGCATGCAAAGCGGCTGTAACAAGCGGTTATTGCGCCGCACAAGTCACGCAAGTCACTGAACAGGATACTATTCACGTGAATCAAGAGCAGCTCGCAGCAATCCGTTCACCAGCACCATGAATGCGCCGCCGGCCTGTGCCGTTTGGCCACTGACGGCAGCACAGCGGGTCACCGCAGAGCAACTGGCGGCCAGACTCGAGCTCCCCCTGGCACCACCGGAGGCGCCGCCGGCGGGCTATCGATTGCTGGTGGATGCCAACGGCTTGCGGTTGCAGGACATCCGCCCCGGCGCGCCCGGCGCACTGCGCGTGGCGGCGGCCTCCGGCAATGACGACCGGCGCTATCGTCAGGTGGGGGCAGCCAACGAAAGCCTGCTGCGGGCCATCGGAGCGCGCCGCGGTCAGCGCCCCACGGTGATCGATGCGACGGCCGGTCTGGGACGGGATGCGCTGCTGATGGCGGCCGCGGGTTGCCAGGTCACCATGATCGAGCGCTCGGCGCTGCTCGCCGCCATGTTGGAGCATGCGCTGGGCAACCCGGTGCCCGCGCTGAAGGAGGCAGTGACCCGCCTCGCTCTCCGAGTAGGTGACGCGGAGTCACTGATGGACGAACTGGACGCAGCTGATGTGATCTACCTGGACCCCATGTATCCGGACAGGAACCGTCGCGCCATGCAGGGCAAGGAGATGCGTGCCCTGCAGGAACTGCTGGGACCACAACCAGACCCTGAAACGCTGCTCACCGCCGCTTTGCGGCATGCGCGCACCCGCGTGGTCGTGAAACGGCCCCGGAAGGCAGAACGGCTCGCCGGTGCCAGCCCTCATCATCAGATCGTGGGCCGCAGCACCCGCTTCGACGTTTACCTGCCTTCACCCTGAAATCTTGCCACCTGGGTTACACTCATCGCTGCGCGTCAGGGAGATTGATATTCATGCAGAAAAACCGTTTCGATCAGGCTTTACAGGCCCTGGACGCGCTTCATGCGGCCGATCCGAAAGAGGTTGCAGCGGGCGCGCAAACCCTGCCCCTGGAACTCTGGCATGCGCAACGGATGAGCGCCTGGCTGGAGCGCATCCGGCCGGATGCCAGCGAGACTCTGCGCCTGGCGGTGCGGGGCCAACACCTGCAGCGCTGGCGGGTTCCCCGCAGCGACTATCCTGCGGGTCGCCAGGGCTATCTCAGCTGGCGGCGGGACCAGGGGCAACGGGCCGGCGAGACCACGGCGGCGCTCATGCGGGATGCCGGATACGACCCCACCGATGCCGAACGTGCCGCTGCATTGATCCGCAAGGAAGGCCTGGGTACCGACGCCGACACCCAGTCCCTGGAGGATTGTGCCTGCCTGGTCTTTCTGGAGAACTATTTCGCCGACTTCTCGCGCCGCGTCGATCACGCCCACATGGTGCGCATACTGCGCAAGACCTGGCGAAAGATGTCCCCACAGGCCCATGAGCTCGCCCTGGCGCTGTCCATGCCGGACGATGCGCGGCGCCTGGTGGAGGAAGCCGTCTCCGTCTGACCGAATCAATGCCGGAAACGCACGAACAGCCGCCCGAAGTTGCGGCTGTCCTTGTCGATACGGTGATAGAGCGCCTTGATATCAGGGCGGTCCAGGAAGCGCAGAACCCGCTTCTTGAGCTGCCCGGAGCCCTTGCCGGGAATGATTTCCACCAGCTTGATCTTCTTGTCTACCGCCTCGCGGATGATCCGATCCAGTTCCCGGTCGATATCCGATCCGCGATTGTAGATGTCATGCAGGTCCAGCTTCAGCTTGGCCAAAAGACTCCTCCATCACTGCTGCTCTGCGGCCACGGTCTCAAGATAGGACCGCCAGGAGCCAATCGCAGAGATATCATCCGCCCCGGCCGTGGCGGCCGCCTCGCAGATGAAGCCCGGCACCTCAAGTCCATCGGCAAGTTCGACCTTGCCGATGCCAAGGGGCGCCGGAATGCCCGCGACGAAGGAGCCGAACTGATCCGCAGGCACAGCCCATACCTCAAGCTCCACGGCGATACCCCCCTCGGCCACGCGCACAATGCCGGGTCGATGGGGTGGGCCACCCGGCAGGGCATAAAAGCGGTAACGCGGCGCTGAGGCAATGGCCTCGACAAAGCGCGCCCGCCGATCGGTGAGCTGGTGATTCAGCGGCAGACCCCGCATATGGGCGCCGCAAACCGCCACGGGGATAACGTGGTCATGCCGGGCTAATACCGGGGGCACATCGGGTAATGCCGCGCCGGTCGCTCCGCGGGGCAAACCGGCGGCCCGATGCAGGCGGTCACCAATAGCGAGCAGATCCTGATCGTAGTGGGCCGGCGCAAACAGCGTCACGCCAAAGGGGAGCCCGTCGCGTTGCAGCCCTGCCGGGACGGCCAGTGCGCTGAAGTCGAGCAGGTTCATGAAGTTGGTGTAGTAGCCGAGGTTGCTGTTGAGTCGAATGGGATCGGCCTGCACCGCATCAATGGAGTAGATGGTGCCCGCCGTGGGCGTGACGACGAGATCCAGCTCGCCCCACACCGCCTCGGTTCTGCGCCGGATCGCCTGCAGCCGGTACTGGGCCTGGAAGGCGTCCACCGCCAATGGCTTCGCCCCGCCCAGGGTGATCTCCCGGGTCACCGGAATCACGGCATCCGGCTGTGCGTCGATAAACGGACGGATGGCGGCGTAACGCTCCGAGACCCAGGGCCCCTCGTAGAGCAAGCGGGCGGCTTCCAGGAACGGTGCGAAGTCGATCACCACCGCCTCGCCGCCCAGCGCCTCCAGCCTCGCCACGGCCTGCTCGAACAGCTTTGCGGCATCGGTGTTGCCGAAGAACTCCAGTTGCTTCGGACGCGGCACGCCGAACCTGAACCGGTGCGCCGGGATACTGCCCCGCCCGAGCTCTGGCGTGGCATCCGGTCGGGCGTAGGCATCCTGTTGGTCGAAACGCCCCGCCACATCCAGCACCGCCTGTGCATCGGCAGCGGTGGTGGCGAAAATGGAAATCGTGTCGATGCTGCGGCAGGCCGGTACCACACCGCTATTGCTGAGCAGGCCGCAGGTGGGCTTGACGCCCACCAGGTTGTTGAACGCCGCTGGCACACGACCGGAGCCAGCAGTGTCCGTCCCGAGGCTGAAACAGACCTGCCCCAGGGCAACACTGACGGCGGACCCGGAGCTGGACCCCCCGGAGACATAGTCCGGGTCAAAGGTGTTTCGACCAGGGCCATGGGGCGAGCGGGCACCCACCAGGCCGGTGGCGAACTGATCAAGGTTGGTCTTGCCCACCGGCACGGCGCCGGCATCGATGAGGGCCTGCACCACGAAGGCGGAGCGATCCGGCGTGTAGGCGTAAGCCGGGCACCCCGCAGAGGTGGGAATGCCGGCGAGGTCGATATTGTCCTTGATGGCGAAAGGCACGCCGTAGAGTGGCAGTGCGTGCGGGCGCTCTGATTCAAGCCTGGCAAGATAGGGCTCAAGCTCCTGATCCGCGAGCGGGCGAATCCAGGCGTTATGCGCGTCCTCGCCACGAACCTTGGCCATGACCTCGGCCAGGACCTGCCGGGGAGAGCGTCGGCCAGCACGATAGGCGTCAAGCAGTTCGGTGATGGTGGGTACGGCCATGGGTCAACCTCGCGTGTTCACGGAATTCGGTGGCGTCGATCCCTTGATCACCAGCAGCACCTGACCGGGCGTCACCTGTGCGCCCTCCTTGCAGAGCAGCCGGCTCACCCGGCCGGGGCGCTCGGCGGCAACGGGGATTTCCATTTTCATGGATTCCAGCACCAGCAGGGTCTGCCCCGCCTCGACAATGTCGCCCTCGGCCACATTCAGCGCCCACAGACTGCCGTGTACGTGACCCTCCACGGCGAACTCCCCGTCTGCCAGCTCGACTTCGTCGGTGTCTTCGGCGGGTGGCTCTGCGCCGGCCTCGAAATTGGCCTGACCACTATCGATCCAGCGCTGCCGCTCGGTCTCGAAAGCCGCCTGCTGGCGGGCCTTGAAGGCACCGATGCTCTCGGCGTTCTCTTCCAGAAACCGGTTGTACCGGGCCAGGGAAAAGGTGGTCTCCTCGATCGCTATGGAGACGCGGCCCCGGGGGAAGTCCTCCCGCATCTGCAACAGTTCCGCCTCGCTCACCTCGTAGAAGCGGATCTGGTCGAAAAACCGCAGCAGCCAGGGTTGCTCGAATTCCCTGGTGCGGTGATAGCGATTCCAGATCTGCAGCGTGCGGCCGACGAACTGATAGCCACCCGGGCCTTCCATGCCATAGATGCAAAGGTAGGAACCACCGATGCCCACCGCGTTCTCCGGCGTCCAGGTCCGGGCCGGGTTGTACTTGGTGGTGACCAGGCGGTGGCGCGAATCCACCGGCGTGGCCAGCGGTGCCGAGAGGTAAACATCGCCGAGCCCCATGACCAGGTAGGAGGCATCGAACACGATCCGTTTGACGGCCTCCTCGCTCTCCAGCCCGTTGATCCGCCGGATGAACTCGATGTTGCGGGGACACCAGGGTGCGTCGGCACGTACCGATTGCATGTACTTGCGGGTGGCGAGCCGGGTCTGGCTGTCATCCCAGGCGAGGGGCAGGTGAACGATGCGCGACGGCATCTCGGCACTGGAGAGATCCTGCAGTTCGTCCTCGGCCTGCTCCAGCAACGCCATCAGCCGACGCAGGGGCAAGCGCCGGGGCTCGTAGTGGACCTGCAGGCTGCGCACACCCGGCGTGAGCTCGACGATGCCGTTGATCTGCTGGGCTCGCAGCCAGTCGAGCAGCGCCTGCACCCGAAAGCGCAGGTTGAGGTCGAGCACGATAGGGCCGTATTCCACCAGCAGATACTTGTCGCCGGCGGGCCGGTAGGTGACCCCCAGCGGATGATCAGGGGTCTCCCTGGCCTGCAACACGGCCGTCTCCGCCGGGGCGGCGTCAACCTGCAGCGGACTGGGCTCCAGCCGCCCGATGGCGGCATTCTGCGCCACCTGGAGACGGTTGGCGTCGTCCATGGAGACCGGCACGAAGCGCACCCGGTCACCCGGGCGCAACTGACCCAGCTTCCAGAGGTCGGCGCTGATCACGGTGGCGGGGCAGACGAAGCCACCCAGGCTGGGACCATCCGGCCCCAGGATCACGGGCATGTCGCCGGTGAAGTCGACTGTGCCGATGGCATAGGCGTTGTCGTGGATGTTCGAGGGATGCAGGCCGGCCTCGCCACCGTCCTCCCGGGCCCATTCGGGCTTGGGCCCAATTAGCCGCACGCCGGTCCGGCTGGAGTTGTAGTGGACTTCCCATTCCGTGTTGAAGAACGTGTCGATGTCCCGGGCAGTGAAGAAATCCGGCGCGCCGTGGGGGCCGTAGACCGCGCGTAGCGCCCAGTCTGCGCCGTAGTCGGGCAACAGGTCAGGATCAAGCTCACCCGAAGGTCCGGACTGGCCCGCCGCCAGATGCAGCACATCACCGGCCCGTAGCACACGCCCGCCGTGGCCACCGAACTGGCCGAGGGTAAAGGTGGACCGGCTGCCGAGATAACGGGGCGCGTCCAGACCGCCGGCCAGCAACACGTAGGTGCGGGCGCCACCGCCCGTCACCTTGCCCAGAGCCAGCGTCTGCCCGGCCTGCACCGGCAGGACCTGCCAGTTTGCGACGGGCTCGCCATCGAGCATGGCGCCCATGTCGGCGCCGGTGAGGGCAATCCGCCTATCGGTATTGAAGCGCAGGGTCGGCCCGGTGACGGTGCATTCCAGCCCGGCGGCATCTTCGGCGTTGCCCAACAGGCGATTACCGAGGCGGAACGCCAGCGCGTCCATGGGGCCGGACGGCGGCACGCCGATATCCCAGTAGCCAACACGACCCGGCCAGTCCTGAATGGTGGTCTGGGTGCCGGGGCTGACCACATCCAGCGTGTCCGCCCGATAGTCGAAACCATCCAGGCTGCGGGTGGTGTGCCGACCCGCGGTGAACACCTCGCCGGCCACCACCTGCCGGAGATAGGCAAGATTGGTCTCCACCCCCGCCAGGGCCGTCTCGTCAAGGGCTGCATGGAGTTGCCGCAGCGCCGCCGCCCGATCCCCGGCATGGACGATGAGCTTGGCGATCATGGGGTCATAGTGCGGGGTGACCTCCGTACCGCGGCTGATCCAGGTCTCCACCCGGGCCTGCTCGGGAAACCGCACCTCGGTCAGAAGCCCGGTGCAGGGCTGGAATGCCCGACCGGGATCCTCGGCGTAAAGTCGGACCTGGATGGCATGGCCGCCGGGCGGCGCTTTCGGCAGTGCCAGTTCCGGCAGGCAATCGGCGGCGGCACGTATCATCCACTCCACCAGGTCCACACCGGTGACCTCCTCGGTGACACCGTGCTCCACCTGCAGCCGGGTGTTCACTTCCAGGAAGTAGAAGGCGCCGGTATCGGCATCGACGATGTACTCCACCGTGCCCGCCGAGCGGTAGGCCACACCCCGGCCAAGCCGTTCGGCGGTCTCCAGCAGCGCCTGACGAACGTCATCCGCCAGGTTCGGTGCCGGTGTCTCCTCCACCACCTTCTGGTTACGGCGCTGCAGGGAGCAATCGCGCTCACCCAGCGCCAGCACTGTGCCCCGTCCGTCACCGAAGAGCTGCACCTCGATGTGGCGGGCGTGCTCCACGTACTTCTCGACAAAGATGCCGCCATTGGAGAAGTTGTTGGCAGACAATCGCTTCACGGAATCGAAAGCGTCGCGCAGGCTCTGTGCATCGCGGCAAAGCTGCATGCCAATCCCGCCGCCACCGGCGGTGCTCTTCAGCATCACCGGGTAGCCGATCTCCAGCGCGGCCTCCAGGGCCTCGTCAACGTTGCCCAGCAAGCCAGTGCCGGGGAGCAATGGCACGTCGTTATCCGCCGCCAGCTGGCGGGCGGTATGCTTGAGGCCGAATTCCCGCATCTGCAGGGGTGTCGGGCCGATGAAGGCAAGCCCCGCCGCCTCCACCGCTTCGGCAAAATCGGCGTTCTCGGAGAGAAAGCCATAGCCGGGATGGATGGCCTGGGCACCGGTTTCCCGGGCCACAGCGAGTATGCGCTCGCCATCCAGATAGGATTGCGCCGCCGGCGCCTCGCCGATGCAAACGGCCTCGTCGGCCTGCTCCACATGCAGCGAGTGCCGATCCGCCTCGGAATACACCGCCACGGATTGCACCCCCAGCCTTCGGAGGGTGCGGATGATGCGGCAGGCAATCGTGCCACGATTGGCGATCAGTACCTTGGTGAACATGGTCTTTCCCGTCGCGCTCCGCGGGTCGTCCCGCGGTGGTCGAGTCCACACCGGGGTCGTCCCCGATGGGTAGCGGTGAACTTTGCACCAGCCGAGGTCGGGCATGGGGTGTCCCGGTCCAGGACCGTCAGCGGCAGGGATGCCGCTGTCGAGCCCCCAGGGATGGGTTTACGGCGTGTCCTGGACCGGGACACCCAGTGACCGACCGTGCAGAATCCCGCAGCGGCCGAACCCGCCCATTCCGGCATGAACGTCCGACGCAACTCATGCATCCCAGATGATCATTTCCACCGGCGTCGGGTTGTAGGCGTTGCACGGATTGTTCAGCTGGGGGCAGTTCGAGACCAGTACGATCACGTCCATCTCGGCGCGCATCTCCACGTACTTGCCCGCGTCGGAAATACCATCCTCGAAGGTCAACCCCCCGTCCGGCGTCAGCGGCACATTCATGAAGAAATTGATGTTGCTGTGTATGTCCCGCTTGGTGAGGCCGTAGTCACTGTCCTGAATCGCGGTGAGGAAATTGTCGCGGCAGGAGTGCATGGGCTTTTTCTCCAGGGCATACCGCACCTGGTTTGACTCTGCGGCGCAGGCACCGCCCAGGGTGTCGTGGCGGCCGCAGGTGTCTGCCGTGATGGTGAGCATCGCGTTGCCCTGGTTCGACATGAGCCGTGTGCCGGTGGTCAGGTAGACGTTTCCCTGGGCGCGGATGGTGCCGATGGCACTGTAGTGCTCGACGGTGGGCCGCTCCAGGCTGTAGAACAGGGTGTCAGCCGCCTGGTTTCCTTCAAGATCCAGAATGCGCAGGGTCTGCCCTTTCCTGAGTTCGGTCATCCATGGCTCGCCGGCGGGTACCACCTCGCGGCGCAGGGCCTGCTCCGGGTTCAGTGTGCTTTGCGTCAGTGTCTGTCCGCTCATGGTGCTCACCCCTGACAGTTGAAAATGGCGGTATTGCGCCAGGCGCGCTCGTTCTCCGGCCGGAATGTGCGGCAGAGATCCTCCTCGGTCACCGGCTCGGAGCGGAAGATGGCGAGATCCACGGGCCCGGGGGCGTAGACCGATGACGGATCCATGGGGTGGGGCGCGGTCTGCATCACCACCAGGGTGTCCATCTCCGCGCGCAGATCGACGAAGCTGCCGGCGGCGCTGTTGCCTGGCGTGTAATGCAGGGCTCCCTGCTCGTCGGCGTGGACCTTGCTGAAGAAATTGATGTTGGGCACCAGGTCGCGGCGCCCCAGCCCCCACTTGCCCAGTTCGACGAGAAACAGCTCGCGGCCGTTGCGGTAAAAATCGTTGCGGTGCTCCTGATAGCGGGCCTCGCCGTACTTGCGGCGCACGTCCGCCGCCGTGCTGAACCCGCCGATGGCGTCGTGCCAGCCGCAGGTATCCGCCACGATGGAAAGCATGACCCGCCCCATGTCGGAGTAGAGCATGTTGCCCGCCGTCAACCGCGAGGTGTGCTGGCCCTTGAGGGTGTCGGCCATGTTGTAGCGCTCCAGCAGGTTGGCCGGGTTGTAGAGCAGCATGGCGGCGTTGCCGCCGCCCTCGGGGTCGATGAGGCGCAGGCTGAAGCCACGCTTCAGCACCATGGACCAATAGCGGCCACCCGGGATGCGATCCCGGTGGACAGTGCGATCACTGATATCCGCACGGGTGGTCATGACGATTTCTCCTCTATTTCTCTGTGCTCGGCGATGAACGCAACATCCGGCTCCTCGGGCAGACCGACGGATTCACGGATTTCCCGGTACAGGCCGTCATCGGTTTCGCCCAGGGGAATGTCGTAGGTGATGGTGGCACCATAAGCGCCGGGGGCCTGGGGGTCATCCCGCACCTTGTCGAAAACCAGCAGGCGCGTGCCCAGGTAGAACCCTTCCTTGAGATCGTGGGTGATCATGAACACCGTCAGCCCGCGGCGGCGCCAGAGATCCAGGATCAGCCCGTGCATGTCCTTGCGGATACCCGGATCCAGCGCGCCGAAAGGCTCGTCCAGCAAGAGGATCTTCGGGTTCTTCATCAGGGCCTGGGCGATGGCAAGGCGTTGCTGCATGCCGCCGGAGAGTTCCGCCGGGTACTTGCCCGCCGCCTGCTCCAGGCCCACCGCCTCGAGCATCTCCATGGCCTTGTCCCGGGCCCGCCGCCGGGCGCCGCCGAACAGGCGACCAAGCAATGGCGACCGGGCCAGCTCCTCGCCGAGCATGACGTTACGCAGCGCGGTGAGGTGCGGGAACACCGAGTACTTCTGGAAGACCACACCCCGGTCCGGACCGGGCTCACCGGGCATGGTCCGGCCGTCCATGAGCAGCTCTCCCCGGCTCGGTGCCTCCTCGCCCAGCAGCATGCGCAGGAATGTGGTCTTGCCGCAGCCGGAGGCACCGACAATGGTGACGAAGTCGCCGGAGCGCACCTCGAGGTTGACGTTCTCCAGCACCACGTCGTCGCCATACGCCTTCCAGAGCTGCCTGACCTGAACGGCACTCATCAGCCCTTCCTCCCGCCATACCAGGGAAAGAGAATCCGGTTCACCATGCGCAGCGCGATGTCCAGCAGGAAGGCCAGCAGAGTGATCCAGGCGACGTACGGCAGGATGGTCTCCATGTCCAGATAGCGCCGCACCAGGAAGATCCGGTAGCCCAGCCCTTCGGTGGCGGCGATGGCTTCGGAGGCAATCAGGAACAGCCAGGCGGAGCCCAGGGCCAGCCGGGTTGCGTCCAGCAGCCGGGGGAAGACCTGGGGCAGCACCACCCGCAACATGATCTGCCAGGTGGAGCCCCCCAGGGTCTGCGCCTTGACCAGTTGCTCCACGGGCAGCTCCTCCACCCGCTGCTGGATATCGCGCATGAGAAAGGGAGCAACACCGAAGATGATCAGTACCACCTTGGCCAGTTCTCCTACCCCGAAGGCGATGAACAGGATCGGCAACACCGCCAGCGGTGGAATCATGGAGATCACCGTGACGAAGGGTGCAAACGTCCGGCGAATGTAGGGAATGAGCCCGGTCACCACCCCCACCACCAGGCCCATGGCCATGCTGATCAGCACACCCAGACCGAGCCGGGTGAGGCTGGCGGCGGTATCCACCCAGAGAATCAGCTCGCCGGTGCGCCGGCTCGGCTCTGTCGCCAGCCGCTCGATGGACGCTGCCATGGACATGAGCGAGGGCAGCAGGCGATCGTCGGGGTTCTCGGCAAGCCGCGCCGCCGAGGCCGCGACATACACCAGCAGCACCACCACGAAGGGCAGCAGACCGAGGCCGATGGCCACCGGCGGTCCGGGTTTTCGGTTGATGAATCGCTTCATTCCACCACCAATGGCTTGGTTCGGGAGCGCTGTCGGGGTGACGGTGACGGGATTCCCTGTACGGGACCGTCAGCGACAGGGATGTCGCTGTCGAGCCTACAGGGACGTATTTACGGCGTGTCCCGGACAGGGAAACCCGTCAACGGCGCCCCGACAGCGCGTCACCGCCTCCGTAAGCCACCGCTCAGAGTTCGCCGTCCCGCGCCATTCGCATGTAGTCGGCGTTGAAGCGGAACCGCACATTGCCCTCGCTGCCCAGCACCGAGCCGTCGGCGAACTGAATGCCGACGAAATCCGGGCTGGGGGCGTTCTCACCCAGCAGGCCGTGTTCGAAGGCGAACTGGCGAACATTTTCCATGGTTTCCGCGGGTAGCTCGCTCTCCACGAAGTCCACCGCTTCGGCGGGATCGTAGAACATGGTGGTGGATGCCAGCTGGGCCTCATATCCGGCGAGATCGGTGCCGGCAGCCTCACCCATGTCGGCGCGGGCCGCCTCGCCGGCTTCGTCGTCGCCGGACATGATGCTCATGATTTCGTACCACGCGCCGGCCAGGGCCTTGCCAAAGTCCGGATTCGCCTCAAGCACGTCGCTATTCACCACCAGCAGATCCATGATCTCACCGGGGATCTGCGAGGAGTCGAACACCACCTCTGCTTCCGGCATGCGGCGGACCTCGCCGAGCTGGGGATTCCAGGTCACGATGGCCTCCACGTCGGATGAGGTGAATGCAGCGACGATGTCGGCGTCGGAGGTGTTGACCACACGGATATCCCGCTCGGTCATGCCAACGGATTCCAGCGCCCGGGCAAGCAGGTAGTGGGAAACGGAAAGCTCCACCAGGTGAACACGCTTGCCGGCAATGTCCTCCAGGTTATCGGTGCCTTTCAACACCACGCCGTCATTGCCATCGGAGAAATCACCGACAATCAGCGCGGTGGTGTCGACGCCACTGGCGGCGGGGATGGTCAGGGCGTCCATGTTGGTGGCAGTGACACCATCAAAGCTGCCGGCGGTATAGAGGTTGATGGACTCGATGTAGTCGTTGATCTGCACGACCTCGATCTCGATGCCGTACTTGTCCGCCCACTTCTGCACGATGCCCTCGGCAGCACCATAGCCCCAGGGCATCCAGCCCACATAGATGCTCCAGGCGATGCGGAAGCTGTCGCGTTCCTGTGCCTGAACCGGCGCGGCGGAGGCAGTCAGTAGGCCGACGCTGACAAGAAAAGCGAGGGTGTAGCGCTGAAAGGCGTGTTTGAGGCTTTGCATGGTCCCTCTCCCTTGAGGCTTACCGGTTGAACGCAGCACAGGAGCATCACGCATGATCTCCCGGGCTTTTGTCCCGCCGTGTAACCCCTCGGGGAGAGGTCGGCGACTCTCGGACCAGCCACCCGCCTACGCGGGCCGGAACCCTAGTCACCCATTGGTGTTCCAGATTGTAAGAGCGCGGCTATCGACGCTCGAAGCCAAACGGCTTGCGATACCCTGCGACTGCAGCCTGAGCGCTGCAAGTGCTCTGCCAGAGGATGCAACGGCCTGTTTAGACAGGAAACTTGCCCTGGAGAGCTGAACGGCACCCTGCTTCCAAGCGAAAAATTTGCACCACTTTAGTTCATTTCGCACAAACCTGGTGCGCAATCACGCCAATAGTTGGCCGCCGTTCACCTCCAGCACCTGCCCGGTGACATAGCCGCTCAACGTGGGCGAAGCCAGGTAGAGAAAACTGCCGACGCAGTCCTCCGCCGTGCCGAGCCGCTGCAGCGGAATCGCCCGCCGGGTGTTCTCGAGCTTTTCCGGTGTGGAGTACTCGCGATGGAAATCCGTGGTCACGGTACCCGGTGAGACCGCATTCACACGAACTCCGCGATCCGCCAACTCACGCGCCAGGGAGCGGGTGAAGGTGCTGACAAAGGCCTTGGCGGCGCTGTAGATGCTGGAACCCGGACTGCCACCGGTGCGGGCGGAAATCGAGCTGACATTGATGATGCAGCCACCAGTGACGCTGAGTGCCGCAGCGGCGGCCCGGCATGCGTGCACCACGGGCCGAAGGTTGAGATCCAGTACGGCATCCAGAAATTCGTCGTCGATCTCCTCCAGAGGTTTTCGCCCCACCATGGCACCGGCATTGTTGACCAGCACATCAAGCCCGCCCAGCACCGCAACAGCCTCGGCAACGACACGCTCGGTTTCGCCCCGCAAGCGAAGATCGCCGGACACCACATGGGCGTCACCACCCTCATCGCGAATGGATTGCGCAAGGCTCTCCGCCGTTTGGCGGCTTTGGTAACAGTGAATCACCAGGCGGGCCCCGGCCTGCGCGAAACCGCGCACCACTGCTGCACCGATCCCCTTGCCGCCGCCGGTAACCAGCACGCGCGCCCCCGCCAGGCCGGATACTCCACACTCAGCCATTGCCGCGTTCGCTCCGCACTCGCTCCACTGCCGCTCGCCAGCCTCTCAGGGCCCGTTCCCTATCCCGCGGATCCATCGCCGGCTCACAGGCCACATCACGGCGCCAGGCGTCGGCCACATCGTCAAGCCGCGAGAACAGCCCCAGCTGCAGTCCCGCCAGCCGCGCTGCCCCAAGGGCGGTGGTCTCCACCACCGCGGGGCGCTCGACGGAAACATCGACGATGTCCGCCAATGCCTGCACCAGCCAGCCGTTGACCACCATGCCACCATCCACTCGCAGCGCGGCCGGTCGCTCGCCGGCATCATCCGCCATTGCTTCGAACAGATCACGGGTCTGGTAACAGACCGCCTCCAGGGCGGCACGGGCGATTTCCGCCCGCCCGGTATCCCGGGTCAGGCCGATCAGCGCGCCACGGGCGTCGGGATCCCAGTACGGAGCGCCGAGGCCCGTGAACGCCGGGACGAGATACACGCCGCGGTTGGACTCCAGGCCCGCCGCCAGCCCCTCGGTTTCCGCAGCGCTGCGCACGATGCCGAGCTTGTCCCTCAGCCACTGCACCGCCGCACCCGCGACAAAGATCGACCCCTCCACCGCGTAAGTCGTGCGCCCGTTGATGCGATAGCCCACGGTGGTAAGGAGGCGGTTGCGTGACCGGACCGCCTGCTCGCCGGTGTTCATGAGCGCAAAGCAGCCTGTGCCATAAGTGCTCTTGACCATGCCCGGGGTGAAGCATGCCTGCCCCACCAGGGCTGCCTGCTGGTCACCGGCAACGCCGGCAATGGGCAACTCGCGTCCACCGATGCCACGGACCGCGGTGCCGAAATCCGCCGCTGAGTCTTTCACTTCCGGCAGCAGCGCCTCGGGCACGCCAAACAGCTGCAACAAGTCGGAATCCCAGCGCTGCTCATGGATATTGAACAGCATGGTCCGCGAGGCGTTGGTGGCATCGGTGGCATGGACGGCACCATCTGTCAGCTTCCAGATCAGCCAGCTGTCTATGGTGCCGAAGGCGAGTTCCCCTCGCTCTGCACGCTCTCTGGCGTCTTCCACATGATCGAGTATCCAGGCCACCTTGGTGGCGGAGAAATAGGGATCCAGCAACAGGCCGGTCCGCTCGCTGACCATCTCCTCCTGGCCCTGATCACGTAGACGGCGGCAAACGGCAGAGGTCCGGCGGTCCTGCCAGACGATTGCCGGATAAATGGGTTCGCCGGAGGCGCGATCCCAGATCACCGTGGTCTCACGCTGGTTGGTAATGCCGATGCCGGCCAGCGCAAAGGTATCGCCGGCGGCGTGAATGGCCTCGCGGCAAACCTCGCTGGTGCTCTGCCAGATCTCTTCGGGATCGTGTTCCACCCAGCCATCGGCGGGAAAGGACTGCCGGAATTCCTGCTGGGCGGTGGCCACGATATGCCCATCGGCGTTAAATACGATGGCCCGGCTGCTGGTGGTGCCCTGATCGATGGCGAGAATCCGTGGCTTCTCCGTCATGGCTCGACTCCTCCTTACATGTTCTTTTGCGCCTCAGCCCGGGGCTGGCCCGGAATCTGTGCCAATGATGTTCCCGCACACCCAAAAGTCAAGCCTGTATTGTTCACATACGAACATAACGGATCGCAACGCACCAGAACGAGCATAACCCTTCACTGCACTGCAACATGGAAAGAACTTGCGTGGCACCCGGAGAGCGCTTACTTTTCACATCACAACATTCCTTTGCGCATTAACGAAAAGACTGAACTGAAATGAACACGACCAAGGACGAAGATTACGACCTGCTGATCGTGGGCGGCGGAATCAATGGTGCCGGGATTGCCAGGGACGCGGCAGGACGTGGCTTGCGCGTGCTGTTGTGCGACCGGGATGACCTTGCCGCGCACACGTCCTCTGCAAGCACCAAGCTGGTACATGGCGGCTTGCGCTATCTGGAATACTACGAGTTCAACCTGGTGCGAAAGGCACTCATGGAGCGGGAAGTGCTGCTCCGGGCCGCACCTCATATCATCTGGCCGCTGCGTTTCGTGATGCCCCACAGCCGCGGCCTGCGCCCGAGCTGGTTGATTCGCCTGGGACTGTTCCTCTACGATCACCTTGGCGGCCGGAAAATGCTACCACCCAGCCGCGGGGTCAACCTGCGCGTTGATGAAACTGGCCAGTGCCTGAAACCCGAACTCAAGCGCGGCTTCATCTATTCCGATTGCTGGGTGCAGGACTCACGACTGGTCATACTCAACGCCATGGACGCCCGGGAGCGCGGCGCAACGGTGGTCTCCCACACCGCCTGTGTCGGCGCAACCCGCAATCCTGACCATTGGCGCGCCACTCTGCGTGATACGCGCACCGGCGAAGAGCGCCAAGTGACCGCGAAAGCCCTGGTGAACGCTGCCGGACCCTGGGTCTCGAAACTGCTTGCCGCCATCGGCGAAGCCTCCGGCACGAACCAGGTCCGCCTGATCAAGGGCAGTCATATCGTGGTTCCGAAGCTCTTCGACCATGACCATGCCTACATCTTCCAGAACCCGGACAAGCGCATCGTCTTTGCCATTCCCTACGAGCAGGACTTCACGCTGATTGGCACCACCGACGAGCCCTTCGAGGGAGACCCGGCCAACGTGGTGATCTCGGACCACGAGGTCGATTATCTCTGCAAAACCGTCAATGCCTACTTTCAGCAGCAGATCGCTGCCGCCGACGTGGCCTGGACATACTCCGGTGTTCGTCCACTCTACGATGACGCCGCCGCTGACGCGGCCGCCGTCACCCGGGACTACGTGCTGGATCTGGACAGCCCCGGGGACAAGGCGCCGCTGCTGTCGATCTTCGGCGGCAAGATCACCACCTACCGCAAGCTCGCCGAAGAAGCGCTGGAACTGCTGCGCCCCCGGCTGGGATTCCCGGATCAGCGCTGGACAGCGCAGCCAGCGCTACCAGGCGGCGATATTCCCAACGCCGACTTCGAGGGCTGGCTCAAGGCCTTCGCCGATCGCCATCCATTTCTCCCCAGGGAACTGGCGTGGCGGTATGCGCGCAATTACGGCACCCGCGCAGAGCGTCTCATCGGTCAGGCGCAAAGCCTCGCCGAGCTGGGCCAACACCTGGGGGATGACATTTATGCCGCCGAGCTGAACTATCTCATCGACCAGGAATGGGCCGAACAGCCGGATGACGTTCTATGGCGCCGCTCCCGGCTTGGACTCCATGCATCGGAGCAGACCAAGCAGGCAGTGATCCAGTGGTTTGAAGACCGGCACCGCGAGACCCGAACGGAGACCACCGAGCCCGCCAGCACGGCGGCAGGGGGCGGGACCCGCGGCGCCAATCCCGATAGCGATAACAAGCGAGTAGAAAATGACCATCGAGCTGGAGAACATCAGCAAGGTCGTCGGAGGGGAAGTTCATTTAGATGACCTGAGCCTGCGCATGGAGGCGGGCAGCTTCAACATCCTGCTCGGCCGCACCCTGGCCGGCAAGACAACGGTCATGCGCATCATGGCCGGGCTGGAGCAGCCGGATGGCGGTCGTGTCCTGGAGGATGGACGCGACGTAACCGGGCTGACGGTGCGCAAGCGCAGCGTCGCCATGGTGTATCAGCAGTTCATCAATTATCCGGCGATGACCGTTTACCAGAACATCGCCTCGCCGCTGCGCCTGGCCGGAGTGGCACGCAAGGAAATCGACCGACGGGTGCGGGAGACCGCCGAGATGATGGGCATGTCCCATTTGCTGGACCGCACCCCTGCAGAACTCTCCGGAGGGCAGCAGCAACGCACGGCCATGGCCCGGGCACTGGTTCGGGACAGCAAGCTGCTGTTGCTGGACGAACCCCTGGTCAACCTGGACTACAAGCTTCGCGAGGGCTTGCGCCAGGAACTGCGGGAAATCCTAAAAGTCCGCGATTCCGTGGTTGTCTACGCCACCACCGAACCCCAGGAGGCACTGATACTCGGCGGCTCGCTGACTGTTCTGCATGAAGGTCGCGTCGAGCAGAGCGGGCCGACCCACAACGTTTACCGCAACCCCCGCACCATCGAGGTCGCCCGTATCTTCAGCGACCCACCAATGAATCTGGCTTCCGGCCGCATCATGGACGGCGAGGTGAGGGTCGGTGAGCATCGCGGCATTCCGCTGCCGACGCATCTCGCCGATCTGGCACCCGGCAAATACATTTTCGGCCTGCGCCCGCATCATCTGAGCCCCCAGCAGCAACAGAATAATGGCGTCGTGATAGATGGCCACTGCGAACTCACCGAGATCAGCGGCTCGCTCTCATTCACCCATATCAATGACGGCGAAAACAGCTGGGTGGCACAGGTTCCCGGCGTCTTCGAAGCGCATGTGGGTCAGCGACTGACCGCCTACGCCAACCCGGCCAAGCTGTTCGCCTTCTCGCCCTCCGGAACGCTGGCGCGGGCACCGGGTAACGGCGCATCGGCAGGGGGAGTGCACTGATGGCCCGCATTGCCTTCCAGACACTGGCCCACAGCTACGTGCCCCAGCCGACGGGTGAGGAGGACTACGCGCTCAAGCCCATGGAACACACCTGGGACGACGGCGGCGCCTATGCCCTGCTCGGCCCCTCCGGCTGCGGCAAGACCACCCTGTTGAATATCACCTCCGGCCTGTTGAGGCCCTCCGAGGGGCGGGTGCTGTTCGACGGCCGCGATGTCACTCCGCTGGAACCACAGGAGCGCAACATCGCGCAGGTTTTCCAGTTCCCGGTCATCTACGACACCATGACGGTGTACGACAACCTGGCCTTCCCCCTGCGCAACCGCAAGACACCGGCACCCAAAATCCGCAAGCGGGTGGAAGCGGTGGCCGAGATGCTGGAACTGAACCACCTGCTGGCCCGCCGGGCGAAGAATCTGGGTGCCGATGAAAAGCAGCTTATCTCCATGGGCCGCGGTCTGGTGCGCGACGATGTCTCTGCAATCCTCTTCGACGAACCCCTGACGGTCATCGACCCTCACCTGAAGTGGGTGCTGCGGCGCAAGTTGCGAGAAATACACAGCGAATTCGGCCACACGCTGATCTATGTGACCCATGACCAGACCGAGGCACTGACCTTTGCCGATCAGGTCGTGGTGATGACCGAAGGCCGTGTCCTGCAGACGGGGTCTCCCCAGGCCCTGTTCGAGCGCCCGGAACACACCTTTGTCGGCTATTTCATCGGCAGCCCGGGCATGAACATCGTGCCGGTGGAGGCCAGTGGCGATCGTCTTACGATTGGCGAGCGCACCCTACCGGTGGATGCCGCGCGGGTCCGCACCGCACTTGCCAAGGGGGGGCAGCTGGAACTCGGCATCAGGCCCGAGTTCCTGCAGCTTGCCGAGGGCTCCGGCGACAGCCTGGTCCCCGCCACCCTGGAGCGCATCGACGACCTGGGCAATTACTCCCTGGCCACCGTCAACCTGGAGGGGCGGCAACTGGTCGTGAAAGCGCCAGAAGACCAGCAAGGCACCCCCGGCGACAGGGTCTCCCTGCACTTCCCGGAACACGGGACACACCTCTACTGCAACGGCGCACTAGTGGAGTAACAACCATGGATAGAGTGCATAACGAAAAGGCATGGTTTCTGGTATTACCGGTGCTGGTGATCGTCGCCTTCAGCGCCATCATTCCGCTGATGACCGTGGTGAACTACTCTGTGCAGGACATCCTGGACCCGTACACCCGGTTTTTCGTCGGCACCGAATGGTTCGAGAGCATCCTGCGGGATAACGCCCTGCATGCCGCCCTGGGCCGGCAATTGATGTTTTCAGGTGCGGTGCTTCTGATCCAGATCCCCCTGGGCGTGGCCATTGCCCTGTGCATGCCCTCCCGCGGCCCTTGGGTGGCGGTCTGCCTGGTAGCCCTGGCCCTGCCGTTGCTGGTGCCATGGAATGTGGTAGGCACCATCTGGCAACTCTTCGCCCGACAGGACATCGGCCTGCTGGGGGTGACCATCAACGCCCTGGGTATTGACTACAACTACACCGGCAGTCGTCTGGGTGCCTGACTGACCGTGCTGGCCATGGACGTCTGGCACTGGACTTCGCTGGTGGTGCTGCTCTGTTACTCCGGGTTGCGAGCGATCCCCGACGCCTATTATCAGGCCGCGAAAATCGACGGCGCCTCCCGCTTCGCCGTATTCCGGTACGTGCAACTACCGAAGCTCGCCGGCGTGCTGACCATTGCCGTGCTGCTGCGCTTCATGGACAGCTTCATGATCTATGCCGAGCCCTTCGTGCTCACCGGCGGCGGGCCCGGCAGCAGCACCACCTTCCTCAGTCAGTACCTCGCCACCATGGCCATCGGTCAGTTCGATATCGGCCGGGCGGCGGCGTTCTCGCTGATCTACTTCCTCATCATTCTGGCGCTGAGCTGGGTGTTCTACACCGTGATCACCCGCTCCCAGAACCGATAACCAGGCGCCGGAGGAGAGATAACAATGGCATTCAAGGCACGATACCTGGGGCTGATCGCCTACCTGCTGTTCCTGATGTTGCCGATCTACTGGCTGCTGAACATGTCGTTCCAGACAAATTCGGAGATCCTCGGTAATTTCAGCCTGTGGCCGGAAAATTTCACCCTGAGCAACTACGCACGGATCTTCACCGAACGCGGCTGGGCGGCGGGTTACGTGAACTCGCTGATCTATGTGACGATGAACACGGTGATCTCGCTGCTGGTGGCCCTGCCCGCGGCCTACGCGTTCTCGCGCTTCCGTTTCGCCGGTGACAAGCATCTGTTCTTCTGGCTGCTCACCAACCGCATGGCGCCACCGGCGGTCTTCCTGCTGCCGTTTTTCAACCTGTACCAGAGCGTCGGGCTGTTCGACACCCACATCGCCGTGGCCTTGGCGCATTGCCTGTTCAGCGTACCGCTGGCGGTGTGGATTCTCGAAGGGTTCATGTCCGGCGTCCCCAAGGAAATCGACGAAACCGCCTACATCGACGGCTACAGCTTTCCGCGATTCTTTCTCACCATCTTCATACCCATGATTCGCGGCGGCATCGGCGTGGCGGTGTTTTTCTGCTTCATGTTCAGCTGGGTTGAACTGTTGCTCGCCCGCACTCTGACTTCGGTGGACGCCCGACCCATCTCGGTGGTCATGACACGCAGCATCAGCGCTACCGGTGTCGACTGGGGCCTGCTCGCCGCCGCCGGCGTGCTGACACTGATTCCCGGCGCGCTGGTGATCTATTTCGTGCGCAATCACCTGGCCCGCGGCTTCGCGCTGGGTCGCGTCTAAGGGGAGACCGACAACATGGAATGGATGTACTGGACACCACCCACCGCTGCCTTCTTCGCCGTGATCGCGACGATTCTGGCGGCCATGACGGTCTGGCAGGTGCTCTCTCCGACCACGCAGCGCAAGGGCTTCCTGCCGCTGTCGACGACACGGGGCGATCGCCTGTTCATCGGCCTGCTCAGCAGCGCCTACTTTCATCTGTTCTGGGTCGGTCTGACCGACTTCCATCCCGGTTTCATGACCGCCGCCTGCGCCGTCTGGATGGTGGCGCTCATGCGCTGGGGCTGAATTCGTCGCGTTGCGGCGATGGGCCGGCGGGGGTGCGCAGCCGTCGGCCTTGCAACAGAAGACTGCGCCGGAGGGTGTCCGCAACGGCGGACGAACAATGACACGGAGGAGAACAATGATGTTTCTCAACAAAGCCAAGCTGGCCGCCGGTGCAAGCGTGACCGCCCTCGGTCTCGCCGCCGTGCTGTCGGCCACCGCCCACGGCATGACCATGGAAGAACGCATGGCCATCGCCGAGGAACTGGTGGACAACCACCTGCAGCCATCGCAGCTCTCCCGCGAGGAACAGCTGGAGGAAATGCGCTGGTTCATCGAGGCCGCCGAGCCCTACCGGGGCATGAGCATCAACACGGTGGCGGAATCCCTGCCAACCCACGTCTGGGAATCGGAAATCCTGGCGGACTACTTCTCACGCATGACCGGCGTCAACGTGGAGCATTCCATCATCCAGGAAGGGGATTTGGTGGAGCGTCTGCAGACCGAGATGCAGTCGCGCCGCCCCATCTACGATGCCTACATCAACGACGCCGATTCCATCGGCACCCACTTCCGCTATGACGCCACCCTCGCCCTCGAGGACTACATGAGCGGCGAAGGCGCGGACATCACCCTGCCCACCCTGGATCTGGACGATTTCATCGGCCTGGACATGGCGCGGGACCCGGATGGCAAGCTCTACCAGCTTCCGGCCCAGCAATTCGCCAACCTCTACTGGTTCCGCTATGACTGGTTCCAGCGCGAGGATTTCCAGGAGCAGTTCCGGGAAATCTACGGCTATGACCTGGGCGTGCCGGTGAACTGGTCCGCCTACGAAGACATTGCCGAGTTCTTCACCGAGCATGTCGGCGAAATCGATGGACAGCGCGTCTATGGCCACATGGACTACGGTCGCCGCGATCCATCGCTGGGCTGGCGCTTCACCGACGCCTGGTTCTCCATGGCCGGTGCCGGCGACACCGGATTGCCCAACGGTATCCCGGTGGACGAATGGGGTATTCGGGTCGAGGACGGCCATCCGGTGGGTTCCAGCATCACCCGCGGTGGTGCGACCAACGGTCCGGCGGCCGTGTTTGCGCTCACCAAGTTCATCGAGTGGCTGGACAAGTACGCGCCGTCATCGGCCCGTGGCATGACCTTCTCGGAGGCCGGTCCGGTGCCTGCCCAAGGCAACATCGCCCAGCAGATCTTCTGGTACACCGCCTTCACCGAAGCCATGCTGGCCGATGATCTGCCGGTGGTTGACGACGACGGCCTGCCCAAGTGGCGCATGGCACCCTCGCCCCACGGCCCGTACTGGGAAGAGGGCATGAAGGTAGGCTATCAGGATGCCGGTTCCTGGACCCTGCTCCACCACACCGACCCGGATCGCCGTGCTGCGGCCTGGCTGTTCGCCCAGTTCACGGTGGCCAAATCAACCTCCCTGGCCAAGACCCACCATGGCCTGACGCCGATTCGCGAAGGTGACATTTTCCACGAATCGTTCACCGAGCGGGCGCCACAACTGGGTGGTCTGGTCGAGTTCTACCGCAGCCCCGCCCGGGACCTATGGACCGATACCGGCCTGAACGTTCCTGACTACCCACGCATGTCGCAGATGTGGTGGCCGAATATCTCGGACGCCATCAGTGGCGAGCGGACACCACAAGAAGCCCTGGATCGTCTGGCCCTGGAACAGGACAACCTGATGGCCCGGCTCGAGAGGGCCAATGCCCAGCCCAACTTCGGCCCACGCATGAACCCGGAACGCGACCCGGAGTACTGGCTGAGCCAGCCCGGCTCTCCCAAGCCGAAGCTGGACAATGAAAAGCCCCAGGGCGTCACGGTACCCTACGAGGAGCTGCTGCGCTCCTGGACCGAGGCTCAATAAGCATCCCGATCCCCATGGGATCCTCCCTTCACGCTGCCGACGACTGTCGGCAGCGTGTTTTCTATCCATTGAAACGTTTTGACGCGCCAGCGCCTGATAGCTACCTTGTGAAGAGGCTTTTTTGATGCGCTGCAGCGTCAAGCCTCCACCCAGGGACTCATCAGCAGCTAACAGGACAGGCGCATGCTCGCACCGGTTAATCCCGACGCCACCCTCGCCGAGGGCGAAACACTGGGCGCGCGCTTCGCGCGCATTCGCGCCACCACCGAGCAGCTGACCCGGACGCTGACGCCGGAGGACCAGGTCATCCAGACCATGCCCGACGTCAGCCCCACCAAGTGGCACCTGGCTCACGTGACCTGGTTTTTCGAGGAATTCGTGCTCAAGCCTCACCTGCCCGGCTATGAAGCGTACGATCCGGCCTTCGGTTTTCTCTTCAACAGCTATTACAATGGTGTGGGTTCCATGCATCCGCGACCACAGCGGGGCTTGCTGAGCCGCCCGGGCATCGAGCAGATCCGGGCCTATCGACGTCATGTCGACGACGCGGTCAATGCACTGCTAGCCCGGAACCCGACTCCGGAAGTTGCCGCCCTGGTATTACTGGGAACCCACCATGAACAGCAGCATCAGGAACTGCTGCTCACCGACATCAAGCATGTGCTTTCCGTGAACCCCTTACGGCCGCAATTCCAGGCGCCCGAGCCGGACGACGGGCCGGCGGCGCCATCGCTGCGGTTTCTGGCCGGTGGGGGCGGGCTGGTCACTGTTGGCCATGGCGGTGAGGGCTTTTACTTCGACAATGAAACACCACGCCATCGCGTCTTTCTGGAACCCCATGCCATCGCCAATCGCCCTGTCACAAACGGGGAATACCGTGAGTTCATCCGGGATGGCGGCTACCAGCGGCCGGAACTCTGGCTGTCGGATGGCTGGAGTACGGTCCGGGAACGCGACTGGGAACGACCACTTTACTGGGAGGTCGATCTGGACAGTGTCTTCACCCTCGGTGGCGTCCTGGCACTGGACCCGGATGCGCCCGTCTGTCACGTGAGCTATTACGAGGCGGACGCTTTCGCCCGCTGGGCCGGCGCGCGTCTGCCGCTGGAGGCGGAACTGGAAATTGCCGCGGAGACTGTCGCCATCGAAGGCAACCTGCAGCAGAGCGGTCGATTCCACCCGGCACGGGGCAGGGGCGAGGGGATGATACAGATCTGGGGAGACGTCTGGGAGTGGAGTGCGAGCCCATACACCGCGTACCCGGGATTCAGGCCGCCACCCGGCGCCGTGGGTGAATACAACGGCAAGTTCATGTGCAACCAGTTGATCTTGCGGGGCGGCTCCTGCGTGACACCAGCCGACCATCTGCGGCCCACCTATCGCAATTTCTTTTATCCGGATGCCCGCTGGCAATTCAGCGGCATCCGCCTCGCCAGAGATTCCCAGACCACGGAAGGAGCCTGACCATGTCTGCCGAAGCGACCGGTATGCCTGATCCGGTGCGGGAATTTCATGACGACGTCTGTCGGGGTCTGGGCAAGCGGCCGCGCTGCATTCCACCCAAGTATTTCTATGACGCTCGGGGCTCGGAGCTGTTCGACCGTATCTGCGAGCTACCGGAGTACTACCTGACCAGAACGGAACTGGCCATCATGCGGGAGCATGCAGCAGGCATGGCGGACGCCGTGGGGCCGGACGCCCTGGTGCTCGAACCGGGCAGTGGCAGCAGCGTCAAGATCCGCCTGCTACTGGATGAACTCATCAACCCGGTGGCGTATGCGCCAGTGGAGATCTGTGCAGAGCATCTGGCGGCAAGCTGCGAGTTGTTGCGTGACGCCTATCCGGCACTGCCGATCCTGCCGGTCTGCGCCGATTTCACACGCGAGATCAGCGTGCCGGACACCGTCAGGACGCCACGACGCCGGCTGATCTATTTTCCTGGCTCTACCCTGGGCAACTTTGCACCGGCGGATGCCGAGAATCTCTTGCGTGCGCTGCACGCCACCGCCGGCCCGGACGGCATGCTGCTGCTGGGGATAGACCTACGCAAGGACAGCGACGTCATCCTGCCCGCCTACGACGACAGCGCTGGCGTCACGGCAGCCTTTAATCAGAACCTGCTGAGACGAATCAACCACGAATTAGGCGCCGACTTTGTCATCGATCAGTTCCACCATCGGGCGGTCTGGAATGACGTCGAGAGCCGCATCGAAATGCACCTGGTCAGTCAGCGCGATCAGTCCGTTCGGATCGGCGAGGCCGAGTTCGGGTTTTCCACCGATGAGCCCATCATCACCGAATACAGCTACAAGTACACCGTCGAGCGCCTGCAAGGCATTGCCGCGGCTGCGGGCTTTCAGCAGGTCACATCGTGGCAGGACCCTGACAACTGGTTTTCCGTGCAATTGCTGCATCGCCACTGAACACCGAACCGCCCCCGGGAGGTCATGAGCGCTCGGGGCTGCTATTATTCCGGGCCACGCATGCGCGGCCCGACCGCGATGCCCGTCTCGCCAGCAGGACGGCAAATGGCAAACATATCGAACCCTTGAGGGCAGACAGATGGCTCAGGTACGTGAATCCGACGCCGCAAAGCAGCGCGTCCAGCATTTCATCAACGGCAAGGTCGTGGATGGTGGCGAACGCAGCTTCCCCGTTTACAATCCCGCCACCGGCGAGAGCAATTGCGAGGTAAGCCTGGCGGACGCCGCCACCACGCGTCGCGCCATCGAGGCGGCCCGCGATGCCCTCCCGGGCTGGCAGCGGGTTACGCCGCTCAACCGTGCGCGCATCATGTTCCGCTTCAAGACGCTGATCGAGGAGCGCGCCGACGACATCGCCCGGCTGATCACCTCGGAACACGGCAAGGTGTTCGAGGATGCCCGTGGCGAATTGACCCGCGGCCTTGAAGTGGTGGAGTTCGCCTGCGGCATTCCCCACCTGTTGAAGGGTGAGCACTCCCTCAACGTGGGGACCAATGTCGACAGCCACTCCATGATGCAGCCGGTAGGCGTCTGCGCCGGTATCACTCCGTTCAATTTCCCGGCCATGGTGCCCATGTGGATGTTCCCGGTGGCCATCGCCTGCGGCAACACCTTCGTGCTCAAGCCCTCGGAGAAGGATCCGTCGGTACCGTTGTACATGGCGGAACTGCTCAAGGAAGCAGGGCTGCCAGACGGCGTGTTCAATGTGGTCAACGGTGACAAGGTGTCGGTGGACGCCCTGCTGACCGACCCGGATGTGGCTGCGGTAAGCTTCGTCGGCTCCACTCCCATCGCCGAGTACATCTATTCCACCGGCTGCGCCCACGGCAAGCGGGTGCAGGCGCTGGGTGGCGCGAAGAACCACCTGGTGGCCATGCCCGACGCCGATCTGGACCAGACCGTCGACGCCCTGATGGGCGCCGCCTACGGCTCCGCCGGTGAACGCTGCATGGCAATCTCGGTGGCGGTGGCCGTGGGTGACGAAGTGGCCGACGCCCTGATCCAGCGGTTGAAGCCCAAGGTGGAGAACCTGCGCATCGGCGACGGCCTGGCGGAGAAAGGTCTTGAAATGGGGCCCCTGGTGACCCGTGAGCACCTGGAGAAGGTCAGCGGCTACATCGGTCTCGGCATCGAGGAGGGCGCGGAGGCCGTGGTCGACGGTCGCAAGCGTGCCTTCCCCGACACCGAAGGCTATTTCATCGGCGGCACGCTTTTCGATCGTGTCACCACCGACATGCGCATCTACAAGGAAGAGATCTTCGGCCCCGTGCTTGCGGTGGTGCGCGTACCCGACTATGAAACCGCGGTAAAGATCATCAACGAACACGAATTCGGCAATGGCGTGGCGATCTTCACCCGCGACGGCGACGCCGCCCGACAGTTCAGCCAGGATATCCAGGTGGGCATGGTAGGCGTCAACGTGCCGATCCCAGTGCCCATGGCCTTCCACAGCTTCGGTGGCTGGAAGCGCTCCCTGTTCGGGCCACTGCACATGCACGGCCCGGACGGTGTGCGCTTCTACACCAAGATGAAAACGGTGACGTCGCGTTGGCCGACGGGTGTGCGCTCCGGTTCGGAGTTCGTCATGCCTACCATGAAGTAGACAGCACCAGCTGTACGAAAAGGGGCCGCATTACTGATGCGGCCCCTTTTGTTTGTGTCCTGACAGTGAGCCCCCTCCTAGGGAAGCTTGAAGCCACCGCTGGGGCCACCCGGTTGCGGGCCGCCTCCACCCATGCCGCCGCCGAACCCGCCCTGCCCCGGCGTCACGATGGAAGATGCCTGTTCACGGCGCATTTCCTCGATGCGGCGAATCATTTCCTCGAGGGCCTTTTCAGCCTGTGCGGGGAACTGCTCCACCGCCTGTTCCAGGGATTCGACTTCCAGTGTGAAGTTAACCGGTAACGGCCCCGCTTCCGTCATGACCTGGGTATGGCCGGTGTACTCCACCGAGCGGCTGTCGTCGACGCTGCCATCCGGCTTGATCGGCGTCAGGCGGCGGATGCTGCCCGCCCGGCTATCGCTGAAAGTTTCCTCGCTGACCAACGAGCCGAGATCCAGGCTCAGGTCGGGGAAGTTATCCTGACTCATTACTCAAATCCTCGAAGTTCTCGACGCCCATGCGCCTTGGTCGGCGATAAGCATGCCGCACCCTGCCGCCGGATACAAAGCGAATGCCGTGTCAGGCCTCCTGGAGCTGCCGCCGCCGGAGACGATGCAGCCACAACAGCCCCACCAGTACCGCTATCAGAAACGGCACCACCATCAGGTTCAGCAACACCCAACCGAACGTACTGAGCAGCGCTCCGGAGCCGAGAGCCGTCAGGGTGACGGTGCCGAATACCACGAAGTCGTTGAAGGCCTGGGACCTGGCCTTCTCGGACTCGGCATAGGCCTCGGTCAACAGCGTCGTACCACCGATGAAAAGGAAGTTCCAGCCAACACCCAGCAGCACAAGCCCGCTCCAGTAGTGCCACACGCCATGACCACTGAAGTGGACCGCCACACAGGCCAGCATCAGCACGACTCCGGTGCCAAGCACCGTCAGCAATCCGAACCGACGCACCAGCTCACCGGTGAAGAACGAGGGCACGAACATGGCCAGCACATGCCACTGGATCACGAATGCCGCATCGTCAAAAGCGTGGTCGTGTGCCTCCATGGACAAGGGTGTTGCCACCATCAGCAGGTTCATGACCCCGTAGCCCACGGTGGCAGCGGCAAGGGCAACCATGAAGGTGGGCTGGGCGGCGATCTGCCGCAGCGGGCGGCCCGGATCGTTCAGCACCTGCTTCGGCGGCAGGGGGATACGCAGCGCGGAAATGGCGGCCATGCCCACCAGATACAGCCCTGCCAGCACCAGATAGCTGGCAGTGAAGTCCGGCCCCAGCAGCGTCCGTGTCCAGGCTGCGAGATTCGGCCCCATGAAGCCTGCGACAATACCGCCGGCCAGGACCAAGGATATCGCCCGGGCACGGCGCTCCACTGGTGCCACGTCAGCGGCCGCAAAGCGGTAGAACTGACCAGACCCGTTGTAAACTCCGATCAGCACCGCCGCAACGCAGAACAGCGCAAAACTCTGTGACCAGACCGCGAGCCCTGCAAGCAGGGTTCCCAGCAGGCCAAGGCTGACGCCAATCAGAAAACCGGGGCGCCGGCCATAGCGGCCCATGAACAACGATGCAGGAATCGCCGCCGCCGTCATGGCCATGAACTGCAGCCCCAGGGGAATCGTGGCCAGGGCCGGGTTGTCCGCCAATGCCCGCCCGACCAAGGCCGAGGTGGCAATCAGCACCGAGGTGCCCGACATCAGCATGGCCTGGGCCAGGGCGAGCAGCGCAATATTGCGGTACGGCGCCGGATTCGCGGCGACGGTTGTTCCGGTCCGGTCTGTCACACGTACCCCCCCCAACAGAATCATTTGCGACTCATGGACGACTTTCGCGCCACCAGACGGCCAGTCCACCACCGATTAGCAACAAGGTGCCCGCCAGCATTGTTGCGGTCAGCGGATCACCGAACACGGCAACGCTGATAACCATGGCGGAAATGATCTGAAAATACAGAAACGGCGATAATACCGAGGCCGGCGCGTGGGCGAACGCCGAGATGATCAGAAAGTGGCCCGTCGCGCCGAGGGCGCCCATGATCACCATGAGCAGCAGATGACCGACACCCGGCATCTGCCAGACCAGGGGCATCATGAGCGTCAGTGCCACCGTTCCCATGGCCGTGGTATAGAAAATCGTGGTGCGTGTCGGATCGCGGCCGCTCAACGTGCGGGTCAGCAGCAGGTACACCGCCAGCGTGCAGGCCGCGCCAAGCGGCAGCAGCATGAACCAGTCGGTTTCGAAGCCCGGGCGGACGATGAGCAGAACACCGGCAAAGCCCGCCATTACGGCCCCCACTCGGACGGGCGTGATCCGCTCCGACAGGAAGATCCCCGAGAGCAGCGTTACCAGGACCGGCGCGAAAAACATGATCGCGGTGGCATCGGCGAGAGGCACCCGGATCAGGGCCAGATAGAGCAAACCGGTCACCGTGATAAGCATGAGTCCCCGGATGGTCTGAATCCATGGGTGACGGGTCCGTACAAAACTCAGGCCATGACGTGCCGACAGGGCAAGCAGGACCAGCGCAGCATGAAAGAAGTAACGTGCCCAGACCACCTGCAGCACCGGGTAGTACTGGGACAGGTGCTTGCCCAGGGCGTCCATGCTCGCCAGCAGGGCACCCGCCATCATGGTCATGGCGATGCCCAACAGCAGCTTTTCGTTGACCGTGACGGCTTGCATGGCAGTTTTCTGCAAAGAAAAAAAGCCGAACCGACACGAGGTCGGTTCGGCCCGATGATGGTGGCCAGGGACGGAATCGAACCGCCGACACGGGGATTTTCAATCCCCTGCTCTACCAACTGAGCTACCTGGCCGAGGGCGCTTATTCAATCGGATCGGCCCTTTCCAGTCAAGGCTCGCGTGCCCCGAACCTGGCGGGGCGGCACGCTGGCGCTAGCGCTCTTCGGGCGGCACGTAGTCCGGCGGTGGCGTGGCGCCGCCTCCGAAGAGGAACTTTTCCATCTCCGTTTCCAGGAATTTCCGCGCCTTGGGCTCGATGGGTGTCAGGCGGTACTCGTTCATCAGCATGGTCTGGTGGCCCAGCCACTGCTGCCACGCCTGTTTCGAGATGTTCTCGAAAATGCGTTTGCCGAGTTCCCCCGGATACGGCGGCCGGTCCAGGCCTTCGAGTTCTTCGCCGAGTTTTGCGCATTGTACGGTGCGGGCCATGGCTCAGGCTCCTTTCTTCCAGCTGTCGAGCAGTCTGCTTACCGGGGCGGCAAGGCCCCGGCTCAAGGTGCCCGTGTTATACCAGACAAGGTCACGATCAGCCACGCCTGCAGCACCGGCAATAGGCTCGACCACGGCATGCACCGGCTCGATGTCCAGATGATAGTGGGTGAAGCTGTGACGAAACGCGGGCCACGGGTCCGACTGGCCGACATCCAGCCCGTAACGCTCCCGGCACAGCGCCTCCAGGGGTTCCTCCGGGGGGCACTCGGGCAGGCTCCACAACCCGGCCCAGATGCCGGTGGGCGGGCGCTTTTCCAGCAGCAGGCCGTCGGCGGATTCCAGCAAGAGCATGCGCAGCCGTCGCACCGGCAAGGCAGCCCGTGGCTTCGGTTCCGGGTAACGTTGCTGCTCGCCGCTGGCCAGAGCCCGGCAACCATCCCGCACCGGGCACAGCAGGCAGGCGGGACGCGCCCTGGTGCACAGGGTGGCGCCCAGATCCATCATCGCCTGGTTGAAATCGCCGCAACGCTGCTGCGGCGTGTGGGCTTCGGACAAGGCCCACAGAGCTTTCAGCACTGCACTGCGGCCAGGCCAGCCCGGCACTGCGTGGTAACGGGCCAGCACCCGTTTGACGTTGCCGTCGAGTATGGCGTGGGCTTGCCCCAGGGACAGTGACAGGATGGCGCCGGCCGTGGAGCGCCCCACACCGGGCAATGCCTCCCAGTCGGCAAGTCGTTCCGGCAGGCGGCCACCATGGTGATCCCTGATGCGTTGCGCCGCCCGGTGCAGGTTGCGCGCCCGGGCATAGTAGCCGAGCCCCGACCAGAGGGTCAGGACATCGTCCAGCGGTGCGTCCGCCAGTTCCGTCACATCCCTGAAGCGCTCGATGAAGCGCTGGAAATACGGAATGACGACGCCGACCTGGGTCTGTTGCAGCATGACCTCCGAGACCCAGACCCGGTATGGCGTTGCCGGATTCTGCCAGGGCAGATCGTGGCGGCCATGCTTGTCAAACCAGTCGAGCAATTGCCGGCGGAACATTTCCGCCTCGGCTCCAGTGACCGCCATCAGCGTATCAGACGGCGCAATTCGTCCCTGGCCCGATCACGAACCTCGCCTTCCTGCTCACGGGCTTCGTCCCGCAAGCGCTGCTCGGCTCGCTCCTGCTCCCGACGCAGGCGCTCCTCGGCCTCCCGCTGCTCCTGCTCAAGACGCGCACGGGATTCGTCCTCGGCCTCCCGGGCGCGCTGCCGCAGGGCTTCTTCTTCATCGCGCAGGCGCTGCCTCTGCTGATCCGTCAGGGCGGCCTGCAGGTCCAGGCTGATACTGGGCTCAAGCAGAGAGCCGCGTATGCGCAGCGGTATCGGCAAGCGACGCAGGTTGTCCAGTGACTCCCCGCCCTGACCCTGGAGCGTGCCCACCAGATTGATCACCAGGCGATAGTCCACCGTCTGCTCCAGCAGGTTGGCTTCACCCCCGCCGGTCACCCGCAACAATGGCGATTGTGCGTTGAGCGACTCGTTGCGGACGATGCCGCGATCGAACACCAGCCGACCGACGAGTTCGGCGAAGTCCGTGCGTTCCGGCTCGGCGCTGGCAGCGGTTCGCTGACCCTGCAGCCGGGCGGTGGCGTCCCGCATCATCTGCGCAATGTTCATCCCCATCACGGCGCCATCGGTAAACCGGAACTCGGCCTCACCCACCAGGGTTCGCACCAGATCCATGACCTCAACACCCTCAGCTTCGGCCTGGATGGTCAGGTTGCCCGTTCCCTCGAGCAGGTCCTTGCCCATGAAATGCTGCACCAGGGGCCGGGCCTGCACGCCTTCCACCCGCTCGTTCACGCTCACCACGGCTTCGTCGCCGCTGGCATCGATACGGATGTCGCCGCTATAGGCGCCGCCGTAAAGGCGGGCACCGATGGGGTGCACACGCAGCAGGCCGTTGTCGGCGCTGACCGTGAAGTGCAGATCCTCGAACAGCAGTTCGCTGATGATGAGTTCACCGAGCCGGAAGTTGCCGTCGAGGCGCAGGCTACGCAGCAGCTCCATGGGCAATTCCACGGGCTCGGCGTCGGAATCCTCGCCCACGGCCTCCACCGGCGCCGGATCGTCTTCGGAGGGCGGCGGCAGGTAGCGGTCGGCGTCAAGCCGGTCGATCTCGACGTTGAAGCCGATCATCGGATCATCGAACTCCGTGACGGAAGCGGTGGCCGCAATGCTGGTGTCGTCCAGACGAATCGCCAGGTTGCCGACCTGCGCGGAATCCTCGTTGGCGGTGAACTCACCATTCATAGAAAACACGGTGAGCACGTCGGGATCAGCGGTCTCCGGCACTTCCTGATTGAGGGCCTGGAGGACCTGCCGCAGATTCGCCTCGGCCAGCTCGAAGCGGCCGTTCACCGTGGGCGTACCACTGAGATCGGCTACCCGGGCCTCGGCACTGAGGGCGAGCCCTGCGGCACCGAGCGCCAGCTCGGTGATCGTCAGTGCATCGTCGGCAAGCCCGAAGCGCCCCGACAGGGCGAGGTCCGAGGGATACGGCCCGTCATCCTCCACCGGCTGACCCAACGCCTCCAGCAGGCCCCGGACATCGGTCTCGGCCAGGTCGAATCGGCCGTCGACGGACAGATCACCGGTGAGGTTGGACACATCCGCCTGGGCGGTGAGATCAAGACCCGCCGCGCGCAGGCGCAGCGCCTCCAGACGGGCCGTGTCACGACCCAGGTCCACATCCACCACGGCACCGATGGTTGCCAGCAGTCCACGCGGGGGCAGATCCGGCGAGAAAGTGCGGACCTGTAGGTCGCGAAGAGCGAGGTTGATGATTTCGAAGTCCGAGCTGACGCGGAAAAGGGAGTCGAGTTCCCCCTCCATGCGGAGGTCGCCATCCAGCGCTGCCACCCAGTCCGCACGCAGGGAGATGTCGTCGTCCAGGTCAATCTCACCGAGATAGACGTTGGCAGGGCCGAACTCCTGGCGGGTGTTGGCCTGCCGATCCTCGTAAATCAGTTGCAGATTGGTCAGCTCGACTCCGCCAAGCCTCCCTACAACGACGGGGGGTGCCCGGTCATCCGGCGCGTCGGTGTCCGGCTCCGGGGGCTCGGTGGCAACCTCTTCGGGAGACTCCGGCAGATCCAGTTCCCAGTTGCCCTCGCCCTGCTCGTTCAGCACCAGGTGCACTACCAGCCCATCCATGCGAATGGTGTCCATCACCACTTCCCGGCGCAGCAGGGGCAGCAGACGCACGGCGATGCCGACACTCTCCACCTGAACAAATGGCTGATCGCCAAAGCCGTCGCGATTCTCCAGGCGCGTCCTGCCAAGATCCAGACCAAGCCAGGGGAAGAACGAGAGGCTGATATCCCCCTCGATCACCAGTTCCTGTCCGGTGTTCTCCTGCACGAGGCGGCCGATGTCATCCCGGTAATCGTTCGGGTCCACCAGCAGGACGATGGCGACAACCAGGGCAATCACGAGCCCGACAACACCGAGCAGCGCGAAAACGATCCATTTGACGAGCTTTGCCATGCAGGCTTCCTTCTTCCCCAGTGAAATGTCGTCATCCTCAAAGGAGACACTAATGTAGGACAGCATACAGAAAACGTCTGTAGACCCTGTTCTATACTTCAAGGCAGCGCGAGAGGAAACAGGGGAATTCCGCCTGATGCCGCGATATACGCAGCACGACTCCTCCTGGCGCCGCAATGGCGATCGGCAGCCGGTCGCGGGCGGCCTGTTTCCGCGTTTTAGTCCACCCCCAACGGCATTTGGTTCATGCAGCCGGCCGGCCTCTGCGGCCGTCAGCGGCGGGTTTTGCATGTCCATGCCACTTCCACCACGGCTTCAGAAGGAGAGCTGTATGAGTCAGTACTGTGTGGTCGTAGCCGAAGGATCCCGTGCGCGCTTTTTCACTGTGGAGCCCGCCGAACTGCCGGAACTGGAATCCGGTCCCAATCTGGTGGAGCGCAAGAGCCTGACCAATCCGGAACACCAGGCCCATGACGATGAGGTGTTCGCGGAGACACGAGCCGGACGCAATCGCTCGAATGGAGGCGCCGCTCACGGCTATGACGACCATCGCGCCGGCCACGACGCCGAGATGGAACGTCGCTTTGCGCGGGACATAGCCCGCGAGTTGGACGAAATCGCCCGTGGCAATGGCACACAGCGTATCGTGCTGTGCGCCGAGAAACGCATGCTTGGTTACCTGCGGCCACCTCTGCAGAACACCATCGCATCAAATATCCAGCTGACCGAGATTGCCAAGGACCTCGCCAAGCTGACCCCTGGCCAGATCCAGAAGAAACTGGCGCAGGAAGGCCACATCCCACCCTGCAAGCCACGAGCCGGAATCTGAACGATATCTGCGGGAAATCAAAGTGGAGCGGGTGATGGGAATCGAACCCACGTCATCTGCTTGGGAAGCAGAGGCTCTACCATTGAGCTACACCCGCGAGACGCCCCGGCGCCTGACGGCGCCGGGTTTCCTTGATCATTGTGCGATTGCACGCCACATCTGACAAGCCCACGCAGTGACGCCTTTCCCTTGGCCCATCGAATACGCCAAAATGCCCGGCTGCCAAGCTGTGAGGTATTTGCGGTGAGTGATCAGCAACCGGCGCGAGGCGCTCGCACCATCCGGACTTTTGTCCGGCGGGAAGGCCGCATGACCGATGCCCAGAAGCGGGCGCTGAGTGCACTCTACGAGCACTGGGGCGTGAATCCGCCGGTGGTTTCCCTGGATCTGCCGGCCTTGTTTGGGCGAGCAGCACCCACGGTGCTGGAAATCGGCTTTGGCGACGGCGACTCCCTGGCGCAGATGGCCATGGAAGCGCCAGAGAAAAACTTTCTCGGCGTCGAGGTCCACCGCCCCGGTGTCGGGCGGCTGCTCAACAGGCTGGAGACGGAGAGCATCGCCAATGTTCGCGTCGCCTGCCATGACGCACTCGAGGTCCTGCGGGACTGGCTTGCGCCGCAGAGCCTGGACGCCATCCACCTGTTTTTCCCTGATCCATGGCCGAAGAAGCGCCACCACAAGCGGCGCATGGTGCAGCCTGCCTGGGTGGATCTTGCCGCGTCCCGCCTCCGGCCCCTGGGCATCCTGCACATGGCGACGGACTGGGAAGACTATGCCGAACACATGCACAACGTCATGGCTGACGCTCCGCTGTTCGAGAACATTCATGGCGATCAGAACTTCGCACCCGATCGCCACGGACGGCCGCCTACCAAGTTTGAGCGCCGCGGCGTGCGCAAGGGTCACCAGGTGCGTGATCTCGTCTACCAACGCCGCGGCTGACACTTCCGCAATCCGGACAGCCACAGAGGAGATGGCCACATGGACTTTCGTCCACTGGGTACCACCGATCTCAACGTCAGCGTTATTTGCCTGGGCACCATGACCTGGGGCGAGCAGAATACAGAAGCCGAGGCCCACGAGCAGCTGAGCCTTGCCGTGGATCAGGGCGTGAATTTCATTGATACCGCGGAGCTCTACCCCGTTCCGCCCCGAGGCGAGACCCAGGGGCTCACCGAGGACTGGATAGGGACCTGGCTCAAGCAGCGCAGCGACCGCGACAAGCTGGTGATCGCCACCAAGATCTCCGGCCCGGGGCCAGACCATATTCGCGGCGGCGCGACGACCTACAACCGGGAGCACATCCGCCAGGCAGTGAATGATTCGCTGCGCCGCCTGCAGACCGACTACATCGACCTCTACCAGTTGCACTGGCCGACCCGCAACGCCAATTTCTTTGGCAAGCTCGGCTATCGCCCCAAGGCCGACGACGACGGCGCCGAAGCAGCCATGGTCGAGGCACTGGAGGCGCTGGACGAGCAGGTCAAGGCCGGCAAGATTCGTCATGTGGGATTGTCCAACGAGACCGCATGGGGTGCGATGAAGTTTCTGCAACTCGCACAAGAACGCGGCCTGCCCCGGATGCAGTCCATCCAGAACCCTTACAGCCTGCTCAACCGCAGCTATGAAGTCGGCCTGGCGGAAGTCAGCCATCGCGAGCGATGCGGGCTACTGGCCTACTCGCCTCTTGGTTTCGGCACCCTAAGCGGAAAGTACCTCAACGACCAGCGACCGGCGGGAGCCCGCTTGACGCTGTTCGATCGCTTCCAGCGCTACCTGAACCCGCTGGGTGCAAATGCCACGGAGCGCTACGTGGCGCTGGCCCGGGAGCACGGCCTGGACCCGGGGCAGATGGCCCTGGCCTTCGTCAATTCGCGCAGCTTCCTCACCAGCACCATCATCGGTGCGACCACGACGGAGCAACTGCGCAGCAACATCGACAGTGCCAGGCTGACGCTGAACGACGCGGTGCTTGAGGGCATCGAGACCATCCATACGGCGCAGCCCAACCCCTGCCCGTAGAGGAAGTGTCGAACAGTTGCCGATCACGCGCCGGCCTTCTATAACTGAGGGACGTGACTGGTTCCCCGCATACATCCGGTCCTGCGGGGCCGGATGGCCCGACTAGCGATCAGATACCGCCAGCACGTTGCGGAGGAGGAGCGCAATGGGCATTCAGTACAGGCCGGAGATCGGCGACTGGTATGAGACCGCGAGCGGCGACCTGTTCGAGGTGGTGGCCCTGGATAGCCGGGAAGGGACGGTGGAAATCCAGTATTTCGACGGCGCCATCGAAGAGCTGGACATGGAGACGTGGCTGGAACTGGAGCTCATGGCGGTGGAGCCACCCGAGGATTACAGCGGCTCGCTGGACCTGGCCCGGGAGGACTACGGTACTGACAGCGACTCCGCCTACAGGCTGGACAGCCATAACCCCCTGGATGGTCCCGATCTCGACCGTTTCTAGGTGTCTGGGAAAGAGCTCGGAGCGCCGGACCTGAGGCCGTCGCTACACGGCTGGGAACTGTCGGCGTCTGAGGCACGCCAACTGCAGGGCCGGCTTGCCGAACGCATCTGTCTGACACCACTGCAGGGGCAACCCGAGACCGTTGCCGGCATCGACTGCGGGATCGAGGCGAACGGCCATCTGCGCGCCGTTGTCAGCCTGTTCGACTATCCCGCGATGAACCATGTGCAGACGGTCATCCACCGCCAGCCCTGCGTCTTTCCCTATGTGCCTGGCCTTTTGTCATTCCGCGAGATGCCGGCGGTGCTCGGGGCAATGGAACAGCTGGCCCAAAAGCCCGATCTGCTGCTTTGCGACGGCCAGGGAATCGCCCACCCCCGCCGCTTGGGGATCGCCAGCCATCTCGGTCTGTGGCTGAACCGGCCGGCAATCGGGGTGGGGAAAAGCCGCCTGGTCGGATGCCATGAAGACCCGGGGCAGGACAAGGGCTGCCATACGCCGCTGATGGACCGGGGTGAGCGAATCGGCACGGTGCTGCGAACCCGCACAGGGGTGCGGCCGGTCTACGTCTCACCCGGCCACCTGGTGGATCACGCCGACTCGATGGACTGGGTGCTAGGAACCCTCAGTCGGTATCGGCTGCCAGAACCCATACGGGCGGCCGACCGGGCCTCCCGCGGCCCGATCCCGATCCGGCCGGCGCTTAGATAAAAGCCAGCACCATGGCCGTCACCACCCCGGCACCAAGCATGGCGCCGGCAATGTTTATCTGTCGCCGGGAGCGGGCGTGCAGGGCGTGGGCCTCTCGGGCCGCGGCCTCGGCGCTGGCGGCAACCGCCTCCCGCACCATGGCGTCGACCGTACGCTCGAGGCGTTCCGCCACAAGATGATCGACTGCGTTGCGCGCCCGCTCTTCCACCCAGTGATCCAGCTGATTCTTGAGCCGGGGCACCGCATGCTCGCCCACGGCGGCCAGCACCTGGGCACGGAAATCCTCTCGCCCTGTCAGTTGCGCAATGGCCGATGTAACCGCTTCGACGGCGCGCTGGTCGATGTCATCGACGGCATCCGGCATGGATTCGCGCATGGCGATCATTGCATCTTCCGCGACGCGTCGGGCCGACTCCTCCGCAACCCTGGTCGCCATCTCCCGGGACACTTCGGTGGCCGTGACACCGGCATTCTGGCGGGCAATGGGCGCAGCCACCTCTTCCGCGGCGGCCCGCGCCTCGCTGAGTAACTGTTCACGCAGGCGCTGTTCCAGTTCGACGGTGTCCGCCGCAGCCGGTTTCTGGTCGCCAATGAGCCGGTAAAGCTGCTCAAGCAGGGATTGCTCGGTTTCCGCCGCCAGGCGTTCCGACGACTGCTGCGCAGCCAGGGTCGCGGCCTCGGTGGCGGCCTCATGAACACTGTCGCCAAAACCCTTGAGACCGTCTCGCCAATCCTCTCCGGTCTTGTCCAGTTCTCCCCGCCAGCGCTCGTCCAGCGCCGCCAGTGCAGCCTGCAGGCGTTGCTCTGCCGTGTCGGCCACGTCGCGGGCGGCATCCCGGGCAACATCAGCGGCCACGTCACGGGCCAGTTCGCGAACGCGCTCATGAACCACGGCGACGGCAATGTCCCGCACGGCGGCTTCGTCCAACCCCGACGCCGGCGGCTGCGTCATTTCCTGGCTCGCCGCCATGGGTGCCGGATCGGCAGATGGTGCAGCTGCTTCCGGCATTGGCTCGGGCTTTGCCGCTTGCACAGGCTCCGGCGACAGGACCTGCTCTGGCTCAGGCACGACGGCAACGTTCGCCGCAGGCTCTGGCGGCCTCCAGCGGCTCAGTTCCTGTAAAACCGCGTCCAGACCCTGGTCGCTGGTGGGCTTGGAGAGAAAACCGCAGATACCGAGCTCCCGGGCGCGACGTCGATCCTCATCACTGTCCTGGGACGTATACATGACCAGTGGCAGCGCACGCTCGCCGCGCAGGCGGTTGATTGCTTCCGCCGCCTCGAAGCCGTCCATGTCCGGCATCATGTAGTCCAGAAACACCACATCCGGCGACTGGCTGCGCAGGAATTCAATCGCATCGCCACCACAGTCGGCGGTGTCCACGTGCAAGCCACGGCGCGTAAGCATCTTGCTCAATGCCACCCGCGCCAGCCGCGAATCGTCCACCACCAGCGCCTTGCTGATTGCCATGCCCACCCTCTCGCGCCCTGCATCGAGGCCACACTATCCCATCTTTGCCGCGGGCAAGGTGAGTCACGCTTCACATCACCGCACAAGGGAAGCGCTGAAGTATTCACGGCGCCGCGCTCGACAAGGGAAGCCCGACCGCCAACCGCATGCTAACGTTGTTGAAAGGCCACGCGGCATCCGCTCGATGAGCTGATCCGTGTCGACGGAACCGAGGAGGAGACCAGCCAGCGATGAACCTGGAGAAAGTGATATTCGGCTTTTTCATACTGCTCGCGCTGACCCTGAACTTCGGTTTCTTCATTGGCGAAATCGATAACCCGGATCATCACAACGTTTACGAGCTGTTCGCCGCGATCGTGGTCAGCCTGATCGCCACGGTGATGAAATTCGGCGAACGCACGCAGATCGGTGCAGTCCTCCTCGCGGCGAGCCTGGTGGCGGATCTCCAGCTCATCGCCGCCGCCGTGGTGTGGGCAGTCGCCGTACATGTCAGTGATGCCGGCATGACACCGGCGGTGATGGCGAGCATCGTCTCACTGTCCGGCGGCGCCTTGCTCGCCAACCTGCTCTCCGCCGTGCTGCTGACCGTGGAAACGGTCAGCCTGCAACGCTGACGCCTGTCGTGAGCAGCGCCATCCTTTTGGTCCTGCGGCGGCTCCGCCCACCGTTGATCGTGCTGATCAGCGCCTACGCCATCGCCGTCGTGGGCTTTACACTGATGCCGGGGGTGGATGACGCAGGCAACCCTTGGCGCATGGGCTTTTTCGAGGCCTTCTATGTGGTGAGCTATACCGGCTCGACCATCGGCTTCGGCGAAGTTCCCTACGAATTCTCCGGCGCCCAGCGACTCTGGACCATAGTCAGCATCTATCTGACGGTGATCGCCTGGCTTTACTCTGTCGGAACAATCATCTCGCTGATCCAGGATCAGACCTTCCGCGCGGCTTTGACCCGCAGTCAGCTGAACCGCAGCGTCCAAAGCCTGACCGAGCCGTTCTGGCTGGTTTGCGGCTTCGGTGACACCGGCCGCCTGCTGGTTCGCGCACTGACAGAACGCCGCCGCAGGGTGGTTGTGGTGGACGATCTGCAGAGTCGCATCGACGACCTGAATCTGCGGGAACTGGGTGTGCACGTACCCGCCTTCTGCACCGATGCCAGGATTCCGGACAACCTGCAGGCAGCCGGCCTCGGGCATCGCTGGTGCATGGGAGTGCTGGCGGTGACGGACGACGATCATGTGAACCTCAAGATCGCCATCAGCAGCAAACTGTTGAGTGCCGGTCTACCAGTCCTGTGCCGTGCCGAGCGACAGGAAACTGCCGCCAACATGGCATCTTTCGGCACCGATGTGATCATCAACGCCTACGCCGCCTTTGCCGACCGCCTGGCGCTGGCCATTCGCGCCCCGGACACCCACCGCGTATATGACTGGCTCTCGGGCATACCCCACACAACTCTGGCAGAGCACCCCTCTCCGCCGGCGGGGACCTGGATCATCTGCGGCTACGGCCGACTCGGCCACGCCGTCCGCGAAGCCCTGGAAAGCGTGGGTGTGGAAACCGTGATTATTGACGAGACGCCGGAGCGCAACGGCTGCCCGCCAGGCTCGGTCAAGGGCAAAGGCACCGAGGCCAACACCCTGCGCGCCGCTGGCATCGATCAGGCTACCGCCCTGTTGGCTGGAACCGCCGACGATGCCGATAACCTCTCCATCATCATGACGGCCAGGGACATCAAGCCGGATCTCTACCTGGTGGCGCGGGAGAATGCGCTGGGCAACAAGGCCCTGTTCCAGGCAGCCAGGCCCGAGTTACTGGTCAAACCCAGCTACATCATCGCCAGCAAGGCGCTGTCCGTGCTCAACGCACCCCTACTGGGTAGTTTCCTCGATCAGGCACGGGCGCAGAGCAATGCCTGGAACGCGGACCTGGCAGAGCGCATTGCTGCGGTGTCCAGCGGCAAGACCCCTGAATGCTGGACGGTGCGGATCAGCGCGGCGCGAACACCTAGCGTCGTAGACGCGCTGGAGGACGGAAACGCGGTGACCGTCGGCGACATCTGCCGCGATCCCCGGCGTCGGGATCAAGCGCTGGACATGGTGCCGCTGATGCTGCAGCGGGAGGACGACAGCCATCTTTTGCCGACAGCGGACACTTCTCTCGAATCCGGTGACCGACTGGTATTCTGCGGCACGGAGAAGGCGCTTGGCCTCATGCGCGGCGTGGTCAGGAACCCGAACACCCTGCGCTATGTCATGACCGGGGAAATGCGCCCGGAAGGTTGGCTCTGGCGGCGTTTGACGCCATCACGGATCAGGGCTCGACCGATGGCGTCACAGCGTGAACAATAGAGCGCATACTGAAGCGTTGCCATAGCGGAGGAAGACCGTGTCCACACTGGTCCCGATTGTCGATCCTGACGGCCTACTCGAGTACTCGGTGGTCTTCAACGACCGCTCCCTGAACCACATGTCGGGCGCCTTTCAAAAGGTGATGCTCGACATATCCAAGGGGCTGCGCGACGTCTACGGCGCGGAGGCGGTGGTACTCGTACCCGGCGGTGGCACCTTCGGCATGGAGGCGGTGGCGCGACAGTTTGCCAGCGGACGACGCTGCCTGGTGATTCGCAACGGCTGGTTCAGCTACCGCTGGACCCAGATCCTGGAGATGGGCCGGATTCCGTCCGAGGAAATCGTGCTCAAGGCCCGCCCGGTCCACGACGGGCATCAAGCAGCCTATGCGCCGGCTCCCCTGGAAACCGTGGTAGAGACCATACGGCGGGAGCGTCCCGAGGTGGTGTTTGCACCCCATGTCGAGACCTCTGCCGGCATCATTCTGCCGGATGATTACATCAAGGCGGTTGCCGAAGCCGTCCACGACGTGGGCGGCATCATGGTGCTGGATTGCGTCGCCTCTGGCGCGATCTGGGTGGATATGCGGACCTGTGGCGTGGATGTGCTGATCAGCGCACCGCAAAAGGGCTGGAGCGCTTCCCCGTGTAGTGCGCTAGTGATGTTGAGCGCGGAGGGCGAACGGGTCATGAGCGAACGGCCAAGCAGCAGCTACGCCTGCGATCTGCTCAAGTGGCGGCAGATCATGCAGGCCTACGAGGCCGGCGGCCACGCCTATCATGGCACCCTGCCCACGGATTCCCTGGCGCAATTCCGCGATGCCATGCACGAGACCCGCGACAGGGGATTCGGCAAGGTCAAGGAACAGCAGCAGGAGCTGGGCCGGCGGGTTCGCACCTTGCTCAAGGATTTCGGCTATCCCAGCGTGGCGGCAACGGGCTTCGAGGCCCCGGGCGTTGTGGTCAGCTACACCGAGGACGACCTCATAAAGAACGGCAGCAAGTTCGCTGCCGTGGGGCTGCAGACCGCAGCGGGCGTTCCACTGATGTGCGACGAGCCGCCCGAATTCAAGACCTTCCGTATCGGGCTTTTCGGCCTCGACAAACTTGGCCACATTGACCGCACGGTGGATAAACTCGAGGAGGCTTTGCGCAGCTTGTAAGAGTTGCGGTGCGTTACGCGCTGCGCGCTAACAGCACCCTACAGCAGCGCGCACGGCCACACGTAGGGTGTGTTAGGCCGAAGGCCGTAACGTACCGCGATGGCGGTGGTTTCGCCCGCCCCAGGCCAAAGGCACAAACGTCGGTCCGGTTCGCCGCTCATGGACCGTCAGCGACAGGGATGTCGCTGTCGAGCCCCCAGGGATGGGTTTACGGCGTGTCCATGAGCGGCGTACCGGACCGACGTTCCCCGATATCATCCGTCGGGGTGCTGTTAGCCCACGGCGCGTAACCCGCCGATCCCTTGAACTGCCGACAAACGAAAAAAAAGCCCCGCGTTTCCGCGGGGCCACAACACCATGCCCACCCTGTAATTATTTTTCTCGATTTTCCGTTCCAGGCTTTAGCCTGCCCGGCTGCCGGTGTCTGCCTGGCTATCGAGATATTCTTTGGCATAGCGGCTGCCATTCATGGCTGCCCGGTAGAACCAGCGAATCGCTTCGCCGTAATTTTCCTCAATGCCGCGGCCTTCGGCATACATCACCGCCAGGTTGTGTTGCGCATCCGGGTGGCCCTGCTCGGCGGCGCTGTGCAGCCAACGGGCGGCGAGCTTTTCGTTACGCTCTACACCCTGCCCCGTGGCGTGCAGAAAGCCCAGCGCATGCTGTGCCTCGGACATACCCCGCATGGCGGCCTGGCGGTAGAAACGGGCTGCAGTCTCCATGCAGATATCCACACCGTCACCCATTTCGTAGCGACGTCCGATCTGGTAGGCCGCCACCGCCACTTCTGCACTGTTCATCATGGTCTTTCCCCCCGGTGATCGATGCAGGCTACACCTGCCTTTCTGCCAGATTAGAAAGCAGGAACCGGGCCAAGTATTACAATTTTTGCATTATCATTAGCTTAGGAGATTTCGAATCACATGCCACCATCGACAACTGACGCTATGGGGCAACCGGCAACGGCACCAGGTGTCAGGGAGTGTCACTTTGCGTCAGGCACCTGATCCACCTCGGCACCCAGAGCACGCGGCATACGATCCGGGTGTGCGATGCGCACCAGCAAGATCGCCAGCAGGATTGCCGGCAAGCCGATTGCCGCCGAACTGACGAAGAACCAGAACCAACCGACCTGACTCGCTACCACCCCCGTAAAACCACCGAGGAACTGGCCGGGCAGGGTCATTACCGAGCTGAACAGTGCGTACTGGGTTGCCGTATACGCCGTATTGGTCAGGCTGGACAAGTAGGCGATGAACACGGCAATGGCCATGCCGCCGGTGATGTTGTCGGCAACGATGGCGATCACCAACCCGTAGACTTCCGGGCCCAGCAAAGCGAGCCAGGAAAAGGTGAGATTGGTCACAGGCGCCATGACGGCGGTGAAGATCAGCATGGGTGCAATGCCGAAACGCGCCACCAGGGCGCCACCCAGGGCAGCGCCGGTCAGCGTCATCGCCAGGCCGAAGGCGGCGGCCACATTGGCGATCTGACGCATGCTGAAACCCAGATCGAGATAAAAGGGGTTGGCCATCACCCCCATGAAGATGTCACTGATACGGAAGGTGGCGATGAACACCAGCACAGCCAGGGCGGCCAGCCCGTAGCGCCTGAAGAAGTCGGCGAACGGGCAGATTACGGCACCAATGAACCAGGCACCCAGGTCCCGGCGCAGCCCCTGGTGACTGGTTACCGCCAGGTAGTCCAGCACGCGCTTTTCCAGTTGCCGGGTCGTGGCGCTGACCTGAACTTCAGGTTCACGAATGATCAGGGTGGTGACAATACCCACCCCCATCAGCACAGCCATCGCACCGTAGGCCAGGCTCCAGCTTCCCACGGCGGCGATATGCAATGCCCCGGCACCGGCGGCAAGCAGCGCAACCCGGTAACCGGTGACGTAGGTGGCCGCCATGGCGCCCTGGCGTTGTCGACTGACCGCCTCGACACGGTAGGCGTCGACGGCAATATCCTGGGTCGCGGAGGCGAAGGCAGTGACGACCGCCCAGACCGCCACCAGCCAGAGCTGTCGAGTCGGGTCTGTGGTCGCGATACCGAGCAGCGAAATGGCGATCAGTACCTGGGCAAGAAGGATCCAGGCGCGACGGCGGCCGAAAATCCGGGTCAGCACGGGCAGCGGCAGTCGATCCACCACCGGCGCCCACAGGATCTTGATGCTGTGGGCGAGGCCCACCCAGCTGAGAAAACCGATGGCTGCGAGTTCCACGCCCAGGTCCCGCAGCCAGGCGGTAAAGGTGCCGCCCACCAGCAATAGCGGCAGCCCGGCAGCGAAACCAAGGAATGCCATGCCCACCACCCGGGGGTGCATGTAAACGCCCAGCAATTCGCGCCGCCCCGGACGAGGCACTGCCGTGCTCAACCCCGGCTCCGGGACATCATTATCCATTTCTCCAGTTCAACCACCACGAACACCAGGAAGCCGGCCATCAGCATCAGTGCCCAATGGCTGGCTGCCAGTGGGCGCGTATCGAACAATAGCTGCATGGGCGGAGCATAGGTAAAGGCCAGTTGCAGCACCAGTATGCCCGCGATGGAGGCCGGCACCCAGACATTGCCACGCAATAGCCCACTGCTGATGGCGGGGGTATTCACGAACCGGGCACTGACCAGGTAGAAAGCCTGACACACCACCAGGGTGTTCACCGCCAGCGTACGGGCGAGGGCCTCTTCACCTTCGGCCAGATACCCCAGGAACATGCCGGTGGTGGCGATCACCAGCAGGGTGGAGACAAACCCGATGCGCCATAGCAGAAACCGCGTAATGATGGGCTCCGAAGGTGGACGGGGCGGGCGCCGCATGACACCCGGCTCGGTGGGCTCGAAAGCCAGGGCCAACCCGAGAGTCACCGCAGTGACCATGTTCACCCAGAGGATCTGTACCGGCGTGATGGGCAACATCAGCCCGGCAAGCACGGCCAGGACGATCACGCCGGCCTGACCGCCATTGGTGGGCAACAGGAACAGGAGTGCCTTGCGCAGATTGTCGTAGACCGTCCGCCCTTCCTCCACGGCACGGGCGATAGAAGCGAAGTTGTCGTCCGCCAGCACCATGGCGCTGGCCTCCTTGGAGACCTCCGTGCCCTTCATGCCCATGGCAACGCCCACGTCGGCGCGCTTGAGCGCCGGGGCGTCATTGACACCGTCCCCGGTCATCGCCACAACTTCACCCGAGGCCTGCAGGGCACGCACCAGACGGAGCTTGTGTTCCGGGCTGGCCCGGGCGAAGACGTCGGTCTGCGCCACCAGATCCCGTAACTGCTCATCATCCAGTTCCTCGATCTCGGCACCAGTGACCATCCGTTCGCCATCGCCGATCCCAAGCGCCGCGCCAATAGCCCTGGCCGTGCGGCCATGATCACCGGTGATCATCTTGACCCGGATGCCGGCCTGCTGACAGGTGGCCACTGACTCGATGGCCTCCTGCCGCGGTGGGTCGATAATGCCCACGAGGCCGAGCAGCACCAGCCCATCGTTCACATCATCGAACTGCAGGGCAGACTGATCGCTTCTGCCGGGCTTGGCCGCCAGGGCCAGCAACCGCTGACCGGCATCGGCGATCTCGGCCATGCGTGCCTCCCAGTAATCCCGGTCGATGGGCATGGGCCCGTCACTGCCCTGCTGCTCGGCACACATCTCGATCACCCGCTCCGGCGCGCCTTTCAGCAGTATCAGCGCATTGCCGGAATGATCGTGGTTAAGGGTCGCCATGAAGCGATGTTCCGACTCGAAGGGAATGGCATCAGTCCGGGGCAGTTCCTCATGGGAAGTCGCTGGGTCTAGTCCCGCCTTCATGGCCAGGGTGACCAGTGCCCCCTCTGTCGGATCGCCTTCCATGCGCCACTGCTCCCCGTCCCGCTTGACCGTTGCGTCGTTACACAGCAAAGCCACGCGAAACAGCTCGGCCAGGGCGGGGATGTCCTCGGGGTCGACGGGTTCACCGTTCTCCGCGAGCCCGCCCTCGGGTGCATAACCAACTCCGCTCACGTCGATCTGCCGGTCGGCGAGCACCACGCTCTGCACCGTCATTTCATTACGGGTCAGCGTGCCAGTCTTGTCGGAACAGATGACCGTCACGGAACCCAGGGTTTCCACCGCCGGCAGTCGGCGAATGATCGCGTTGCGCTGCGCCATGCGCTGCACGCCGATGGCCAGCGTGATGGTCATGATGGCCGGCAGCCCCTCTGGGATGGCCGCCACCGCAAGACCCACCGCCGCCAGAAAGACCTCGGCCAGTGGATAATCCCGGGCCAGATAGGCGAAAGCGAACGTGGCGGCGGCAAGGCCGACAATGGCAAGGGCCAGCCAGCGACCGAACGTCTCGATCTGGCGGAGCAGCGGCGTGGTGATGCTCTCCACCTCTTCGAGCATGCGGCTGATGCGGCCGATTTCCGTGGCTCCGGCGGTTTCCACCACCACACCCTGGGCCGAACCGTAGGTGACCAGCGTGCCGGAGTAGGCCATGCCGACGCGCTCGCCCAGGTCGCTCTCGCCGGCGACTGCATCCGTCGCCTTTTCCACCGGCACGGACTCACCGGTGAGCATGGCCTCGTCCACCCGCAGATCACGCACCTTGAACAGGCGCAGATCCGCCGGCACCTTGTCGCCAGACTGCAGTACCACCACATCGCCCGGCACCAGTTCCTCCGCCGGGCGCGACTCGCGGCGTCCGCCGCGCAGCACCGTGGCCTGGGGCGAGAGCATGTCGCGGATGGCATCCAGGGCTTTCTCTGCCTTGCCCTCCTGAATGACGCCAATAACAGCATTGATCACCACCACGCCGAGGATGACCGCCGTATCCAGCCAATGCCCCAGCAGTGCGGTGACGCCTGCGGCCGCCAGCAGCACGTAGATCAGCATGTTGTGGAACTGGAGCAGGAAGCGCTCGAGCAGGGTGCGCCGGCGCCCTGTTGGCAACCGATTGGGCCCGTGCGCCTCAAGACGCCGGGCCGCTTCCGCATCATCGACCCCGTGCGGCCCGGATTCCAGGGCACCCAACACCTCATCGGCAGGTTTTGCGTGCCATTGCTGGGCGGGCTTTTCGGACGGGCGCATGGTCATGGTCTCCCGGATAAACTGACAGAACCTGCAGAAAAAACGCCCTACACTCTGGCGCGAGGGCGTACCGCGTCGCAACCCGTCGGTGGAAGCCGCACCTTGGTTTCCGCCGACGGCGACCCCATGACCACCGGTTCAGGCGTTAGCCAGCGATCACGGGCATACTTAGGGAAGCACTGACTTAAGTGTCCACCATCCATTCAAACAGCCATTGGCAGACCACAACATGACCGAAATCAGGCATCAGAAACTTCTCATTCTCGGCTCGGGCCCCGCCGGCTACACGGCAGCGGTCTATGCGGCGCGAGCCAATCTCAAGCCGGTGATGGTCACAGGGATGCAAATGGGCGGTCAGCTCACCACCACCACGGACGTGGACAACTGGCCCGGTGACGTAGAGGGCCTGCAGGGTCCGGACCTCATGGAGCGCATGCGCAAGCACGCCGAGCGCTTCGGTACCGAGATCATCTTCGACCACGTCAACACGGTGGACCTGGAATCCAGGCCGTTCCGTCTGACCGGCGATCAGGCTACCTATACGTGTGACGCGCTCATCATCGCCACAGGCGCCAGTGCCCGTTATCTGGGCTTGGACTCCGAGGAAGCGTTCATGGGCAAGGGGGTCTCGGCCTGCGCAACCTGCGACGGCTTTTTCTATCGTGGCCAGAAAGTGGCGGTAATCGGCGGCGGGAATACGGCCGTGGAGGAGGCTCTCTACCTCTCCAACATCGCAGATCACGTGACGCTGGTGCATCGCCGGGACAGCCTGCGGGCAGAGAAAATCCTGCAGGACCAACTGATGGACAAGGTCGATGCTGGAAAGATCAGCATTATCTGGAACCATCAGCTTGACGAGGTGCTCGGGGACGAGACCGGGGTCACCGGCGCCCGCCTCACGGGTACCGACGGCACCACGCAGGACATCACTGTGGCCGGCGTGTTCATTGCCATCGGCCATACCCCCAATACCGGCATTTTCGAAGGCCAGCTGGACATGGCCGGCGGCTACATTCGCGTGCAGAGCGGCCTTGCGGGCAATGCAACGGCAACCAGCACGCCTGGGGTGTTCGCCGCCGGTGACGTCATGGACCACGTCTACCGCCAGGCGGTGACATCCGCCGGGACGGGCTGCATGGCCGCCCTTGATGCCGAGAAATATCTGGATGCACTGGAGGCGGGGTCCCGGGCCGGTAGCGAGACGGAGACCGCGTCTGCCTAGGGAAACACTGATCTGGAAACAATTTCCAGAAAATGCCCGGTGACCGGTTAACTTCCGGCCACCGAGCCGCTACCATATATGTCAGTGTTCTGTAAATTCCTGCAACCCAACAGGGACCAATGACCACAAGCCCCCTCAATCCCCGTGTCGTGCAACGTAGTGCGGAACAGCAGCGCACCGTCGATCGTGAAACAGATGATCTCGCGCTCTACTACTACGAGACCTGCGCCTTCTGCATTCGCGTCATTCGCGTACTGGAGCGCCTGCGGCTCAAGATCGAACGGCGCAACATCCGCACCGTGCCCGCCTTTCGTGAGCAGTTGATCAAGGGCGGCGGTCACAGCAAGGTGCCCTGCCTCATGATCCGCACCCAGGATGGTGACAGCCGCTGGCTGTATGAATCCCAGGCCATCATCGACTACCTGGAAGACCGCTTCGCCAAGTGACACCCGGCACTGCGGCTCAGGCTGCTTGCACCTTGCGTTGCACGCCGAGTGACTCTGGCCACTGGTAGTCGACGATCAGTGGCGCGTGATCGGAAAAGCGCTGCGCCGTGTAGACGCTGGCCTCTCGCAGCAAGGGTTTAAACGCGGGCGTGGCGATCTGGTAGTCGATGCGCCACCCCGTGTTGTTGTCCCAGGCGCGCCCCCGGTTTGACCACCAGGTGTACTGCTCACGCTCCGGATACAGGGCACGGTAGGCATCTACATATCCGTGTTCGTCGAGCAACTGATCCATCCAGGCACGTTCTTCCGGCAGAAAACCCGAATTTTTCTGGTTGCCGCGCCAGTTCTTGAGATCAAGCTTGCGATGGGCGATGTTCCAGTCGCCGCAGATGATGTATTCGCGGTCGGAGGCATGCCAGTTCAGCAGGTGGTCCATGAAGTGGTCCATGACGCGGTATTTCACCTGCTGGCGCTCGTCCCCGGATGAACCGGACGGCATGTACAACGAAATGACCGAGAGCTTGCCGAAACGGGCCTCGATGAATCTTCCCTCGGCGTCGAATTCATCCCAGCCGATGCCCTTGATGACCTCGTCCGGCGGAACCCGGGAATACAGCCCGACGCCGCTGTAGCCTTTTTTCTCGGCCGGGTGGTACCAGGCCTGATAGCCGTCCGGATAAAACGGTTCCGGCGTCAGCTGATCTTCCTGGGCCTTGATCTCCTGCAAGCAGACGATATCGGCGTCCTGCTCCGGCAACCAGTCGAAGAAACCCTTCCGGGCCGCCGCCCGAATCCCGTTGCAGTTCAATGTAATGATTCGCATGTGTCTGATTCTGTTTCTTTTCAGGTTAGCACTCTGGTATGCAGGGTGGCTTCGATCCGGTTGGGTACGGTCGGTGGTGACTGGGGGCTTCGATCGGCAGTGAGACGTGCGATCCCCACGGACACGCCGTAAACCCGTCCCTGGGGGCTTGTCGGCGAGGTCCCTCTCGCCGACAGTCCGTGGGGATCGCACGCCTCACTGCCATGCCGCCGGGGCATGGGCACGGGAGGGCGGCGTTACCAACTCCTGAAGCGGCCCCCGAGGCAGGTCGGATGCGGGTGACTGGTCTGCGGACTGTCGGCCGGAGGGACCCGGCCGACAAGCCCCCAGGGATGGGTTCACGGCGTGTCCGCGGACCAGTCACCCGTAGCCGACCCGATCGAAGCCCCCCCAAAAAGCATCCCAAACCATCTCAACCGAAATCGAGCCAGATCAGCCCCGCCGCGTCATAAGCGCTCAAACAGGGCAGCGATGCCTTGGCCACCGCCGATGCACATGGTGACCACCGCGTAGCGGCCGCCGGTGCGCTGCAGTTCGTAGACGGCCTTCACCGTGAGGTTGGCGCCGGTGGCACCGATGGGGTGACCAAGGGAAATGCCGCTGCCGTTGGGGTTGACCTTGGCCGGATCGAGGTCGAGGTCCCGCACCACCGCCAGCGCCTGGGCGGCGAAGGCCTCGTTGACTTCCCAGACATCCACATCGGCAGATGCTATGCCGGTCTTCTCCAGCAACTGCTGCACCGCCGGCACCGGCCCGATACCCATGTACTTGGGATCGACAGCGGCCACGGTGGCACCTACCAGGCGGGCCAGGGGCTTGACGCCGGCCTTTTCCGCCGCATCGGCGGACATCATGGTCACCGCCGCCGCGCCATCGTTCAGCGACGACGCGTTGCCAGCCGTTACGGAACCGCCATCCCGCTTGAACACCGGCTTCATCCCCGCGAGCTTCTCCAGGGTGACATCGCGTCGTGGCCCCTCATCGGTGTCCACCACCGTGACGCCCTTCCGGCCCTTGACCTCCACCGGCATGATCTGGTCCTTGAAGCGACCAGCATCAATGGCGGCAGCGGCACGCTGGTGGGATTCCACCGCTAGGGCGTCCTGATCCTCACGGGAAATACCCCACTTCTCCGCCACATTCTCGGCGGTGATGCCCATGTGGCACTTGTCGAAGGGATCGGTGAGCGCACCCACCATGGCATCAAGCATGGTGCCATCGCCCATGCGCTGCCCCCAGCGACCGGATGGCAGCCAGTAAGGCGCGCGGGACATGGCGTCACAGCCACCGCCCACCACCGCATCGGCCTCGCCGAGCTGGATGTAGCTGGCCGCGGTAACAATGGCCTGGAGGCCGCTGCCGCACAGGCGGTTCAAGGTCAGCGCCGGCGTGCTCTGCGGCAGACCACCGTTGATGGTGGCAACCCGCGCCAGATACATGTCACGGGGTTCGGTGTGGATCACATTGCCGAAAACCACGTGGCCGATCTGCGCCGGATCGACGCCTGCCCGGGCGACGGATTCACGCAGCACGGAGGCGGCCAGATCACCGAGAGGCACGTCCTTGAGCCCGCCGCCGTAGGTGCCGATTGCTGTCCGTGTCGCGCCGACGACCACGACTTCGCGATTGCTGCTCATGGTGACACCTCCTGTCGACAGCCAAAGCCGTCGATCGATGAATGAGTTTTCACATGCTGGAGCGGCATTGTAGGTGCCTGTCCACAGTAGTGTCGAGCATCCCGAGAAGGATCCACCAGACAGGGCGACCGGAAATGACGCGCCAGCGCCAATTGCCGCAAGAGCTTGATCGTACAGGGGCGGTGGTTCAAAATGTGGCGCCGTTTGCGAAGGCGGCGGACACGCTTTCGGACAGCACACACCTGACCTTCTGCACTGCCTGCGCCAACGCGAGAATCGCGGCATGCAGGGGCCCGGACCGCACATCCGCTGATCGCAGCGCCGGCGGCTCGCCCCGTACGGGCATCCGTGCCAGCGGCTCCAACTTCAGACAGGAGGAACCATGACAGGACACATCAAATACCCCGAGAGCGGCCAGAAGATCACTGCGAAAGACGGCAAGCTCCAGGTGCCGGACAACCCCATCCTTGGGTATGTCGAGGGTGACGGTATCGGCCCTGATATCACCAATGCCTCCATGCGGATCTGGGACGCCGCGGTGGAAAAGGCCTACGGTGGCAAGCGCAAGATCCACTGGGCCGAGCTGTACATGGGTGAAAAGGCCGCTGGCCTGTACGACGGCAACTACTTCCCAGAGGAAACCAAGAACGCCCTGAAGGATCTGCTGGTGTCCATCAAGGGCCCGCTGACCACACCGGTGGGGGGTGGCTTCCGCTCGCTGAACGTTTCCCTGCGCCAGGATCTGGACCTGTACGCCTGCGTGCGCCCGGTGCGCCACTACGCCGGCGTTCCGTCACCCCTGAAAAAGCCGGAAGACGTGGACGTGGTGATCTTCCGTGAGAACACCGAGGACGTCTACGCAGGGATCGAATACCAGTCGGGAAGCGATGAGAACAAAAAGCTGGCCGCCTTCCTGCGCAACGAAATGGGCGCCAACTTCTTCGACGATGCCGGCCTCGGCGTCAAGCCGATTTCCGAGTTCGGCACCAAGCGCCTGGTGCGCAAGGCCGTGCAGTACGCCATCGCCAACGGTCGCGAAAGCGTCACCCTGGTGCACAAGGGCAACATCATGAAGTTCACCGAAGGGGCCTTCCGTTCCTGGGGTTACGAACTGGCCCGCGAGGAATTCGGCGACCACACCATCACCGAGGAAGAGCTCTACAGCACCTACGGCGGCAAGCGCCCCGACGGCAAGGTGGTCATCAAGGACCGCATCGCCGACATTATCTTCCAGATGATGCTGCTGCGGCCCAACGAGTTCGACGTGCTCGCCACCATGAACCTGAACGGCGACTACCTCTCCGACGCGGTGGCTGCGGAAGTGGGCGGCGTGGGTATCGCCCCGGGGGCCAACATGAGCGACAACGTCGCCGTATTCGAGGCCACCCATGGCACCGCGCCCAAGTATGCCAACCAGGACAAGGTGAACCCGGGTTCCCTGCTGTTCTCCGGCGTGATGATGCTTGAGCACATCGGCTGGCAGGAAGCGGCCGACCTGATTACCGCCGCCTACCAGGAAGTGGTGACCAGCAAGATCGTCACCTACGACTTCGCTCGCCAGATCGAAGGCGCCGCGGAAGTGAAGACCAGCCAGTTCGCCAATGCAATCATCGACCAGATCAACGGCGGCCTGGACATCGCGCAATACCGGCAGCAGCGCGACGAGGCCATCCAGCAGGATCGAAAGGTCCGCGAGTTGCGCCGGGTCTCCTCGCCGCTGGAGGAGATGATCGCGTCGGGGCGCATCCCCCACACCGTGGGTGACCTGATGAACCCCAACCCCATTTCCGTGCCGCCGGAAACCACGGTTGAAGACGCCATGCACCTGATGCGCGACAAGGGCATCAGCTCGGTGATAACCCGCCCGGATTCGGCTGGCGAGTGGGGCATCATGACCCAGCGCGACGTCATCAGCCGCATCGTGTCGAAAAACCGGACACCGGCATCGGTGCGGGTATCCGAAGTGGCTTCCAAGCCACTGGTCACCGTCCCCGTCGACATGACGCTGCACGAGTGTGCCGACAAGATGGCGACCACCAATATCCGTCGCTGCGCCGTCATCGACAAGGAACAGGAACCCATCGGCATCATTTCCGATACCGATATCTTCGCCAGCGTCGAGCAATTCGGCCTGCCCGAGTAGACCGCACCACCACCACCCGCCGGCTGGAACCTCCCCGGTTCCAGCCGGCCTGCTTTGCGGGCATCATGCTTCCACAGCGGCAGGCTGTGGTTGCGCCCGCCACCCCAGGGATTTCAGGCAAAAGGAGATGCAGGCATGACCAGCCCGCAAACGGATCAGCCTCTCAGGGACAACATTCGCCAGCTGGGTGACCTGCTGGGCCGGGTACTCATGGAGCAGGGAGGTGAGAACGTCTTCCGTGTGGTGGAGACCATCCGCAACCTTGCCAAGGAGGCGCGCAGCGGAAGCAACGAATCCGCGGCGCGGCTGGACAGCACACTGACCGGCCTCGACGACGAACACATCATGCCGGTAGTTCGCGCCTTCTCGCAGTTCCTGAACCTGGCCAACATCTGTGAACAGCACCACCGCGTGCGCCGCAGTCGCGCATGGGCGGCAGATCCGCAATCAGCGCCACTACGCGGCTCGCTGGAAGAGGCCTTCAAGCGGCTGACCCCTCACGCCCAGCCAGAAGACCTGCACAGCGCCGTCTGCAACATGCAGATCGGCCTGGTCCTGACCGCACACCCCACCGAGGTGACCCGCCGCAGCCTGCTGCAAAAGCATAACCGGATCGCCGAATTGCTGGACCGCCAGGACCGTCTGGACCTGACGCCGGAAGAACGCGAGGGCATCGAGGAAGCTCTGAAGCGGGAGGTGACCGCGGCTTGGCATACCGACGAGATTCGCCAGCGCAGGCCGACGCCCCTTGACGAGTGCCGCTGGGGCTACGCCGTGGTGGAGCAGACCTTGTGGGATGCGGTGCCCCGCCACGCACGGCGGCTGGATCGCAGTCTGCGACGCTACACGGAGAAAGGCCTTCCGCTGGACGTGGCCCCGATCCGCTTCGGCTCATGGATGGGCGGTGACCGCGACGGCAACCCCCGGGTCACTGCACGGGTTACCCGGGAGGCCTGTCTGGTGGCTCGCTGGATGGCTGCCAGCCTGTATGAGCGGGAAGTCACCGCCCTGATCGGCGAACTGTCGCTGCAGTGTGCCGATGACGATCTGCGCGAACAGGTGGGAGACGCCTGGGAGCCCTACCGTGTGCTGCTGAAGCGGCTGCGGGCACGTTTACGCCTCACCATGCGCTGGGTCGAGGCCCAACTGGAGGGGCGTGACCCGCCGGAAGGCGAGATCCTCCTGGACGTGGACGCCCTGCGCAAACCGCTGATGGACTGTTACTACAGTCTGCACCGCAGCGGCGCGGGCGTGGTGGCGGATGGCCGTCTGCTGGACCTGCTGCGGCGTGTGTCCTGCTTCGGCCTTACCCTGATGCGGATCGACATACGCCAGGAGGCCGGCCGTCACACCGAAACCCTGAATGCCATCACCGAGTCGCTGGGCCTCGGTGCCTACCGCGACTGGAGCGAGGACGAGCGGCAGGCATTCCTGGTGCGTGAACTGGAAAGCCGGCGGCCACTGATGCCCCGGGACTTTCAGCCGGATGACGATGTGCAGGAGGTGCTGGACACCTTCAGTGTGATTGCCGAACAGGGCCCGGCCAGCCTGGGTGCCTACGTGATTTCCATGGCCTCGAAACCCTCGGACATCCTTGCCGTGGAACTGTTGCAGAAGGAGGCAGGCGTCCAGCATTACCTGCGCGTGGTGCCGCTATTCGAGACCCTGGCGGACCTGGAGGGCGCCGAGGGCAGCATGGAACGGCTGCTGCAGATCGACTGGTACAAGAACCGCATCCAGGGCCACCAGGAAGTGATGATCGGCTATTCCGACTCCGGCAAGGACGCCGGACACCTCACCGCGGCCTGGGCCTTGTACCAGACCCAGGAAAAGCTGGTGGCCTGCTGCCGCCGCAACGGCGTAAAGCTGACCCTGTTCCACGGCCGGGGCGGCGCCATCGGCCGGGGCGGTGGCCCGACCCACGCCGCCATACTCTCGCAGCCGCCCGGATCGGTGAACGGCAGCATTCGCGTCACCGAACAGGGCGAGGTCATCCAGGCGAAGTTCGGCCTGCCCGGCATTGCGCTTCGCAACCTGGAGCTCTATACAACCGCCGTGCTCGAGGCGACCTTGCAGCCGCCGCCAGATCCTCAGCAGGAATGGCGGCGCATCATGGATCAGCTCTCCGCCGAGGCGGTCAAGGCCTACCGGGGCATGGTCCGGGAAACGGAAGGCTTTGTTCCCTATTTCCGGGCGGCCACGCCAGAGCAGGAAATCGGCGGCCTGACCATCGGCTCGCGCCCGGCCAAACGCAAGGCCTCGGGCGGTGTCGAGAGCCTGCGTGCCATTCCGTGGATCTTCAGCTGGACCCAGACAAGGCTGCTGCTACCGGCCTGGCTGGGCGTTGGTGAAGCGCTCAGGATGGCACATGACACCGGACTCGAGGGCGAGCTCCGCACGATGTTCAAGGAGTGGCCGTTTTTCCGGGCCTTCATCGACATGGTGGAGATGGTCCTGGCCAAGGGTGACCCGGACGTGGCCCGGCTCTATGATCAACGACTGGTGCCGGCGGAGTTGCAGCCCCTGGGCACGAGCCTGCGCGACCGCTATCGCGAGACGCTGGCTGCCGTGCTCCGTGTCAGCGAACATGAGCGCCCGCTGGACGACTTCCCGGTGGTGAGGCGCTCGGTGGATGTGCGCAACCCCTACGTGGACCCACTCAACCGCTTGCAGGTGGAGTTGTTGCATCGCGTGCGTCACGGCCGGGAAGAGAACCTGCGCAAGGCGCTACAGGTCTGCATCAACGGCATCGCGGCCGGGATGCGCAACACGGGTTAAAGAGGAATCACCCCCATCCATGCATGCTTACAAGTATGACTTCCTGCGCTTTGCCCTTAAGCGCAACGTGCTCCGGTTCGGCGAGTTCACGCTGAAATCGGGACGTATCAGCCCATATTTCTTCAATGCCGGCCTGTTCAACACCGGCGCCTCGGTGGCGGCGCTGGGGCGCTACTATGCCCAATCCATCAGTACGTCCGGTATTGGCTTCGACATGCTCTACGGCCCCGCCTACAAGGGCATACCACTGGCCACGGCGACAGCCATTGCCCTGTCCGACGAACACCATCGGGACATACCTTTTGCATTCAACCGCAAGGAAGCCAAGGATCACGGTGAGGGTGGCGTCATCGTCGGTGCCCCGCTACAGGGCCGCGTGCTCATCATCGATGACGTGATCTCGGCGGGAACCTCGGTCCGGGAATCGGTGGATCTCATCCATGGGGCCGGTGCCAGCCTGGCGGGGGTCGCCATCGCGCTGGACCGAAAGGAGCGTGGCAGCGGGAACAGTTCGGCGGTACAACAGGTCGAGAGTGAACTGGGCGTTCCGGTCATCCCCATTGCCGATCTGGAAGACCTCATCGCCTGGCTGGAGGAGATGGGAGACTATCAGCAAGAGCTTGAGGCCATACGCGACTATCGCGGCCGCTACGGCGCCTGAGTCGTCCTGCCGGCTCGTCCTCTGCGGACGGCGGAACGGCGTCGCCGCGATCTTCCTGGTCGCGCTGTTAAGCCTGTTGTTTCCGTGGCCAACGGGCGCCGTACAGAAGTTGGGTCTCACCATCGGCGGCGTGAGTAATCCCGCCTTCGGCATACGCGATATCGATGTTCGACTTGATCTTGGCAACTCCGACACAGCCCCCTCCGGCCATCTTCGCCTCGGCAATCTCCGCATCGGTGACCAGGAGCTCGGGCCAACAGAGGTCTCCTGCGGGACGTTGCGACTGACTACAGCCGCCCTCCACTGCAGCGAGGCCTCCGTCCGCATCAGTGACCCGGGTCTGCCCACCGTGGAGCTGCGGGGCGATATCCGGCGACAACATGCCAGCGGCGCTCTGGCCGTGTCCCTGGAGGGCGTTGTCGACGACCATGCCGTCCGCCTGGGCCTGGACTGGAGCGCCGCCCATGGAGGGACGCTGCAACTCGCACTGCCATCGGTTGCGCTGGACACCCTGCAGGATCTCCCGGGCCTGGCGGATTGGTGGCTCGAAGGCGAGGCCAGGCTCAACGCCACCGTGAACCTGGATCCGGACGGCTCAACCAGCGGTACCCTGGTCATTTCCGGGACGGGGCTTACCGTGGCAAGCCCCGACGGGCGCACGGCGACGGAAAACCTGTCGTTGACCGCGGTGTTCGGGCTGCGGGGCGACTGGGATGAGCAGCGCGGCACGCTACGCCTGCGTGCCCGCTCCGGGCTCGCCTACCTCGACCCGGTGCTGCTCGATCTGGACAACCACCCCACTGATATCGTCGCCACCATGACAAACCGGCGGGGCAGCACCTGGCTGGAGCAATTGCGGGTGGATCAGCCGGGGCTGTTGCGCGGTCGTGGACAGGCAAGACTCGACTGGGATGCAGACCCCGTCCTGCAGTCGCTGAGACTCCGCGTAGACGCCCTGACCTTGCCGGCGGGCTACGACACGTATCTGCAGCCGTTCCTCATCGGCACGCTGTTCGACAGCCTGGACATGGAGGGCAGCCTGTCCGGCGATCTGGACGTGAACAGAGGGACGCCGGACCACGCTCAGCTTGACCTGGCATCGGTGACTGTCTCTGATCGTCGGGAACGCTATGCCTTTGAAGGCGTGGGTGGTCGGCTTGTCTGGAGCCGCCATGCCACGCCGCCACCCAGCGTGCTTCGCTGGGAGCAGGCGGAGCTTTATCGCCTGGGACTCGGCGAGGCACGGCTGGACTTCTCCCTGGCCGGCGACAGCCTCCGCCTCACCAGGCCGTTCCGCCTGCCCGTGGAGGATGGAACGCTGCACCTGCAGCAGCTCGAGGCCACAGGGCTCGGCGGCGACAACTTCACCGCCAGCGTTCAGGCCAGGCTGGACCCCATCGGGCTGCCTGCCCTCAGTCGCGCCATGGGTTGGCCGCTGCTGCGTGGACGCCTCTCCGGCACCGTGCCCAGCGTGACCTATCGTGGCGGGGTGCTCAATCTGGACGGCACGCTGGAAGCCGAAGTCTTCGACGGCAGGCTGACCATTCCCCGCTTCCGGATCTACGAGCCCATGGGGCGCTTTCCTGTCCTGGAAACGGACATACAACTCCGTGAACTGGATCTGCGGCAGATCACCAGCACCTTCGAGTTCGGTCGCATTACCGGGCGCCTGGACGGGGATATCACCGGCCTGGAGCTGCTGAACTGGGAACCGGTGGCCTTCGATGCCCGCTTCTACAGCACGCCAGGCTCCACCGCGCAGCGCCGCATCAGTCAGCGGGCCATCGAGAATATCGCCGACCTGGGTGGTGGCGGCAGCGCACTGGTCACCTCGACCTTCCTGCGACTGTTCGACGAGTTCCGATATCAGCGGCTCGGCATTCAGTGCCGGCTGCGCGATGACGTCTGCCGCATGAGTGGGGTCGGCTCGGCGGACGATGATGGCTACTATCTGGTTCGCGGCACCGGCGTACCCAGAGTCGACGTCATCGGTTTCACCCGGGATGTGGATTGGCCAACGCTGCTCGAGCAGCTGCGGACGGTGACGCAGTGAGGACACCAGGGGGGGCTGCCCCTTTCAAGGGGTATCGCAGCAGGTTTTATCGGGGAACGGAGGTCAGGTGCGCCACTCAGAGACACGCCGTGAACCCGTCCCTGGGGGCTCGTATGCGAGGTCCCTCTCGCATACGGTCTCCGAGCGGCGCACCCGACCTCCGTCTGTGCATTGGGGCTGAATGGCCTGACCACTGACCACCGTCTACATGGTGCGTTACGGCCTTCGGCCTAACAGCACCCTGCATGAGGCTTCGTTGGGGCTGGCCCGCCGTAGGGTGCGTTAGCGCGCAGCGCGTAACGCACCATCCCCGCGCTGCCATGCCGGAAAACACCCACCCCCTCGCAACGCGCCCTACTTGCGCTGCCAGTTGCCGCGGGCGTCCTGGTAATACCATCCGGACGGCGCGTTGGCGATCCAGCGCTCGGAGAACGTCCGGCGGATATCGCTCTCCCATTCCGGGTGGCCGTTGGCCACGGCGATCTGCCGGTACAGCGCCAGCCGGTCCGCATTGTCGTCGGCAATCAGCTGCCGCACCCGGTTGCGCTCCTGTAGCGGGATCACTCCCTGATCACGCAGGGCAAGCTGCCCGTCGTTGGTGAGCCCCACCGCACCACTCTCATAGTGCTGCCGGAGGCTACGATGACGCTCTTCCATGGACGCGGTGAGGCTGCGTATGGCCGGGGAGCTGACATCGAGATCAGGTGAGGCGGCCTGGGCCGAACCCACAACAGCTTCAAGCAACTGCATGGCCAATGGCGGCCGCAGCTCATCCAATCGGGACTCCGGCTCCACTGGAGGGGATTCCTGCCGCCAGACATCCTGAATGATCCGGTCCGCCGCACGCTCGGCGGCAACGGCTGGGAAATAGACGTTGATGGTGACACAGGCCGCCAGCAGCAGGGCCAGAGACGCGATGACCAGCATCGCCGGACGGATCAGGACTTCCCTATTCAAGCACCACCTCCGGGTTCAGGACGATCGGGGACGGCAATCACGCTAACGACCGGTACAGGGCGGCAACACGCAATGACCGAGCCCCATGGACTGGCTGCTGATCTGCGCCGCCGCAAACAGGATAATCACGATACAACAGATTAGCGCGAACCAGACCAGCCCGCGCATCGGCGTCAGCCGCGGACCCTGATCATCCATCAGCGCGCCCGGGTTCCGCACGCCCGCCGCATGTCTGCGCCGCACCGTTTCACAGAAAGCCGCCAGCCATTCCGGCACCTCGCCATGCTCGGTATAGGCCGACAACCATTGATCAATCATGGCGGGCGAGGGGCGGCGGGCACCATGGGCCTGCGCGTAGGCTTCACTGATGACCTTGCTCGCAGGCAGGGCGAGGAGATCCGCCACGCGCTCCAGTTGACCAGGCGACCCGATTTCCCCGCTCATGATCCGTGTCCCTTAGTGCACGTACTCTTCGAGAAAGCGCTGCCAGCCATCCAGATAGCGGGAGCGACTGCGCAGAAAACCGGTGTTGTGGTCACCTTCGATTTCCAGCAGGCGCCTTGCCTCGGGACCGCTCTCATACAAAGTCTGACCGTGCCGGAATGGAATGATTTCGTCATCGGGCGAATGGATGATCAACAACGGTGCATCGCTGCGCTGCATGTGTTCCAGCGTCGGATAATGCTGGCGCACCAGCGCTCGCACCGGAAAGATCGGGTAGAGTTCCGCCGCCATGTCGGCCACCGAGGTGAAGGCAGATTCCAGCACCAGGGCGGCCACCGTCTCCTGGCTTGCGGCGTGTGCGGCAACCGCTGCCCCCAGGGAGCGACCGAATACGATGAGCCGCTCCGGGGACACGCCGCGCTGGTCGATCAAGTAGGCGAGGGCCGCGTCGGCGTCGCGATACAGCCCGGCCTCCGATGGCCGGCCTTCGCTACGCCCGTAACCGCGATAGTCTGGAATAAGCACGGAGAGGCCCAACTCGTTGAACAGGGCGATGGAATCCAGGCGATGGGATATATTGCCGGCGTTGCCATGAAAGAACAGCACAACCCCCCGCTCCTCGACGGCCGGCACATACCAGGCATGCAGTTGCAGCCCGTCCGCAGTGGCGATGTGGACATCCTCATAGTCAAGCCCGATGTCCGACGGCGATGCCGTCAGCTCTCGTCCGGGGATACCCGGCAGATGGATCAGTCGGGACTGGAACACGAACAGCAAGGTCAGCAGCAGCAGATAGACCAGTGCCAGGCCCAGGGCGATCCGGGCAATCAGTGCTAAGGTTGTGGCGGAACCATCCATCATGTCTGCATTCCAGTGTAGCCGACCATCCATGCGCATTGCGTTTCGCCAGCCCAGCATCGCGACGCCGTCACTGTGCAACAGTGTATTGGCAGCATGCATCCTGCTGGCCGCCTGCCTGAGCCTGCTGACGGGATGCGCCATGCGCGACTACGAAGCCGCGCTGCTGCTTGCCGATGTCGCCTCCACCGACGGCGACAGCCGCCTGCAGCGGCGCCACGGAACGCCAGCACGCGAGCATGTGCACTACAGCATCGATGGCCGCAACTACGAGGCGGACATTTATCGGTCCGACCGGGACCACCGGGGCAACCTGCTGTTGGTGCACGGTTTCACCGAGGATGGGCGTCGCGATGAGCGATTGACGGCCTTCGCCGCCACCCTGGCCCGAAGCGGATTCGTCGTGTTCGTGCCAGAAGTCGAAGGGTTGCGGGACTTCTCCGTCAGTTCACGTGAAATCGAGGTGCTCATCGATGCCCTGCGCCACAGCATCAGCGACCAGGGCCCGGCGGCTGGAGAATCCACCGCCATCGCCGCTTTCAGCCTGGCGGTGGGGCCCACGCTGCTGGCCGCCTCCGATCCGGCGGTCGCTGACTCGGTGAGCTTCCTGATCTCCGTGGGGGGCTACTACGACCTGGTGGATACCCTTCGCTACGTCACCACGGGCGTCGATGCCGGCAGTGGTGACGCCCGACCACCACCGCCCTTGCGCGCCGGTCGCTGGGCCGTGCTGCTGAGCCAGCTGCATTGGCTGGAGGATGACGATGACCGCGAGTTGGTGGAGCAGATGGCGCGACGGCGCCTGGATGAACCCACAGCCCCGCTGGAGGATCTGCGCCGCCAGCTCGGCTCCCAGGGACGAGCCGTCTACGACCTGGTGAACAACCGGGACGCGGAACAGGTCGAAGCTCTACTGGACGGCCTGCCGCCGGCCATGCTTGAAGAGTTTCGCCAGCTTGATCTGGCCAACCGGGATCTTTCGGGGCTACGCGCCGATGTTGTGCTGATCCACGGACCCGACGACCCGATCATTCCGCTCAGTCACAGCCTGCGGCTGCGAGAGGCGTTGGCGGGAGACCGGCAAGTCTGGCTCTACCAGGCCCGGGGCCTCGGCCATGTGGACGTGTCTCCGGGGCTGCGTGATGGGGTCGGCCTGTGGCGTGCCACCAGGCGCGTCCTGCTGCTGGGTGAGGAACAGACGGCCGAAGCTCGGCAACGTGAAATGGATCACTGGAAACAGCCCTGACGAGGCAGTAAGGTGGGGTTTGTGGTTTTTCGACGACAGACCCTCAATCGAGTTCCGCTGAACTGGACAGCCCAATGCTACGGCTAACCGCACTTCTGCTTGTCTGTCTGATCGTGCTGATGGGCCCGGTGCAGTCCGCCGAGGCCCAGCTGTATCGTTGGGTCGATGATGACGGCAATGTGCATTACACCGATCGGTTGCCGCCGGAGCGGGCCCGGGACGGCAGGCGGGTGTATTCACCCAGCGGGATCGCCCAGGAAGACATCGATGCCGCGCCCACCGAGGAACAGCGCCAGGCCCTGATCGAGGAACGCCGCCGCCAGGAGGAGCAGGCCGCAGCGGAGAGACAGGCACGCGAGGAGCAGGCGGCGTTCGATCGCTTCCTGCTGAGAACCTATTCCAGCAGCGATCATATCCTGCGGGTGCAGGAATCCCGTCTCGAGACACTGGATCGCAGCCGAACCCTCATCGAGACGCGGCTGGAGCGTGATCACGGCGAACTGGAGCAGCTTCGGGGACGGGCGGCAGAGGCCGAGCGCGGCGGGTCTGCCGAGGACCTGGACGGCCTTTATGCCCGGATTCAGCGCGTGGAATCACGCATTCGCGATCGACAGCGGGAACTCGACAACATGGATGACGAGGAAGACCGCCTGATGACCGAGTTCGGCCGCCACCTGGATCGCTACCAGGAACTGCAGGCCGAGATGAACCGCGACTAGGGTCCGTCCCACTCAACTCAGCTCGGCTCGCTACCCCGAATAAGCGTGCCAACGCCACTGTCGGTAAACAGCTCCAGCAACACGGCGTGAGTTACCCGGCCATCAATGATGTGCGCCGAGCGCACCCCGCGCTCCACCGCCTCAAGGGCGCAGCGGATCTTCGGTAACATGCCACCGTGGATGGTCCCGTCGTTGATCAGGTCCTGAACGCGGCTGGCGTCCAGCCCCGTCAGCAGTCGACCTTCCGAATCCAGCAGGCCCGGTGTGTTGGTCAGCAGGATGAGCTTTTCGGCCTTGAGCACTTCGGCCAGTTTACCCGCCACCAGATCAGCGTTGATGTTGTACGAGCGACCATCGTCACCAACGCCAATGGGCGCGATCACGGGGATGAACTCGCCGCTGTCGAGCATATCCACCACCGAGGCATCCACGTGGGCAACCTCGCCTACCTGCCCGATATCCAGATCCTCGTCCGGGGACTGCCCTTCGCGGCGTGGCAGTACCAGCTTGCGCGCCCGTATCAGGCCGCCGTCCTTCCCAGTCAGACCCACGGCCCGACCACCCTGGCCGTTGATGAGCTGGACAATTTCCTTGTTGACCAGACCACCGAGCACCATTTCAACCACATCCATGGTCTCGTCGTCGGTCACCCGCATGCCTTCGATGAAACGACTTTCCTTGCCAATGCGGGCCAGTAACTTGCCGATCTGCGGGCCACCGCCATGCACTACGACAGGATTGAAGCCGACCAGCTTCATCAGCACGATGTCGCGGGCAAAGCTGTGCTTGAGCGCATCGTCCACCATGGCGTTACCGCCGAACTTGACCACGATGGTCTTGCCCTGGAAGCGACGAATGTAGGGAAGTGCCTCGGTCAGCACATGTGCGACCAGGGCTGGGTCGGTCGGTGTATCGGTCATGGCCTGTCCAGTGTCAAAGGTGCGGGTTCAGAAATCCGGGTTCAGATCGGGGCGCACGGCAGTGATCATGCCGCGGAACTCGTCGCGGATCCGATCCAGCGCAGCCTGAGTGTCCGCCTCGAAACGCAGCACCAGGCAGGGCGTGGTGTTCGAAGCCCGAACCAGGCCCCAGCCGTCGGGGAAATCCACCCGCAATCCATCGATGGTGGTCACACGCGCTTCCGGGAACCGGGCACGGGCAACCAGCGCCTCGATTACGCGGGGTGGCTCACCCTCCTGCAGGTGCACCTTGATCTCCGGGGTACTGACGGTCTCCGGCAACTCGGCGAAGATCTCGCTGCTGCTACGCGGATCCATGGACAGGATCTCCAGCAGGCGGGCGGCGGCGTAGATGCCGTCATCAAAGCCATCCCAGCGATCGTTGAAGAAGATATGGCCGCTCATTTCACCGGCAAGGGGAGCGCCGGATTCCTTGAGCTTGGCCTTGATCAGGGAATGCCCGGTTCGCCACATCACCGGCACACCCGCATTGTCGGTGATGATCCGGGCAAGGTGGGCGGAGCACTTGACGTCGAAGATGATATCCGCGCCTGGCTGACGGCTGAGTATGTCCATGGCAAAGAGCATCATCTGCCGATCCGGCCAGATAATCTTGCCATTGGCGTCCACCACACCCAGGCGGTCGCCGTCACCGTCGAACGCGAGCCCGACGTCAGCGCCGTCTTCCCGCACCGCCGCGATCAGATCCACCAGATTGGCCGGATCACTGGGGTCCGGGTGATGGTTGGGGAAGGTGCCATCGATATCGCAGTAGAGTTCACGCACCTCGCACCCAAGGCTGCGCAGGACCAGCGGCCCAACCTCGCCGGCAACACCGTTGCCGCAGTCCACCACCACCTTGAGGGGACGGTGCAGGGTGACATCGCCGGCGATACGGTCCACATAATCGATGAGCACATCCTGCCGCCGCGCAGTTCCCTTTCCATCGACGAGATCGCCCTCTGTGATGCGCCGGTGAAGGTCGGCTATCGCACTGCCCGAGAGTGTCTCACCGCCGAGCATGATCTTGAGTCCGTTATAGTCCGGCGGATTATGGCTGCCCGTCACCTCGACGCCGGAACCGGTCTGAAGGTGATAGGTTGCAAAGTAGGTGACCGGCGTGGGCACTCGACCAATGTCGATGACCTCCCGGCCGGTGGCGCAGAGGCCGTCGATGAGGGCATCGGCAAGTTCCGGACTGGACAGGCGGCCGTCCCGACCCACCACGATCTGGGCGCAGTCCCGGGCCGCCGCCTCGCTGCCGATGGCGCGGCCGATGGCACGGACGGACTCCACGGATAATCCCCCGCTGCCCACCACTCCGCGGATGTCATAGGCCCGAAACAGACTGGGTTCGACGAACACGGCGGTTTCCTTCTCGGTTTTCTGTGGTGTTGCCGGCTGAGCTTGAGCCCTGGCCGGCGAGCGGAACGACTCCAGGTCTTCCGGTGAGACGTTTTCGTCCACCTCGAGGCCGCTGAGCAGGTCATCCGGATCATCGAAGCTGGCCGAGGCCGCCGAACGCGGCGCTTTTCTCGCCCCGCCCCCCGCCGCGGGCTTTGCAGATGGCGGCGCCGCCGCAGCTTCGCCCTTCGGCCTGGACAGCCCGGCAAGCGTTTCCTGCAGGACTACCCCCGACTCCTTGAGGCGCATGGGATGATCTGGTCGCACGCTGCCCGCAGCCGCCTCCTGAGCGACGCTTGCCCACTCACGGGAATCGGCAAGCAGATGACGCCGCAGCGATGCCATGACCAGCCAGATGCTGATGGCGAGCAGCACCAGCGCCACACCGGTAATGGTGAGGAACCAGGTATCGGTGAGCGGATCGAAGACCCGCGCGGCCGGAGGGGCGGAATAGCGCAAGCGCCAACCAGCGCCGGGGATCGTCTGGATATGCTCGCCACCACCGACAACGACTCCACCGACGCTGACCACTTCAGCGCTCTCGCCGTCCACCGGCGTCTGCACCACGGCAAGCTGGCCAGCGCCGCTGGCCGGCAACGCCAGCGCCTGTTGTACCCAGGCCACCGGATAGGTCAGCACCAGGGTCGCCCTGACCTCGCCATCGGCCACCACCGGTTGCACGAAATTCACATGGGCCAGGGGGCGACCAAGCAGGTGTGCTTCTGGCGACGGCGCTTCACCGGTCCGCTCGGCGGAGCGGAGCATGTCCAGCAACGCGAAGCCGATGGGCGGCTCGGCGCCGGGATCGGCCTGATTCCAGCCCCTGGGCAATAGCACCAGACGCATGGCACCGGGGAACTGCGCCTGCAGTCCGGATTCGGCCAGCCAGTCCATGTTTCCGGCTGCAGCCGCTGCGACCAGTTCCGGCCGGGTGGCAAGCAGTTCCAGTTGCGCGCGCTCCCGGGACATTGCCGCGCCAAGTTGTCTCGCGGCCATACCGGCCCCGGTCACCGCCTCGCGTTGCTGTGCCGCCGTGCGCTCCTGGTCCGCCGCGCCCTGGGCGAACCAGACCGCAGCCAGCAATATGGCTGCCGCAACGACGAAAAGCACAACACCCAGCAGGGATATGGCCGTCTCCCCGCCTTGCCGCTTGTCCATAGCTCCTGACACAGGCCCTTGCCTCATCGTTGTTCTCGCCTCGCCATGGATCCCTAGCGCCGACCGGAATGCCCGAAGCCGCCCTCGCCTCGACCAGTGGGTGTGAAACTGTCCACGCGCTTGAATTCCGGCCTCACGACGGGCACGAACACCAGCTGCGCCAATCGCTCGCCAGGCTCCATGGTGAACGTGGTCTCTCCACGATTCCAGCAGGAAACCATCAATTGCCCCTGGTAGTCGGAGTCGATCAGGCCAACCAGGTTACCCAGGACGATGCCATGCTTGTGACCCAGGCCGGACCGGGGAAGGATCACCGCCGCCAATCCGGGGTCACCGATGTGGATGGCCATGCCAGTGGGAATGAGTTCGGTAGTGCCGGGTGCCAGGCTCAGGGGCTCATCAAGACAGGCGCGCAGGTCAATGCCCGCGGAGCCGTCGGTTGCATAATCCGGCAGCGGAAAGCTGGACCCCAGGCGTTCATCGAGGATGCGCACCTCGACTATCTGCGTCACGATGCTGCTCCTTCTGGTTTATCATCTTGCAGGCACTGCGCGATCTGCGTGATCAATTCGGCGGCGAGGGCGGACTTCGGCCCGGGTCCGAGTTGCCGGTGCCCGCCATCCCAGATCAGCTCCAGCTGATTGTCGTCCGTATCGAACCCCAGGCCGGGCCCCACCCGATTGGCCGCAATCAGATCCAGCCCCTTGCGGCGGCGCTTGTCCGAAGCATGCTCAAGTACACGGTCGGTTTCGGCAGCGAAACCGACGGTAAAGGGCCTGTCCTCGGCACGGGCTGCCACTGCGGCCAGAATATCCGGGTTGGGGACCAGATGCAGTTTCAGATCAGCACCGCTGCGCTTGATCTTGCCGGCAACCGCCTCTGCGGGGCGGTAATCGGCGACAGCGGCACAACCGATGAATACATCCTGGCCGGCAACGTGCCGCTGCACCTCGGCGTACATCTGCTCAGCGGTTTCAACATCGATCCGATGCACGCCCGCAGGCGTCGGCAGAGCGCACGGCCCCGCCACCAGTGTGACCTCGGCACCGGCTGCCGCAGCCACCGCGGCCAGGGCAAAACCCATCTTCCCGGAACTCCGATTGGTGATGTAGCGGACCGGATCCAGCGGCTCCCGGGTCGGGCCCGCAGTCAGCAGCACCCGCCGCCCCGCCAACACGGGTTCGGCGAAAACTCCGGCCAGCCGGGTCACCAGCTCCAGTGGCTCCAGCATCCGCCCGGCACCGACCTCGCCGCAGGCCTGATCGCCCTGCCCCGGACCAAACAGATGTACTCCGCGGGTCGACAGGGCAGCGGCGTTCTCCCGGGTAGCGGGATGCGCCCACATCACCCGGTTCATGGCCGGCGCGAGGGCGACCGGTGCCTCGGTGGCCAGGTAGACCGTCGACAGCAGGTCGCCCGCCAGGCCGTGGCGGAACCGGGCCATGACATCGGCGCTTGCCGGTGCAACCAGCAGCACGTCGGCCCAGCGGGCCAGCTCGATGTGCCCCATGGCTGCTTCTGCATCGGGGTCCAGCAGGCTGGAGTGCACCGGCTCGCCGGATACCGCCTGGAATGTCAGCGGGCGGACGAATTCCTCAGCGGCGGCAGTCATGATCACGCGGACATGGGCACCGGCATCACGCAGGCGTCGCACCAGGTCAGCGCTCTTGTAGGCGGCTATGCCACCACTGACACCGAGCAACACGTTCTTGTCGATCAGGCTGGACATAGAAACCATCGCCGCCGGGAGAACTGCGGCCAAGTGTAAGGGATGACAGCGCGAATGGGTAACGGACCCATTCAGCCCATGAGGCTGTCCTCCCAGGGAACCGACGCCGCCAGCCGCTCCCGCAGGCCAGCGTCGGTCAGCTGATCCAGCTCCGCCTGGGCATCGATCCGCGTGTCGGAGGCCAGCAATGCCTTGCGCACACCTGCACCGGCCGCCACGAAGAGCAGTACCTGCATGCCGTAGGATTCACGGCCGAGGGTCACCGACCACTCGCGGCCGTCCGCATCAATGATGGCGCGCAACGAAAACTCCTTAAATGAGACCCCGCTCGGCAAAGGATACCGGCTCGCCATCCCCGATGACCATGTGATCCAGCACCCGGATATCCACCAGCGCCAGGGCTTCCTGCAGTCGACGGGTGATCTGGCGGTCGGCGCCGCTGGGTTCGGCGACGCCGGATGGATGGTTGTGGGCAATGATCACTGCGGCGGCGTTGCAGGCAAGGGCGCGCTTGACGACTTCACGGGGGTAGACGCTGGCGGCATCGATAGTGCCGCGAAACAGCTCCTCGAAATGCAGCACCCGGTGCCTGTTGTCCAGGAACAGGCAGGCGAACACTTCATGGGGCAGATGGCGAAGCTTCGAGGCAAGGAAGCGGCGCGTCAGCGCCGGGGATGTCAGGGCATCGCCGCGCTGCAGTTCGTGAGCCAGATGACGGCGGGACATCTCCATTACCGCCTGCAATTGCGCGTACTTCGCGTCCCCCAGGCCAGGCCCCTGACAGAATGCATCGCGGTCCGCCTCGAGCAGGGGGCGCAGGCCACCAAAGCGGGCGAGCAGATTGCGAGCCAGATCCACGGCGCTGCTGCCCGCAACGCCGGTACGCAGGAAAATCGCCAGCAGTTCGGCGTCTGACAACGCCTGGGGGCCCTGACTCAGCAGCCGCTCGCGCGGCCGCTCGGCCGCTGGCCAGTCGGTGATGGACATCGCTGTTCCCTCCCTGGAACACGAACCCGGACGATGGATGGAGCCGATCCGGTCAGGCCATTGCCGCCCGCAGTTTGTTCATGGCGTTCTTCTCGAGCTGACGGACCCGCTCGGCGGATACATTGTAATGGTCCGCAAGCTCCTGCAGCGTGGTCTTTTCTTCCGCCAGCCAGCGCCGCTGCACGATATCGCGGCTGCGTTCGTCAAGCGAATCCAGAGCGGTCTGCAGAGCAGCGGACTGGTGCTCTTCCCAATCGCCCCGCTCAAGCTGCTCGGCCGGATCCAGGCGCTGGTCTTGCAGGTATGCAGCCGGTGATCGCGGCGCGCTGTCGTCATCGTCGGCATCCGGCTGCGGATCGAACGCGACGTCGTGCCCGCTGAGCCGGGATTCCATTTCCAGCACGGTTTCCGGCTTGACGCCAAGATCCCGGGCCACGGTGTTCACTTCGTCCCGGGACAGCCAGCCGAGGCGCTTTTTCGAACTGCGCAGATTGAAAAAGAGCTTGCGCTGCGCCTTGGTGGTGGCGACCTTGACGATGCGCCAGTTGCGGAGGATGTATTCATGGATCTCGGCACGAATCCAATGCACGGCAAAGGAGACCAGGCGCACCTTGACCGACGGATCGAAACGCTTCACTGCCTTCATCAGGCCGATGTTGCCTTCCTGGATCAGGTCAGACAGCGGCAGCCCATACCCGGAGTAGCCCCGGGCCACATGCACGACAAATCGCAGATGCGACAGTACAAGGTGGCGGGCGGCATCCAGATCCTGATGCTCCCGATACGAAATGGCCAGCGCCTGCTCGTCTTCGACGCTGAGCACGGGGATCTGATTCACGGCGCTGATGTACGCGTCCTCGCTGCCGGCGCGTAGCGGCAGATGGGCAGGATTCACCCGGGTCAAGGCGGTTCCCATGTCGTTGGACTCCCCGATTAAACTGATTGGCCTATTTTAGCACTCACGCACTTAGAGTGCTAAGCCCCCGGGTGGTTCCTTTCTGGCAAGGTACGGGCGTTATCGTGGTTCGATGGCAGCCAGGTGCCGGGCGACGGCCATCCAGGAGCCAATCAGGCCAAGGGCGGTTCCACCAAGTAGCACCGCGAGGCCACCCTGGAAACCCAGGCCATGCAACAGTGGGCCGGTCTGGTAAAGGGTTGCAAGCCGGTCTGCCGGGCCTTGCAGCAGCAGCCGGCCACCCTCTACCAGGATCACGGCAAGCAGCCCACCTGCCAGACCATACCAGACCCCTTCGTAGAGAAACGGCCGGCGTATGAACGCGTTGGTGGCCCCGATAAGCTTGGTGATAATGATTTCCTCGCGCCGGTTCTCGATGGCCAGCCGAACGGTGTTACCGACGATGAGAACAACGCTGATGGCCAGCAACAGGGAGATCAGCCACACCCCCCGGCGCATCAGTTGCATGATGGCATCGAGCCGCTGCACCCACTGCAGATCGAGCCGCGCCTGCTCCACTGGTCCAAGCATCTCCAACTCAGTGGTGAGAGTCTGCAAATCAGCAGCGTCGAGCCCGGTGGTCGGCTCCAGCACCAGCATGGCGGGCAACGGGTTTTCGTCGAGCAGGTCCAGCGCGTCGCCCATACCGGAGAGCTGGCGGAACTCAGCCAGGGCGTCGTCGGGAGGCACAAACTCCACGCCCACCACCCCTTCCCAGTCTCTCAGGCTATCGGCCAGCTCGTTCGCCTCGGCATCGCCGACATCGCCGTGCAGGAACATGGAGATCCTGGCGGCGCCCTCCCAACTCCCGGTGAGTGACTCCATGTTCTGCAAGGCAAGCAGAAAGCCGGTGGGCAGGGCAACGGAGATGCCGATGACCAGGACCGTCATCGCACTGCCGAGCCGGTGACGGTACAACCGCCCCATGGAGCCGATGGCAGCCCGCAGGTGATCCTCCACCCACTGCACCAGACGCTGCTTCACGCCGCCCCCCCAGGCCGCAGGTCATCGATCAGCGCACCGCGCTCAAGCACCAGGCAGCGATGGCGCATGCGCTGAATCAGGCCCAGATCATGACTGGCGATGAGGATGGTGACGCCCACCCGGTTGAACTGCTCGAACAGCGTCATGATGTCGGCGGACAACTCCGGGTCGAGATTACCCGTCGGCTCATCAGCGAGCAGAATTGGCGGGCGTGTGACCACCGCGCGGGCAATGCCCACCCGCTGCTGCTCGCCGCCGGACAGGGTCACGGGATAGGCTTTCTCGCGGTTGAGCAGGCCCACCTTGTCGAGTGCGGCACGCACGCGACGGGGAATATCCCGCTGGGCAACCCCATTGATGATCAGTGGCAGGGCGACATTATCGTAGATCGTACGATCCAGCAGCAGGCGGTGGTCCTGGAAGATCATGCCGATACGACGGCGCAGGAACGGAATCCGCCGCTTGCCAAGACGGGACAGGTCCACACCATGGACATTGATGCTGCCGCCGCTGGGCCGCTCCAGCACCGGAATCAGCTTGAGCAGGGTGCTCTTACCCGCGCCGGAGTGGCCGGTCAGAAAGACCAGCTCACCGCGCTCCACATGAAAATCGAGCCCGCGTAGCGCGTCGTGGCCACCTGGGTAGCGCTTGCTGACGGCCTTGAAACGAATCATGAATAGCGCGAAATCCCGTCACGTTCCGAGCGCCGCAAATCCATCACTCGCCGACGGCCTGCTGCCCCAGGGCATCACCCAGCAGGGCATCAACAAACTCTTCGGCGTTGAACGGGCGCAGATCCTCGGCGCTCTCACCGACACCGATGTAGCGGATCGGCAAGCCGAGTTGCTGGGCAATTGCGAAGATCACGCCGCCCTTGGCAGTACCGTCCAGTTTGGTGAGCACCAGCCCGGTGACGCCCACGGCTTCATGGAAATGGCTGGCCTGGGAAAGCGCGTTCTGCCCGGTGCCGGCGTCGAGGACCAACAGGGTCTCATGGGGCGCGCTGTCGTCGATCTTGCCCAGAACCCGCTTCACCTTGCGCAGCTCATCCATCAGGTTGTGCTGGGTGTGCAGGCGACCGGCGGTATCGGCGATCAGCACGTCGGCACCCCGGGCCCGGGCAGCCTGAAGCGCGTCGAAGATCACCGAGGCGGAATCTGCGCCGGTATGCTGCGCGATCACCGGCAAGCCGACCCGCTGCCCCCAATGCTGGAGCTGCTCGACTGCAGCGGCGCGGAAAGTGTCGCCGGCGGCGAGTAGCACAGCGCGTCCCTCGCCTTTCCAGCGGCTTGCCAGCTTGCCAATGGTGGTGGTCTTGCCCACCCCGTTCACACCCACCGTCAGCACCACGAATGGTGCCGGATCACGCTCAGGCACCAGCGCCGCCTGGCAAGGGGCGAGGATGGCGAGCATGTCTTCCCGCAGGCCCTGCATCAGCGCCTGGAGATCGTTGAGTTCGCGCCGGCGCATGCGGGCAACGGTGCTATCGATAATGCGTGAGGTGGCCTCGACGCCAACGTCCGCCATCAGCAGCCGGGTTTCCAGCTCTTCCAGCAGTTCATCGTCGATGGTCTTGCGACCAAGAAAGGCCGTCGCCAGGCCCTCGGTCAACCCGCTGCGGGTGCGGCCCAGCCGATCCCGCAGCCGCGCCACGAGCCCGGGACGCTTGTCCTGCTCCGCGTTTTCGTCTTTACCGCCGCGTTTTCTGAAACCTAGCATCGCCCACGTTGTCACTGTGGCTGTGAAGTTCGCGTATCGTATCACCCTCCCGAGCCACGCTGTAGAACGTCGGGCGGGCCGCAGACGACAACCATCAACCGCCTGAATCGAGAGCGAGGACCCATGAGAATTCTCCCAGCATCGCTGTGCGCCGCCGCAATCGGCCTTGCGCTGACTGTCGCCCCGGCGCAGGCCATGCCCACCGTCCACGAGTATGAGCTGGACAACGGCATGCGCATTCTGGTGCGGCCCGATCAGCGGGCTGATGTGGTCATCAGCCAACTCTGGTTTCCGGTGGGCTCCAGTCATGAACGTCAGAGCATGACCGGCATCTCCCACGCACTTGAGCACATGATGTTCAAGGGGACGGAGAACCGGGAAACCGGAGAATTCTCCCGCACGATTTCCCGCGAGGGTGGCCGCCTCAACGCCTTTACCGGACGTGACTACACCGCCTATCACGAGCAATTGCAGGCGGACCGGCTGGAAATCGCCCTGGAACTGGAAGCCGACCGACTGGCCAATATCATCTTCGACGAGGAAGAGTTCGCCAACGAGTTGGAGGTGGTCCGCGAGGAGCGCCGACAGGTGGTGGATTCGAACCCTGTGCGCGTGGCGCTGGAACGTTTCCATGCCCTGGCCTGGCATACCCACCCCTATCGCAACCCCATCATTGGCTGGCCCAGCGATCTCGACGTCATGACCCTGGATGACATCCGCGACTGGTACGAACGCTGGTATGGCGTCAACAACGCCACCCTGGTGGTGGTGGGGAATGTTGATCCGGACCAGGTCCGGGATCTGGCCGAGCGGCACTTTGGTCCGCTGGAGCCCCGCGAGGCGCCGGAGGTGCGCGAGTTGCAGGAGGTGGAGCCGCTGGGCGAACGCCGCGCGGTGGTCCGTCAACCCCGGGCCACCCCCTACATGGTCATGGGATGGCCGGTGCCGTCACTGTCCACCGCCGAGGATGAATCGGAAAGCTATGCCCTGAGCCTGCTGTCGCGGATTCTCGATGGCGGTCGCAGCGCCAGGTTTGCGGAGAATGTCATCCGCGGCACTGACATCGCCGCCAGTGCCGGCTCCTCCTACAACGCCATCACCCGGCTCGACACCATGTTCTACGTGGACGGCCGGCCGACACCGGACAGCGACCTGGATCAGCTTGAGGAGACCCTGCGCGCTGAAGTGCAACGCGTGATCGACGAGGGCGTGACCAGCGCCGAGCTCGACCGGGCAAGAATCCAGGCCCGGGCGGACTACCTGTACCGGCTGGACTCGCTGTTCGCCCAGGGTATGGAGATCGGAACGCTGGAGACCACGGGCATCGGCTGGCGAGCCATGGAGACCTTCGATGATGCGCTGGACAGTGTCGCCGTGGAGGACATCCAGGCAGTCGCGGAGCGCTACTTCCGGGATGACCGCATCACCGTGGTTCACCTGCTCCCGGACAATGGTGCAGCGCCCTCCCGCCCTGCGGAGACACCGGACCCCGCCGCCGAACCGCAACCCCACTCTCATTGATCGAGGCGCCGACCATGCTCAGGAACCGACTGCAAAGCCTGTTCACCAGCCTCGTGCTGATCACCGTTGCAATCCTGCCGGCGGCGGCCACGGCCGGCGGGCCGGCCATTCAGAACTGGACCACGGATCAGGGGCTTGATGTCTATTTCGTGCGCAGCGATGCACTCCCCATGGTGGACATCTCACTGACTTTCGACGCCGGTAGTGCCCGGGACGGCGATCTGCCCGGCCTGGCCAGCATGACCAGCAGCCTGCTGGCCGAGGGCGCCGGTGGCCGCGACGCTGGCGATATCGCCCGATCCTTCGAGGATCGAGGCGCACGATTCTCCAGCGGTAGCGGCCGTGACAGTGCCGATGTGAGCCTGCGCAGCCTGAACGCACCGGACACCCTCAGCCGATCCGTGGATGTGCTCGCCAAGGTGATCAGCCGACCCGACTTTCCCGAGGACGCTATCGAACGGCAGCGGCGGCGGATGATGGTCGCCCTCAACAATGCCGAGCGTGATCCAGGGTCCATTGCCAGCCGGGCGCTCTGGTCGGCACTGTACGACGATCACCCCTACGCGAATCCGCCAGGAGGCACGGCTGAATCCCTGCAGGCCATTAATCGGGGCGCGCTGGTGGACTTTCATCGGCGCCATTACACCAGCAGCAACGCGGTACTGACCATGGTGGGCGATCTCAGCCGCGCCGAGGCCGAACAGATTGCCCTGCACCTGGCCGAGTCGCTGCCGGTCGGAGAACCACTGGAGCCCCTGCCCGACGCCCCGAGCACCCCGGAAGCCCGGACTATTCGCATTGAAGCACCGTCCAGCCAGACAGTGATCGTGAAGGGACAGATCGGCTACGCACGGGGCGACGATGACCACTTCGACCTGTTCGTGGGCAACCATATACTCGGCGGTAGCGGCCTGGTGTCGCGTCTTGGCGTGGCAATGCGAGAGGAGCGTGGCCTGTCCTACGGTGTTTCCAGCCGCTTTCAGCCCATGGTGGCTGCCGGGCCATTCCTGGTCAGCACCCAGGTCCGCACCGATCGCACCGACGAAGCCCTGGAAGTCATTCGCGACCACCTGCGTGGAATTCGCGACGAGGGCCCCTCGGACGATGAAGTCAGCGACGCCGCCCGGAACATCACGGGCAGCTTCCCGCTTAACCTGGATAGCAACAGCAAGATCGCCGGGTATGTCTCGAGTATCGCCTTCCACGGTCTGCCACTGGATTATCTGGAGATCTTCCCGAGACGGATCGACCAGGTAACCACCGAATCCGTCCACGCGGCCCTGCGTGACCGGCTCGACCCGGAGAACATGATCACGGTCATGGTCGGACCCGATGCAGAGGACGACGACAACTGAGCGGTCGGCGGCCACCCGGACAACTGCGCATCATCGGCGGCCGCTGGCGGGGCCGCCGCCTGCCGGTGGCTGCCCTGCCCGGTTTGCGACCCACCGGTGACCGCATCCGGGAAACGCTGTTCAATTGGCTGCAACCGCATCTGGCCGGCAGCAGTTGCCTGGACCTATTTGCCGGTAGCGGCGCCATTGGTCTGGAGGCTGCGTCGCGGGGTGCCGGCGAGGTGATCCTGGTGGAGCAGGCAGGTGCGGGTGCCCGGGCACTGCAGGACGCGGTCAGGCGCCTGGATGCACAGGATCATGTCCAGGTGGTCAACTCCGATGCCATCGCCTATCTGCAATTGCAGCAGCGCCACTTCGACATCATTTTTCTTGACCCCCCTTTCGACAGCCCGTTACTGGAAACGGCCCTCTCGGTCATCGCCGAACGGGATCTGCTCCGGCCCGGGGGGCTTGCCTACCTGGAGACGCCCCGGCAGGCGCAGCCACCGGAGTTGCCATCGGGCTGGGCCCTGGCCCGGGACCGCCAGGCCGGTCAGGTTCGTTTCATGCTGGCGACCAACGCCGGGGCATGAACACCTTTGATCCGAGTCGGGCATAGTGGTTTGATGTACTCTTTCGTGGAGATCAAACACAGAAAGAGCTGGCGACACCAAACGGCATGAATATCAGGGCGATCTATCCGGGCACCTTCGACCCGATCACCAATGGGCACATCGACCTGGTGGAGCGCGGGTCGCGGCTTTTCCATGACCTGGTCGTCAGTATCGCCGCCTTCCCCAGCCCCTCAAAGCGGCCCGCGTTCTCCGTTCAGGAGCGACTCGACATGGCCAGCATCGCGCTAGCCCACCTGCCGAACGTGCGCGTGATGTCCTTTGATACGCTGCTTGCAGATTTCGTGCGCGAGCAGGAGGCACAGGTCATCGTCCGCGGCCTGCGGGCAGTCTCCGACTTCGAATACGAGTTTCAGCTCGCCAGCATGAACAGGCAGCTGGTTCCTGAAGTGGAGACATTGTTTCTCACTCCGGCCGAGCAGTACGCCTTCATTTCATCCAGCCTGGTCCGGGAAGTGGCTGCACTGGGGGGCAACGTCAAGAAATTTGTGCACCCCGCTGTGGCGAAGGCACTGGAAGAGCGTGTGCGGCGTTAAGGAAGCGCTGGTTGAGTCATACGCGGGCGTGCTTCAGGCCCATTCATCGACCAGGTGATCGTCGCCCTCGGGTTTTCCCCTGGGTACCGGACGGATCGAGCGGGTCAGGCCGGCGGAGCGGCGGCGCACATCGAAGCCATGCTGTGCATAGGGCACGACTGGATGGACAGCATCCATGTCGGTGGCTGGCCGAAACGTGGCAGAAGTGAGCAGATTGAGACGAACGTCAATCATCGGTGTCTGCAAACTGTGGTTAATGGAATCCCATTCTCACCCACATGCGGGGAATTGCAACAAACCGGCCACCGAATTACTGTCGCAGCAACGATGTATGCGATGCTGCGGCGGCTGTTTCGCCAACTGACAACAAGGGACTCATGATGCTCAAGACCTCAATGTTCGCCTGGATGACGCTTGCCGCCGGACTGTTGTGGGGCATGGCGGCACAGGCAACCGACCCGTCGGACCTGCGCCCGCCGGAACAGATTATCGAAGGCGTGTTCAGCGACGCGGTGGACGCCCTGGTGGAGAATCAGGACGCGATTCGCGACCGGCCCCGTGTGGCCTTCGAACTGATCGACGACATTCTTTCTCCCCACGTGCACTACCCCCTGATGGGGCAGCTGATCCTCACTTCGGAATGGCGCACGGCCTCGGAGGCACAGCGCCAGGAATTCCTTGACACGTTTCGCGAGTACATCATCCGGACCTACTCCAAACTACTGTCGGACAATGTCGATGAAGTGGTCAGAGTGGTTCAGCAATCCGGCACCATCATGGCCGTGCGGTCTGTGACGGAGCCGGATCAGCGAGGACGCGTGACGGTTCGCACGCAGTTTCTGCTCGAGAGTGGCAATGTACCCGTCCAGTATCGGATGATCGCCACCGACAACGGTTGGCGCGTCTGGGACGTGGTCATCGAGAGCATCAGCTTCGTGACCAATTACCGCGATGAATTCGGCAGCGAAATGCGTCGCCACGGCCTTGATGGCCTGATCGAACGACTCAAGGAGCGCAACGCGCGCGCCTGGGAGAGCCAGAGCTGAAACCGCGGTCAGGGAAACACTGCGGCATGATGAGACGAATCGGCCTTTTGATGACCATCGCGGCGATCGTTGCGATGGTGTCTGGCTGCGCTACACGGCCGCCGGATAGAACCGACGACATTTGCGCCATCTTCGACCACCAGCCTCGCTGGTACGACTACGCGCTGGCCTCGGAAGAGCGCTGGGGAACATCAATCCCGGTACAGATGGCTTTCATCAACCAGGAATCCACCTTTCGCCACAATGCCCGCCCGCCGAGAACACGGCTGTTCGGGTTCATTCCCTGGCGCCGACCGTCCAGTGCCTACGGCTATGCCCAGGCGCAGGACCCGGTCTGGGGAGAGTACATGGCAGAGGAAGGCAGCGTATTCGCCCGCCGGACGCACATGAAACACGCTACGGATTTCGTCGGCTGGTACAACCACCGCACCCACCAGCGACTCGGCATCTCGAAACAGAACGCCGAGCATCTCTATTACGCGTATCATGAAGGCCACGCCGGATACCGGCGGGGCAATCACCGCAACAAGCCCTTTGTGCTCCGGGCCGCGCAGCGGGTGCAGAACCACGCCGACAACTACAGCCGGCAGCTTCAGGGATGCGAAGCACGCTTTCAGTGCCGCCGCTTCTGGCAGATCGGACCGTTCTGCGACGCCTGACAGAATGCAGCCAAAAAAAACCCCCGGCATTGCCGGGGGCAAGATTTACGCGCCAGGGTGGGCAGACGCGTTTGCTGGAGAGTGCCGAACAGCTTGGTCGGGGGGGATGACCGCACCGACGGCGCCTCTCGTGGCTCTTGCGAGACGAACTTTCGCCCGAATCGCGAGGAGCTATGGGCCCTCTGCACAACCTGTGCCAGTACCACCTAGCTCCAACACAACTGCAGTCTAGGACAACCGTTCCAAAAATGAAACACCCTGGCTGTTTCCAAGCGGCGACAGAACCGGCTTTTTCTGACTATTTTTATTTTTAAATCAGTATTTTAATGTCAAAAAAAACCAGCAAAAAATGTGTATCAGAAACCAACTTTGAACGGTATCAGCAAAGGAACACTCCCAGAAAAATCCCGCGACCAGAGCCTCCGTACGCCCGCCGTCCGGGCCATTCCCGGGCACGCAGAGCGGCACAACGTCAATTATGCCGACAGCTCGTCAGTCGGAATCGGGTCGGGTGTCACGCTGAATCAACTGCAATTGATGCAGATAGCGCTGGATGATGTTGGCGTGCCGATTAGCGAGACGCACAAAGGCCATTCCAAGGCGTCGGCCTATCCGGCCGTCCCGCTGCATGTGACGGGAAATGTTCCGCACCTCGAGTTCAAGCCGCATCTCTTCCGCGCCAGGCAACAGCAGTATGGCGTCGTCCATACGATCCCGCGCCGCGAGTTTCAATGTCATGTCGAGATCCACCAGGCCGACACCGCCGATACTGAGATCGACGGCCCGGAACTCATGCAAGGCGCCTAGATCAGCGGGATCAGGAACACGACAGATTACCGGATTGGTGACCGGCGTCGGCACCCGGAAATACTCCCGCCGCTGCAAACGGTAGAGGGAATCCGGTAGGGGGGTGCGGAACGCCGGTCCATCCTCGCGATCGATGACTTCCAGCGGTCCACAGGCAAATTTCACGCTGACACTCTGATGCTTGGCCACACAGACGATTCGATTCGCCCGCAAGGCAGCCTGATTGATTGCCGCATCGGGCCCCATGTCGAGTATCAGCGACTGGCTCTCCGCATCCACGCCAAGAACTGCGGTCATCAGGTGGCGGCGTCCGCTATCGAAATAGCCGGTAATGATCTCCGGACGCCGCGCCAGTTGCAGTAATACGGCAGCGATCTCGGTGGGCTTGCGGAGCAGAAAACGCTCCTGATCCCGGTCAACCCGGGATGCGCCGCCGCTTTGCCCGTCACTTTCCGCCATGTGCACTCTCGAAACCGGGGCAGTCCGAAACCCGTTGCAGTTGGCAGCGGGCAACGTCCAGCACGGGTCATGCCCATCAACCTGATCTGGCCACCTTTCTAGGGAAGCGCTGAAGTATTCACACCGGCGTGAATACTTCAGCGCTTCCCTAGTGGCTCTTGGTGGCCATCTTCAAGGAAGTGCCGAATTTTTACCAGATTTCAGATCAGCCAGAGGCGCCCCATCCGCACGGCGGGCGCAGCGCCCGGAATCAAGTCCCGCAACTGCCAGCCCACGGCGACAGCCACCAGCAGTGCTGCCAGCAGACTGACAAAGCAATGAGACAATCGCCCCGACGGAATGCCGAGCACATCCCCGAGTCCTCGGTAAAGCATCCACAGACTCCAGACCAGCAGCGGAAGACCGAGCCATTGCAGCCCCGGGATGGGCCAGAGCAACTTGGCGACGCCAGCGGGTAGCGCCGCCGCAGCGACTGCCGCGACGGCGGCATCCACATCAATGCGGCCGTCAAACGCCTCACCGAGCAGACCAGCGACACAACCCACACCCACGGCGTAACTGCTGATGACAGCCCAACTGTAGACACCGTAAGCGGGCAAGGTCGGCACACCCTCGCTGGGCAGGTCCGGCGCAAACACCGTGAGGCCAAGGACTTGCCCAGCCGTGCAGACCGCGAACCAGGGCAGCAGGACGATTGCCGCCGTCACCGTCCAGGAAGGTGCCTCGGTTCGTACACGCCTGAAGTACGCCGTGGGGCGAAGCAGGGCGGCGAAGGGCAAAAGCATGGTCTGTCCCGAATCCAATGTGTGGCGTGGGCAAGAGTGTACCGTTCTACGGCACCACATGGTGTCGAAACCGCTGGTGTGTGGATCACTGAAGGGAACAGGGGCATTGGAAGCACCCCTGGTCCTTGCCCGCTTCGTTGTTACGTTATAACATCTGTCGCCTTGAATACCGGTTGTCTTCACAGTCTCTTGGCACAGTGGTGAATGGGTGTAATGCCTGGACAAAGCCCCATACGTGACTCCTTCAGCCTGCTCCGCACCGGAGCCGGGTCTCGCCTGGCTGTGGCGCTGGTGGTGATCGCCCTGCTCTGGCTGGGCGTCTACTGGGCCATGGGCTGACAGGAGCACTTGCCATGACCGCAGCGATACAACTGCAGGACCTGACAGTGGCCTACGACCGGCATCCGGCCGTGCATCACCTGAACGGTAATTTTGCCCATGGCTCGCTGACTGCAGTTGTGGGCCCCAACGGCGCCGGCAAAAGCACCCTGCTGAAGTCCATCGCCGGGGTGTTGCGCCCGGCGCAGGGGAGCATTCTGCGGGACAGTCTGCGGGCCCGCGACATCGCCTACCTACCGCAGCAGGCGGACATTGACCGCCATTTCCCGATACGCGTCATGGATGTGGTCAGCAGTGGTCACTGGCACCGCCGCGGGCTGTTTCGCGGGCTCAGCCGGGATGACATGGACAAGGCCTCTCATGCCCTGGCCGCCGTTGGCCTGTCCGGCTTCCAGCATCGGGTTATCGGCAGCCTGTCGGCGGGACAGTTCCAGCGTGTGCTGTTCGCCCGCATGCTGCTACAGGACGCACCGGTCATTCTGCTCGATGAGCCCTTCAACGCCATTGATGCCCGCACCACGGCAGATCTGCTCGGCGTGGTGCAGCGCTGGCATGACGAATCCCGCACCATCATTGCCGTGGTTCACGATATCGAGCAGGTGCGGCAGCACTTCCCCCAGACTTTATTGATGGCTCGACAGGAGGTGGCATGGGGGCCGACGCAGACCACCCTGACCGCTGCGAACCTGCTCAAGGCCCGGGCCATGGCAGAAGCCTGGGACGAGACTGCGAACGTCTGTGCCCAGGGGCTGCGCCGTGGTTGAACTGCTCTGGGGTCCGTTTGCCGAGTTCTCGTTCATGCGCCGGGCATTGGTTGCATGCATGGCCATCTCCCTCGGCGCCGGCCCCCTGGGCGTGCTCCTTGTATTGCGGCGCATGAGCCTGGTGGGCGACGCCCTGTCCCATGCCATCCTGCCCGGCGCGGCAATCGGCTTTCTCATCGCCGGGTTTTCGCTCACCGTCATGAGTATCGGTGGCCTGATCGCCGGCCTGGTGGTCGCCCTGCTTGCCGGTCTGGTCACCCGATTCACGGATCAGCGAGAAGATGCGAATTTCGCGGCGTTCTTTCTCATCGCCCTCGCCCTTGGCGTCATGCTGATCTCGCTGGAAGGCAGCAACATGGATGTCATCCATGTGCTGTTTGGCAGCATTCTGGCAGTGGATAACGCCTCCCTGCTGATGGTCGCCGGCGTGGGCACGATCACCGTACTTGCCCTGGCAATCGGCTTCCGCGCCCTGGTCATGGAGTGCTTCGACCCCGGATTCATGCGTGCCATTGGCGCCGGCGGCCTGCGCTGGCATTTGCTTTTCCTGGCGTTGGTTGTTCTCAATCTGGTGAGTGGATTCCATGCCCTCGGCACCCTGATGTCCGTCGGGCTGATGATGGTGCCTGCCGCCGCTGCTCGTTACTGGTCCACCGATGTGGGCGGGATCATGTTCATTGCCATCGGTATGGCCATGCTGTCCGGCTGGGCCGGTCTGCTCCTGTCCTATCACCAGGATGTTGCTACCGGCCCGGCCATCATTCTGACTGCCGGGGCCTTCTACGGCCTGTCCGTGGTTTTTGGCGCCAACGGCGGCCTGCTGAACCAATTCTATCGTCGACCCCATCTGGAGGCCTGATCATGCGAAAGGCTCGACACCTGTTGTTGATCGTCGCGCTTGCTTGCGCGCCAATGCTGCTTGCCGCAGAACCCATGCGCATCGTCACCACCTTCACCATCCTGAGCGATTTCACGGAGCAGGTAGCAGGGGATCGCGCAGAAGTCATCTCCCTGGTCGGGCCCGATGGTGATTCCCACGGCTACGAGCCGACACCGGCGGACGTTCGGGAAATCTCAAGGGCGGACCTGGTGATCGTCAATGGTCTGAACTTCGAAGGCTGGATCGATCGCTTGATCGCGGCCTCGGGCTACACCGGTGAGGTCGTGGTGGCAACCCGCACTGTCAACGCCATCGAGACCGGCGAGGACGACCATGGGCATGGCCATGACGACGACCATGGGCACGGCCATGACGATGACCACGGGCATGGCCATGACGATGACCACGGGCATGGCCATGACGACGACCACGGGCATGGCCACGACGACGACCACGGGCATGGCCACGACGACGACCATGGGCATGGCCACGACGACGACCACGGGCATGGCCACGACGACGACCATGGGCATGGCCACGACGACGACCATGGTGATGGCCATGACGATCATGGCCATCACCATGGGCCGGAAGATCCCCACGCCTGGAGTTCTCCGGTGAGTGCGAAGCAGTATGTGCAGGTTATTCGCGATGCCCTGATCGAGAAGGATCCGGAGAACGCGGCGCATTACTCCAGTCGTGCTGATGCCTACCTGGCAGAACTCGACGAGCTCGACCAGTGGGTCCGCGACATGCTGGCGCCGATCCCGGAAGAACATCGCCGCGCCATCGTGGGACACGACTCATTTGCCTACTTTGGCCGTGATTACGGGGTGGAATTCTTCTCGGCGCTTGGGCTGAGCACCGACGCGGAACCCTCCGCCAGCCAGATCGGCAGGTTGATTCGCCAGTTGCGGGAAGACAACGTTCGCGTGCTGTTCCTGGAGAACATCACCGACACGCGCATGGTGGACCGCATCGCCGCAGATGGCGACGGCTACATCGGCGGCTCGCTCTACTCCGATGCGCTGTCCCAGCCGGATGGCCCGGCGCCGGACTACATCTCCATGATTCGCTTTAACGTCGAGAAGATGCGCCGCGCGTTTGAGGAGGCCTACAGTGACTGACACCACGCCGGTACCGGTAACGGTACTGACGGGGTTTCTCGGCGCCGGCAAGACCACGCTGCTCAACCGCATACTCACCGAGCAGCATGGTCAACGCATCGCCGTCATCGAGAACGAGTACGGCGAGATCGGCATCGACGACGCCCTGGTCATCAACGCCGATGAAGAAGTGTTCGAAATGAACAACGGCTGCATCTGCTGCACCGTACGCGGCGACCTGATCCGCATACTCGGCACGCTGATGCGCCGCCGCGACCGTTTCGACCACATCCTGGTGGAGACCACCGGCCTGGCCGACCCCGGGCCGGTGTCCCAGACCTTTTTCGTGGATGACGAGATCCGCGCCGGGCTCAAGCTGGATGGAATCGTCACCCTGGTGGACGCTGGCCACCTGCTGCTGCACCTCGACGACTCCGATGAGGCGCGGCAGCAGATCGCCTTCGCCGACGTCATCGTGATCAACAAGATCGACCTGGTATCCAAGGAGGAACTGACCGCACTGGAGCGGCGGATACGGGGCATCAATGCGGTGGCCCTCATCCACCGGGCGAACCAGGCCGATGTACCCATCGATCAGATGCTCGATGTCGGCGGCTTCGACCTGGATCGGGTGCTGGCCCAGCGACCCGACTTCCTGGAGCCGGAATATCCCTTCGAATGGGCCGGCGGCTGGGTGCTGCGGGCGGGCGAGGCTGTTGTGGAGGTGGCACCCGGGCCGGATCCCGCCGTGCGGGTGTTCGCCACGGCTATCAGCGGCGAACAGCCTGCCATCGAGACCTGTCTCGACGCCGCCGAACGGGCATTTCGCGGCAACTTCCGGGAACTGTCGCCGGGGGACACCCTGCCGCTGAACACCTGCGTCAGCCTGCCGTTGCCATCATCAGGCGTCGACCATTACCGCCTTGCCGTTCCCGAGCGCGGCCTCTACGCCCTGTTCACCGAACATGGCGCCGACGAGTTCGGCCTGCGCCTGCTCGCCGGCGGCGAGCCTCTGCGCCCCAGCGTGGAGCGCGCCTTCGCCGCCGGGCACAGCCATGACGACAGCCTGGGCTCGGTGGGGCTGTCCACCGACGAGCCGCTCAGCAGTGCCAAGCTGAACGCCTGGCTTGGCCCGTTGCTGGCGGAAAAGGGGCAGGACATCTTCCGCACCAAGGGCATCATCAGTCTCGCCGGGGAGGATCGCCGCTTCGTCTTCCAGGGCGTGCACATGCTGCTGGACGGGCGCGCCGACCGCCCCTGGCAGGCCGGCGAAGCGCGCCGCAGCGAACTGGTGTTCATCGGCCGCAACCTGGACCGGGACGCCCTGCGTCAGGGCTTCCTCGCCTGCCGGGCATGAACGACGACGTCCAGCGCCTGCAGGCGCCGGTGCTTGCCGTTTGCGATGAGTTTGCAACGGCCCTGGCCTGGGACCCCGCCGGCAAGCGACTGGCCGTGGGGGCAGCAGATGGCAGCGTGGCTGTCTACGATACGGACACCGGTGAGCTGTACTGGCGGCAGGTGAAGCACTTTCCCGGCACTGCGTGCCTCGGCTGGTCCCACGACGGCACCCGACTGGCCAGCGGCGGTCACGATGGCCGGGTTCGGCTCTGGGACGGCGCCGATGGCAGCCTCCTCTGGGAGTATCGCGCCGGAGACTGGGTGGCGCATGTCCACTGGCTTGCCGACGGCGCTGCCGTGGTGGCCGTCGCCGGCAGGCACGTGCTGCGCCTGGACTCCGCCGATGGCGCCTGCGGCGCCCGCTTCGAGGCCGATTCCACCCGTAGCGACCTGCGTCCGGACCCCTGCTCCGACGGTCTGCTGAGCGCAGGCTACGGCAATATTCATCTGCATGATCCCGCAACCCTTGAAAGCCGCCACACCTTCCACTGGAAGGGCTCCATGCTCTGTGCCGCCGCCAGCCCCAACGGCCGCTGGCTGGTGGGCGGCTGCCAGGACAAGGCGGTCCATATCTGGGACCGAAACACCGGCGCGGACCTGATGATGAGCGGCTTCAGCAGCAAGGTAGGGCAGCTCAGCTGGGACGCCAGCGGCGACCTGCTGGCCACGGGCGGCGGCGCCGAAGTGATCGTCTGGAACTGCGGCGGCAAGGGGCCGGAGGGCAAGGAGCCGCTGGTGCTATCCGCCCACCAGTCCCCCATCGAGGCGCTCGCCTTCGACCATCGCGGCAAGCGGCTTGCCAGCGGTGGCGGTGACGGGCTGCTGCTGCTCGTGGACGTGGCCGGCGAAACCATCCGCGCCGGGCTGCTGGACGACAGCGCCGTCAGCACCATTGCCTGGTCGCCGGACGACGCAACCCTGGCGGTGGCCTACGCCTCGGGCCGTATTCGCCTCTGTCCGCTGGACCCCGCCGAACCATGACCGCGCCGATACCGGTCACGGTGATCACCGGGTTCCTGGGCAGCGGCAAGACCACCCTGCTGGGGCGCCTACTGTCCCACTCCGCCATGGCCGGGACAGCCGTCATTATCAACGAGTACGGCGAAGTGGCGCTGGATCATTGGCTGGTGGAGAGCGGTGGCGAAGAACTGATCACTCTGGGCAATGGCTGCGTCTGCTGCAGCCTGCGCGGCGACCTGGTGAGCCGGTTCAGACGTCTGCTCATCAACGCCGGGTCCGGCCAGGGGCCGGCGTTCCGGCGCATCGTCATCGAGACCACAGGCCTCGCCGACCCCGCCCCCATCGTCCATACCCTCATGCAGGACCCGTTGCTGAGCGAGCGCTGTGTCATGGACGGCATCGTCACCCTGGTCGACGCGGTGCATGCGGCCGCCACCCTGGACGCGCACCCCGCCGCCGCCACCCAGGTTGCCATGGCGGACCGCATTCTGATCACCAAGGCCGATCTGGTCGCACCGGCGGCGCTGGCGGAGGTTCGCTGCCGGGTCCAGGCCGTGAACCCGTCGATAGCGGCGCTGCCGGTGGAATATGGTCGGGTGGAGCCGGACGCCATCCTGCACTGCGGCCCGGGCACTGGCGGTGTCGCTGCCCTGGGGCGCTGGCTGCCGGGGCAGACGTTCGCGCCCCTGGGCGAGTCCAAGGGCCTTCCGGACAGGCACCGGCGTGCCGGCATCGAGACGCTACTGCTGGAGCCGGAGGCACCGGTTTCCCGGGCCGCGCTGGAGCGGTTCATGGATCTGCTCTGCGAAACCTGGGGAGACAGACTGCTACGCTGCAAGGGGATCCTTGCCGTGACCGACGACCCCACCCGGCCTGCGGTGGTGCACGCCGTCAGGCACCAGCGTCACCCGGTGGGACGTCTGCCCGCATGGCCCGTCGACCTGCAGGACAGCCGATTGGTGTGTATCGGCGAGCGGCTCCAAGAGGACTGGCTGCGCGGCCTCTGGGCCTCATGCGCCGGCGGCTGAACACCACCGGCGCACGCGCGGTTCAGAACTCGAACTGGAAACGCATGGCGTAGACCCAGCTATCCCATTTCTTGGAATCGCCGTTGATCTGATCCTCGCCACGCTCGGCATTCACGTACATGGCATTGAACTTGAGCACGATGTCCTGCTCCGGGTACCAGTTAAGGCCCAGGGTATAGTGGTCGATTGACTGGCGGTCGTCCGGCTCGTGGTGCTCGTAGGAATCGGCAGTGGCGTAGCGCGCCAGGAGCTCCCAGCCACCCCGGCCACCTTCGCTCACCGGGCGCAGGATACGCGTGGCGCCGAAATCGCCGCTGAACGCCCGGTAATTCCGGGATTCGCCGGTGAGAAAGTAGCTCGCCTGGACGTAGTAGCCGTCATGGGTCATGGTGGTAGTATCGGGATCCACGAAATCCCTGGAATCCTCGTCCCGGCTCAGGCGCTGACGAATATACTCGCCCTGCAGGGAAAACGGCCCGAAGCCGGCAGCGGCCTCCAACGCGAACGTGGTGTAGTCCTCGACGTTTTCCATGTCATTCTCGCCGATGAGACGCCCATCCACCGCCCGGGTGCCGAGTCGGGTACGCATGCGCACGCTTTCGTATTCCCGGTCGCGCCCACGGCTGCGCTCGTACTCGTAGGCATTCGCCCGGTAGTTGGCGGATGCGCCCAGGTGGCTCCAAACGCGGTTTTGCTGGTCCATGAACGGCGCGAAGGAGGCACGGGCTGCCACTGAAAAGCCTTCCGTCACGTCACGATCCCGGGCCACGCCGTCACCGCCGAACACGCCAAAGGCACCATACCAGTTCGGTACCAGGGTCTCGTACATGATGCCGATCTGGCGGCTCGGCCGGTAGGCGTCCACCGGCGCGGCGCGCTCGATGAAAGAAATCCGCCGGGAGCTGGTGGAACTCTCCAGGCTGAACGGCTCCTTGAAATGGCCTACGGCCAGGCGACCGCTGTCGAACAGGTAGGCCATGTAGGCATTGGCGAAGCGGATTTCGTCGTCGCGGAAGTCGACTTCCAGTTGCCACTCCCAATTGTCGTACATGATGCCAAGCGCCCCCAGCCGCGCACGGCGGATAATGGTGCCGTACTTGGCCAGATCGCCCCGGTCGGCCCGCTCGTCGTCGGTGGTCTTGTAGTTGTCGTCGACATAGGCGAAGTCGGTCATGAGCCGGCCGCGAATGCCGAACCGGTGACGGCCATCTTCGGTCTCCACCCGGAACTTATTGACCCGTGTCCGGACATCCCGATCAGGGACATCCATCACCGGCTCGTAGTCCAGTCCGCCAAAGCGATCTTCCAGTTCATCGGCGGTATCACCGGCAAACGCTGGTGCCGCCAGCAGACCGGCAACGGCCAGCGTGGCCGCCGGCCTGATCAAGTGCTTATTCAACATGCTGTTTGCTCCGTTTGCATGGGTGGCACGCCCGGTGGCAAACGCTGGGAAAGTCCGTTTCTGGGCGATGCCCTGCAGCTGCGGCGCAGGTCGATTCCGAGCCGGGACGCGCGGGACCCATGAGAGGATTGAGTACCCGTGTTGGTTTTTGGCAAAGCGCCACCCTGTGCGTTGCCGAAAACCGACACTCAGGCTATGGGCGGAATATTGCAGGCAGGTAACGGTGGCGTGTCTGTTTTATGAAATTTTCGTGAAATCAGTCAGACCGACCGGCGCCTCAGCTGAAAAACCACCAGCACCAGCGTGGACAGCAGTATGGTGATGGTTGCCATGGCCATGGCGACAGCGATGTCGCCCTGCTCGAACTGATTGAAGATGAAGGTAGCGGTTACATCGACTCCCGGTGGCAGCAGCAGGATGGAGGCCACCAGCTCGCGCATGCAGACGATGAAAGTGGTGAGCCAGGCCGCGGTCAGTGCCGGGCGGAGCCGGGGCAGGACGATCTCCACGAACACCCGGGCTCGGCTGGCACCCAGGATTGCCCCGGCCCCCTCCAAGTTGGGGCTCATGGAGCGCAACGTGGAATTGCTGTAATTGAGAGCGTCAGTGATGTAGATCACCACGTAGGCCAGCAACAGCATCCAGACCGTGTTGTAGAGGTCGACACGTATCCAGACGGCGTTCCATGCCAGGATCAACGCCACGGCCATCACGATCTTGGGAATCACCCGGGGCAGCGTGGCAAGCCCGTCCAGGAAGCGCTGCATGGGCCCCTGGGAGCGAACGTTCACGTAGGCGATATAGCCACCCAGGATCACGCAGATGGTGGCGGCGGCCACGCTCAGGCCAAGGCTGGTGAGCAGCGCCTGCAAGCCACGGGAGCCCGGTTCCAGCAGCGCACGATAATGATCCAGCGTCAGACCGGGCATGCCCTGCCCCCAGCCATCCGCGAGACTGGTCAGCACCATGGCGACGTAGGGCACACCCGAACTGCAGGCGAACAGCAGCCCGAGCCAGGTCCAGGCCAGCACCTTGCCGCGGGCGCTCAATCGTATGATCTCCGGAGCGCCCGGCCGTACATCGCCGCCGCCGATCACATTCGCCAACCAGCGGCTACCGTAGAGCGTGATCAGCGCAAACAGGCAGAGCAGGCTGGAGAGGGAGGTGGCCAGAGCCAGGTCCACGGGCCAGCTCGTGACCAGGTAGAAGATTTCCGCCGGCAGCAGCGGCAGGTTGGAGCGCGTTCCCAACACCGCCGGCACGCCGAAATTCGACAGCGCCTCCAGGAACACCAGCAAGCCGGAGTTGAGTATGGCGGGCAGCAACAGCGGCAGGATGATTGTACGCATGCGCGTCCACCAGCCAGCACCGAGCAGGCTTGCCGCGTCCTCCAGCCGTCGCGGCAGACCGGAGAGTGTCGCTTCCACCGCCAGGGAGACATAACCGAATGAGGCAAGCGCCATGACGACGGTTACGCCCCAGAACGAGAAAAACCAGGCTCGCAAACCCTCGGGCAGGCCACCCAGGGCGGCGTCACCGAAGCCACCCTGTTGCATGATCAGTATGTAGGACAGCGCCAGGATATAGGGTGGCGTCATGATGGGGACCAGCAGGGACAAGCGCGCCCAGAGCTTACCCGGCATGTCGGTGCGGGCCAGCAGATAGCCACAGGGAATACCGAATATCCAGCTCACCAGGGTCACGGAGCCCGCCCACGCCAGGGAGGTGCCGATCATGGCCAGCAGATCCTGGGTCTCGACGATGCGACGATAGGCGTCGAGGAAGCCGTCGAAGCGACCGCCGAGTATGTTGGGGAACAGGCTCTGGGCGAACAGGATGGCCAGCGGGTAACCGGCAGCCCCGAGCATCAGGGCCACACAGAGCAGCAAGGGGATACGCTGTCGCAGGTAGCGACGCAGGCTCACCGGGATCGCCGCCATCAGCGTACAACCTCGGCGCGCTCGATCTCGATCTGGAAGCGGCGCAGGATCCGGTTCTGCCGCGCCAGGGCATCGCCGATATCCCTGGCGAGCAGGGGCGGGAGTTCGGCATCACCGCGCACTTCGCTCAGCGGCACGTCGCGACGCGCCGGCAAAAGATGCGTCGCGGCCACCTGCTGCTGCATCGCCTCGGAAAGATAGAAATCGACAAAGGCCTCGGCCTGATCCGGCATCGGCGTGCCTGCCATGATGGCGATGGGGCGTTCCACCAGCGCCGAACCGCCCGGCGGGTAGTGCATGACCAGTGGTGCCCCATCGGCAATCTGCCGGAAGATCAGATAATCGACCGCCGCAACCATGCCATCGAAAGCGCCCACCAGCAGGGTACTGATCGCCTGGGAGTTGGCGGCGGCGAAGTCCATGCCACCGCGACGCGCCTCGCGCAGGTCGGCGAAACCCTCTTCGCCACGATCCAGCACCCATGAGACGACGAAATCACCGGCAGACCCGGCTCTGCTCGGTGATGGCATGGTGAGTCGCAGATCGGCGTCGCCAAGCAGGACGTCCTGCCAGTCCATGTCTTCGCTGGCCACCTCCTCCCGGAAGGCCATGCCCACCAGCGCCGCCGATGTCGCGAAATAAGTGTGATCCGGGTCATGCCAGTCGGTATGGGTGTCCGCCCACCAGTCGGGATCCGGATAGTGCCGTAATCGCCCTTCCGACTTCAGCGCCTCGGCGGCAACGCGGCTTGCAAAAATGACCACGTCGGCCCGCGGCCGGTAGCGCTCTGCCTCGAGCCGCGCCATCACCTGTCCCGTGGTCGCGGCGAATAACTGCACACGGACACCACTCTCCGCGGCGTACGCCTCCACCACCGCTTCGGCCAGCGGTCTGGGCCCGGCGGAATAGACCGTCAGCGTATTCGAGTCGCCACCATCGCCATCCGAGCAGGCCACGACCAGACCGGCAGCAAGCACCAGCATGGCTGCCAGAGGAGAGAATGACTTCATCAGTCCGCCAGGAATCGAACCGCCTGCTGCGGGAAGCGGACATGCACCTGCTGACCTTCACGCACGCCGCCCCGGGCCAGCCCCCGGAGTCGCAGGCCATTGCCAAGCCGCACGAACGCCTCTTCATGGTCTCCGAGGAAGTGGGTCTGCTCACAGGTGGCGGGGAGACTGACCCAGCCGTCACCGTTCATGCAGCTGTCGTCCTGGCACACGCAGATGGATTCGCGGCGCAGCATGAACCGGCCGGCCATCGGCGCTTCACCCGCGGGCACGGTGACCGCCAGGTCCCCGTCCAGCAGGACGTGGCCGTTGCGGCGCTGGTATTGAACCAGGTTGGAGTTGCCGATGAAGCCGGCAACGAAACTGTTGGCCGGCTCACGGTAGAGCATTTCCGGTGTGTCGACCTGGACAAGACGACCACCATGCATCAGGGCGATGCGGTCACCAAGGGTAAAGGCCTCCTGCTGATCATGGGTTACATACACCGCCGTCAGGTCGGTCTCCCGAAGCAGGGTCGCCAGTTCGTGCTTCAGATCTTCGCGCAGGCGGGCATCCAGCGCCGACAGGGGCTCGTCCAGCAGCAAGACCCGCGGCCGCACCGCAAGGGCCCGTGCAATGGCTACCCGCTGCTGCTGCCCGCCGGAAAGATGCCCCGGCAGGCGGTCGATGAACGCCTCCATCTGCACCTGGCGAAGCACCTCTCGCACGCGCTGCTGCCGGTCACGGCGGCTCATGCCCAGCATGCGCAGACCAAACCCCACGTTGTCCGCGACGGACATGTGGGGCCACAGGCTGAAATCCTGGAACACCATGGCGAAACCACGGCGCTGCATGGGCACATGGATGCCGGCGGCAGCGTCATCCAGCACACGGCCATTGCAACGCAGTTCGCCGCCATCTGCCTCAAGCAGGCCACTGACGATATTGAGCAGCGTGGTCTTGCCGCAGCCGGAAGGCCCCAGCAACACCACGCATTCGCCACGCGCGACGGTCAGGTCGACATCATTCAGCACCCGCTCCCCGTCAAACTCCTTGCGCAGGCCTCGGCAGGATAGAAACTCTGTCATGCAACCTCCTCTGACGGATCGGGCGGTGCCGGGGCAGACGCTGATCCCCCCGCGATGACGTGCTAGTGTCCCGTGACGTGTGACGGGCCAGATTTTCAGGCGGCACCCATTGAGGAGCGCAAGCTTACCGGCTCCGTTTAACAGTTTGATGACAGGGCGATGACAGACATGGCTGGACCCACGCAAAGCCGGGCGACGGGGCGCTCCACGCATATCACCGCCGCAGGCGCGGAGGCGTTACGCAGGGAACTCGACTGGCTGTGGCGTGTGAAGCGACCCGAGGTGACCCAGGCGGTGGCTGATGCCGCCGCGCTGGGTGATCGATCGGAGAACGCCGAGTATATCTACGGCAAGAAGCAGCTCCGGGAGATCGACCGCCGCATCCGCTACCTCAGCAAACGGCTGGACGAGGTCACGGTTGTTCACGATACGCCGGCGGACACACGCCGAATTTACTTCGGTGCCTGGTTCGAGTTGGAGACAGAGTCCGGGGAGGCAAGGCGTTATCGAATTGTGGGTTCGGATGAAATTGATACCGGGCGTGGCTGGATCAGCCTGGACTCGCCCATGGCGAAGGCAGTTCTGCGCAAGGCAGTGGGCGACGACGTGGTGGTACAAACACCCCGGGGGAAGCAAATTTTCGCGGTGACCGCGATCTGGTATCACGATCCCGACGGATGAAGCGCGCCTGACGCAAATTGTTGGGCCATCTACGTCAGGCGCGTGTCTTTATCATCCCTGTTTTTTCGATTTCTTCTCCGCCGGCGCGTCATCCTCGGCGACCGCGCTGTCATGCACGGGCTGTACCGGGCGCTGGTCCTGGTTCTGGTGAGCCCCCCAGGCATAGTAGCCGCGAGCGTTGGCGGTGACCGGCTCGTTCACCAACACACACTGTGAGACCTGCGGTCGCAGATAGCCGTCAAGCAGATGACCACCGCCGCCGGTCAGCAGGATCGTGTCGTAATCCTTCAACTGCCACAGGGACTGCACCTCTACCAGCAACCGGGTCGCAACGTCCGTCAACACCTCGTCACGTAGGTCGCCGATATCTTCCTTGCGGCCAGAGATGTTGATATGACCCTCGATAACTGCGTTATCTAGCGTATAGGTCTCCCGTTCGACGCCGAAACGCTCGGCCAGGGCCTGCGCGAGGTTGTCGTAGCCTGTCGAAATGCCAATCGGTACCGTCCGACTGAACGCCGGCGCATACTCGCCATCGACAATGGTGGCGAAATCGCTGGTGCGAAAGCCCACATCAATGATGCCGATGCGGCCACCAAGCAACTGTGAGTTCTCATTGAGTTGCCCGCGGTCGTCCAGCACCTCCGACCAGAAGGTGCCGAGGGGCTGCGGCACCACCTCGATGTTGTCCAGGCGAATGCTCAGATCCTGCTTGCGGCTGCCCATGTGGCGGGTAATGGTGTGGTCGCCGCGCAGGCGGGAGACGAGATCATCCGCCAGGTGCATGCGCCCCGGCGGCAGGCCGGTGACCACGTAGAAGTCGTTCATGGCGTCGCGGCAGAACAGACTCAGCGCGCCAAGGAACAACACCTTGAGATCATCACCCTCGGCACGGGTCGCCGAGAGGCCACGATGCGCCATGCGCGAGTGTTTGATGGCCAGATCGCCGAGAAAGTAGACCTTGCCATTGATTGTAACCCGCAGGTCGTTGGTCGGATCCGGCTTCTGCAAACCGAAGGACGTTGGGCTGCTGGCCGTTCCCTCGCCAACCACACTGGGGAACCGACGCACTTCACGGCCGTCGTTGGCCTTGATGAAGCCGTATCCCATGTCGAGACCAATCACACGTTCCACTGCGCTACCCCCTGCTGAGTGCGTTTCCGATGCCGGCGGATCATCCGTCGGCCCTGCCCCCCTCGGGGATGCTAGCACAGCCTGCCCACGAGGGCAGAGAGGCCTACGTCGCATTTCCTGAAGGAGATATTGATTAACGCTGACAATGGCTGCAGAAATAGGTGGCCCGCTGGGCCATGCGCTGTTGCCGGACAGGTGCACCACAGACGCGACAGGGCTCGCCTTCCCGGCCGTAGACCTGCAGTTCCTGGCTAAAATAGCCGGGCTGTCCACTACTGCCGACAAAATCCCGCAACGTGGTACCGCCCGCCGCAATGGCCTGGGCAAGTACGTGGCGAATGGCGTCCACCAGCAGGGCGTAGCGTCGCAGGCTGACGCGCCCGGCCGCGCGGGACGGCAGGATACCGGCCCGGAACAGCGCTTCACTGGCGTAGATGTTCCCCACGCCCACCACGGTGCGGGAATCCATGATGAACGTCTTGACCGCGATGCGCCGACCACGGGAGCGACGATAGAGGAATTCTGCCGTCAGCCCGGCCTCCAGGGGCTCGGGGCCGAGACTGGCGAGCAGCACGTGACTGGGCACTTCCCCGGGCAGCCAGTGGAAGCTGCCGAAGCGCCGCGGATCCGCGTAGCGAAGAATCGCGCCATTGTCGAACAGCACGTCCACATGCTCGTGCAATGCCGGCGGCTGCGCCGCGGGCAGTATCCGCAGGCTGCCAGACATGCCCAGATGAATCATGAGCGTACCAAGCTCGAGCCGAAGCAGCAGATACTTGGCGCGCCGCTCGACAGCACGCACCCGCTGGCCCCGCAGACGCTCGGACAAACCCTGCTCGATTGGCCAGCGCAGGCGGTGATCGCGGACGGCCACAGCGGTGACCATGCGCCCGGTGACGTGCGGCTCGATACCACGGCGGGTCGTCTCGACCTCGGGAAGTTCGGGCATGGCCTGCTACTCGTCACCGTCGCCTGCGGGCGGCTCGGCGCGCCCGGTCAGCAGATAATCGCGCACCTCACCATCGAAGACATAGAGCAAGCCGGAGTTCAGCTCCTTCAGCCGACGCTCGCCGTTGCTGTCCGCCGCGATGAATCGGCGCACTTCACCGTTGTCGAAGCGCAGCACCAGCTCAGGTTCGGCGTCCGGGCGGCGGCGGCCCTCGCGAACCACGAGCGCGGAAGCGAGACGAAAATCAGCGATCAGGCTGCCGACCTGCTCGCGGCTGAGGGCACTACGGCCGTCGCGCCAGACGCCACCCTCCCGGGCCAGGTGGAAGTGTTCGGACTCCACCTCCTCGATGGACCAGGTGCCCGGCACCAGATGGCGATCAATGAAGTTCCACCAGCCACCCTCAAGCAGCGGTGTGACCTCATCACGAACGAGATGAACCTGATCGCCCACCGCTACATAGCGCAGCCCGTCCACGGAGTCCGTAGCGCCAAACTCCAGCACCTGACCATTGAGTTCCAGGCGCAGCCGGGGCGGATCGAGGCCCACCACCGAGGCATCGAGTTCAGCGCGGTCATACCGTCGGTGACTGCGGGCCACTGCCAGTTGTGTCACCTGACGCACATGGAATTCGCTGGCCGCGGCCCGAGCCGGCTCCGCAATCTGCCAGGCCCCGTCACGCCGTACCAAGGCCATGTCTTCCCGGTTGGGCCTTTGCAGACGCAGCGTCTGAACGTGCTCGGGTTGTAGCGTGGTCAATCGGGGAGTCACGCCCGGCGCACCCGGCTCCAGCCAGGCAATCACCGCCAGCCCTGACAGGCCGAGCACCAGGGCCGCAAGCATCAGCCAGCGTCGTCGCATCAGGCTCGTCTCCGCCGCCACCAGAGCAGGCCTGCCACCAGCAGACAGCTACCCGGAAGCCCCAGCAACAGACCGAATCCCATAAACGCAATGCCCTGTCGTGTCAGCTGCAAACGCTGATCCGGGGCCGCCTGACCGGCCAGAAGGCCAGCGGTGTCCGCGGAAGCCAGCCAGTCCACCAGCGCCAGCCCCAGGTTGAGATTCGCGCCATTGCCGATATAGGCATTGGACAGGAAGTTGGCATCCCCCATGACGACGACACGTTGCTCGCCGGCGCCTTCGGGATGCGGGCGTCGCAGACTGAGGCCGAGCATCAGGGGCCCCTCCTGTTCACCCGCTGACGGGTCCAGCGTCGCCTCAGCGAGATCGCCGGTTTCGTTCCAGTGACGGGGCTCACTGCGCAGCAGCACCTCGACGGTCCAGTCGCCGTGTCCGTTGTCTGCGAGATCCAGGGCGCGGGCACCGGACAGCAGGCTCACACCCTGAACACCGGACAGGCCGGGATGACCCGCGTAGTCGTCTACCACCAGCAAGCGGGGATCATCCACCCCCAACAGCTCTTCCGCCCGGGGTTCAACCACCGTGCCAGGCAGCAACTGCAGCCCCAGGTGCTCGGCAAGGAACCCCAGTCGTTCCCGATCGCGGTCGTCCACCAGCCAGAGCAGGTTGCCGCCGGCATCCAGGTAGTTGCGAATGCGCTCCGGCACATCGCCAACCCATTCCGACCTGGGGCCGGCAATCACCAGCGCTTCCGCACCGGCTGGCAAAGAGCCCGTTGCGGGCTGGACGGCCTGCAGCAGGTGGCCGCGCTCCTGCAGGTAGTCACCAAAGGCACCCAGATCATGATTGGCCTGACCCTGCAGATCCCGTTCGCCGTGACCACTCAGGTACACCAGTGGCTGCTCGCCGCTGCGCAACAGTCGTTGCAGCGCCGCACTGAGACGCGGCTCACTGGGGACACCGACGCTTTCCCGACGGCCCCGGTACTCGATCACCACCTCGCCCTGGCCTTCGACGCCGTAGTCACGGGCCAGGTCGGGCCTGGCATCCGGGTTGATCACGCGGAGTTCCATGCGCGGCTGCACCCGCCGGTAGCGTTCCACCAGCTGGCGAATGTGCCCGTCGAGTACGTCGTCAGGTCGCACGAAGGCGACAATCTCGACGGGTTCCTCGATGCGTTCCAGCAACGCGACCGTGGCGGCAGGTAGCGGTTGCCGCCCGGCGGAGGAGATGTCGACCTCCCAGGTGTAGCGGGTACTCAGCCACCCGAGGATGATCAGGATCAGCAGGAACAGCGCCGTGAACAGGAAGCCCTGCAGGGTTAGCCAGCGGCGGGATCGTCGATCAAGGCGCATGCAGGTCTCTTGTAGCAGCGGGGTTCATCACGGGTCAGGCCTGCAGTCGGAGGACGTCCAGGCGTCGGACCGCCAGTCCGATAAAGGCGATGACGACCAGTGTGAAAAATCCGAGATTGACGGTGCTCACTACACCTTGCACCAACGGCTCGTAGTGGGTGAGCAACGAGAGATGATCGGCCAACGGATCCTGCTGCCCGGCAATGGCGTCAACGCCGCTGTTGATGCCCATGAGCGCAACGGCGATGGCGACGGACAACGCCGCCGCCAACCCCGGTTGCAGGCTCACGCTGGACGCAAACAGGGCCACGGCTGCGAAAACCGCGGCCAGCATGGTCAGCCCGAGACCGGCCGAGGCGAGCCGACCGAAATCCAGCACCGTGGCCTGCTGCAAGACCAGGGGCATCAGCACCCAGGGCAGCACGAGCACGAGGAGAAAGCCGAGGGCGGCGAAATACTTGCCGAGCGCGATCTGCACCATGGACACCGGCGACGCATAGAGCAGTTGCAGGCTGCCACTGCGCCGTTCCTCCGCCACCAGGCGCATGGCCATGAGCGCCATGCCCAACAGCAGCATGCCAATCAGCAAGGCGCTGCCGAAAAACGGCAACAGCACCAGGTCATTGACGCCCATGGGGCTATTCACCCTTACCACCAGCGACTCGTAGCGGGTGCGATACTGCTCCACCAGCAGCAGGAACCACCAGGCTGCCGCCGCCTGGGCCAGGCCCAGCACCACCCAGGCCATGGGCGCGGCCATGATCTGCCGGAACTCCCGCCATGCGATAGCGCCAATCATGCGGCCTCCACACGGCCGGTGGTAACTTCCAGGAACACCTGTTCCAGGGTGGGCCGTACTTCGGTGAGTTCAACGAGACCCCAGCCCTCTTCCACGCTGAGAGCCACAAGCGCATCCAGGGCACTATCGAGCCCGATCTCGATGCGATAGCCGTTGCTGAGCCGCTCGGTGACTTCCACGCCGGGAACCACGGCCATCACTTCCAGTGGCGGTGACGAGCGGAAACGCAGGCTGAAACTCCGCGTGACGCGGCTTTCGCCGCCCTGCGGCGCACCGGCGTAGACCTGTCGACCCTGATGCAGAATGACCACCCGGTCACACAAGGCCTGCACTTCACCGAGTATATGGCTGGAAAAGATCACCGCCCGGTCACGCTGCAGCCTCTGAATCAGTTTGCGAATGTCCTGGACCTGTTGCGGATCAAGCCCGGCGGTGGGTTCATCGAGCACCACCAGCGCCGGCGAATGGACGACGGCCTGGGCAATGCCCACGCGCTGCTGATACCCCTTGGACAGGTTGCGAATCAGGCGGTGGGCAACGTCGGCAAGACCGGTGGCCTCCAGGGCGGCATCCACCGCGACACGCCGGTCGCGACGCGGCACCCGACGCAAGGTCGCCGCGTAGTGCAGATATTCCCGCACCCTGGTGTCCGGATACAGCGGCGGGATCTCCGGCAGGTAGCCAAGCTGGCGCTTGGCCATGATGGGGGATTCCAGCAAATCGATGCCGCACAGCCTGATCTCGCCGGCGCTGGGTGCAAGAGTGCCGCAGAGCATCCGCAATGTCGTGGTCTTGCCTGCACCGTTCAGCCCGAGCAGGCCCAGCACCTCGCCTCGATTGACGTGCAGGTTGACGTCGGACACCGCCTCACGACCGCCGTAGTGGCGGGCAAGATGACGGGCCTCCAGCAGTCTGTCCTCCGGCATGATCTACTCGTCAGCGGTAAAGCGGTGCGAATGATGCTGCCCTGTGCAGCCTACCAGCGGGCGGCGATTTCCCGCGCCCAGTCGATGGAGTCCAGATAGGACTGGATCACCACGGCGGGATTGTAACCGGCGGACTCGATCCAGTCCCAGTCTCCCAGTTCGTAGTGCAGAACGCACTCCAGCACCCGGCCAGGCCGGCCCTCATGCCGCAACAGGGCGGCGATGACCTCGTCACTGAGCGGCAGCGCCATCAGGACCTCTTCGAGCTGGGCGTCCATCAAGGCATCCAGCCCCGAAAACAGACCAACGGTGAAATAGGTGTTGCCGGAGGCATAACCCAGGCGCTCGGCCAGTTTCTGGCACATACGCGCCCGCACCATGAGCGTGGTCATCAGTTCCGATGGCTTGTCCGTGACCGATGCCATGGCAAGCAGAGAAGCCCACGACTGGAGTTCCCGCACACCGAGATAGACCACCGCCTGATGGATCGAGTCAATGCGTCGCTGGATTGGGAAGAACGCCGAATTCATGTAGCGAAGCAGCTTGTAGCTCAGCGACACGTCACTGCTGATGATCTGCTCCAGATCCCGCAGATCCACCTCGGGTTGATACAGCTTGGCCATGAGGTTCAGCGTGGGCAATCGGTTGGTGGGAATGGAACTGCCGCGAATGGTCCGTGGCCGGCTCAGGAAAAAACCCTGGAAGTAGTCGAAGCCTGCGTCCCGGCATAGCTCGAACATCTCCTGGGTCTCGACCTTTTGCGCCAGAAGTTCGACGCCGTAACGCTTCAGGCTTTCCACCAGCGAACGCAGACGCAGCACGTCCAGCTGCGCCACGTCCACCTTCACGATATCCACCTGGGAGAGGAAAGGCTGCTGGCTGGTGCCGCCGGTATAATCGTCCAGCGAAACCATGTAGCCCTGGTCGCGGAACTGCTGTACCGCGTCGAGCAGAGCGCGCTCCGCTGGCAGGTCCTCCAGCAACTCGAGCACCACCCGCTCCGCCGGGAACGGCAACTTGATGGCACCCACGAGAAATTCGCGGGTCAGGTTGATGAAGGCCCGGCGGCGGCCGACCAGTTGATCAAGCCCCACCACGGTGAAGGCGTTGAGGATGACCTGAGACGTTGCCTGATCGCCGTTGATGAACTGCGCTTCCTCGCTGGCGCCAGCCTCCCGAAACAGCAGCTCGTAACCGAACACGCTCAGGTCCCGGGCGAAGATCGGCTGCCTCGCTATGAACACCTCATCCATTGAATGATTCCTGCGCCCCTGGCTACCTGGGCAGTCAAGTGCAGCCCGTCTGCGCTCTTTATAAGTAAGTTGCAGCCATACTAGCGTGTTTTTCAGGCGACGCGAGGCGCCATGGATCACACTGTGATCCATTTCACTCTCGGGTGTGCGGAAAGAGACGGGGCCGGTCAGGAGAGGGCAAAACAGGAAGCCCGGGGGTGAGCCGGGCTTGGAATTACTTGATCTTCGCTTCCTTATACATCACATGCTTGCGCACAACGGGGTCGTACTTCTTGAATTCGAGCTTGTTGGGCGTATTCCGCTTGTTCTTGTTGGTGGTGTAGTAGTGGCCCGTTCCAGCGGACGACACCAGCTTGATCTTGTCTCTCATGATCGTGGCCTCCTCAGACCTTTTCGCCGCGGGCACGCAGATCAGCCAGAACCTGATCGATGCCCACCTTGTCGATGATGCGCAGGCCCTTGCCGGAGACCCGCAGACGAACCCAGCGATTCTCGCTTTCCACCCAGAAGCGATGGAAGTGCAGGTTCGGCAGGAATCGACGCCGCGTCTTGTTGTTGGCGTGGGAGACATTGTTCCCGACGGTGGGGCGCTTGCCCGTCACCTGGCATACCTTGGACATCGCTGACCGCCTCTTTGAATCAAACACGTTGACGCCGCGCAGCAGGCGGGCGCACAGAAAGGCGGGTTTTATACCAGTTGCCGGGGCCGCGTTCAAGCGCCCGACGTCAACCGGCCCTATTGAAAAGCCGAAAAACGCCACTATCTAGGCCGTACAGACACTCGCATCGAGAGTCAAATCAGGAGGTTAACATGAACATTCGGCGCCACGAACCTTGGAGCCTGTTGAACCAGCTCAGTAGCGAAATGAACACCTTGTTCGACCATCGCCAGTCCCCCGGCACGGACGCGAGCAGCATGGCAACCAGTGACTGGGTGCCGGCGGTGGATATCCGCGAAGAGAACGATCGCTACCTCATCCATGCCGATATTCCCGGCGTCGACCCGGAGAAGATCGAGATCAGCATGGAAAACGGCGTGCTCTCCATCCGTGGCGAGCGGCACCACGACAGCGACGAAACCCGCGAGGGATACCGTCGCGTGGAGAGGATACGCGGCAGTTTCTACCGTCGATTCTCCCTGCCGGATACAGCGGATGCGGAGCGCGTGTCGGCCAGTAGCCGTAATGGGGTTCTGGAAATTGTCATACCCAAGCAGGAAAAAGTGCAGCCGCGCCGCATTACTGTGCAGAGCTGAACTGCCGGGCGGTGTCCACACCGCCCGCTTTATTGAGCGGCGGCGCTGAAGGAGTCACTGATGCCTTCGGCGCCGCCGGTCGTGTAAAACGAACGCGGGGATGACCGGTTATGGAGTTCAAGGACTACTACAAGGTGCTTGGCGTGCCCAGGGACGCCCCGCAGGAGGTGATCAAGAAGGCCTACCGCCGCCTGGCCAGGAAGTTTCATCCGGACGTCAGCAAGGAGAGTGACGCCGAGGCCCGTTTCAAGGAGGTCAGCGAGGCCTATGAAGTATTGCAGGACCCGGAGAAACGCCAGGCATATGACCAGCTCGGTGCCAACTGGAAGCAGGGCCAGGACTTCCGCCCCCCACCGGGCTGGGAGTGGCAGGGTGGCGGCAGGGGCGCTGGCGCCGATGCAGCCTTCAGCGAGTTTTTCGAGAGCCTGTTCGGCCATGGTCGCGACCCGTTCGCCGACTTCGGTGGTTTTCGTCGCGCCAGCGCGCCGCGCAAGGGTCAGGACCAGACGGTGACAACCACCATCACCCTGGAGGATGCCTTTCACGGCGCGACCCGTAACCTGCGCCTGCAGACCCGGGTGACTGATGGCAACGGTCAACAGCGGCTTGAGCCAAGACAGCTGCGGGTTCGCATCCCCGCAGGCGTCACCCAGGGCCAGCAGATCAGGCTGAGCGGACAGGGCCAACCCGGAGTCGGTGGCGGTGCCCGCGGGGATCTTTACCTGGAGATCAACATCGCGCCGCACAAGCAGTACCGGCTGGAAGGGCGGGATATCCACCTGGATCTGCCCGTGACGCCCTGGGAGGCGGCGCTGGGCTGCAAGCTGCAGGTGCCCACCCTGGGCGGCTGGATCGACATGACCGTGCCCGCTGGCGCGCAGAACGGGAAACGGTTCCGACTCAAGGGTCGCGGGCTACCGGGCAAACCGCCCGGCGATCAGTACGTGACCCTGCAACTGATGACGCCTCCGGCGGACACCGAAAAGGCGAAAGCCCTGTACCGGCGGATGCGGGACGAGATGCCGCTGAACCCCAGGGAGAGCCTGCGGGTGTAGGCAGTAGAAGACTGGCAACTGACGTGGAGATACCGCGATGAAGCACGGGCCCTTGCTCTGGGTCTTTACCGTAGCACTCTGCACCGCCCTCGCCGCACCTGCGCAGGCAAGCCTACCACTGGAAGTGGACGACGGGCCGCTGCCATCCCTGGCTCCTATGCTGGAGCGCACCACCCCCGCGGTGGTGAATATCGCTACCCGGGGGCGTGAAACCGTGCGCAGCAGTCCCTTGATGGACGACCCATTCTTCCGGCGTTTTTTCGATATGCCGCAACAACCACGGGAACGCCGCACCCAGAGCCTGGGTTCCGGCGTGATCGTCGATGCGGAAGCCGGATTCATCCTCACCAACCACCACGTGATCCAGAACGCCGAGCAGATCACCGTGACGCTTGCCGACGGCCGGGAGTTGAGCGCCGAGCGCATCGGTAGCGACCGGGACACGGATCTGGCCATCATCCGCATCACCGCCGACGACCTCCGGGCTTTGCCACTGGCGGACTCCGACCAGCTTCGCGTGGGCGATTTCGTGATCGCTATCGGTAACCCGTTCGGTCTCGGCCAGACGGTCACGTCGGGGATCGTCAGCGCCCTGGGGCGCTCCGGCCTGCCCATGGATGGCTACCAGGACTACATCCAGACCGATGCGTCGATCAATCCCGGCAATTCCGGTGGCGCCCTGGTCAACCTCCGCGGCGAACTGGTCGGTATCAACACCGCAATCCTGAGCCCCGCTGGCGGCAACATCGGCATCGGTTTCGCCATTCCCATGAACATGGCCCAGGCGATCATGGAGCAGTTGATCGCCCACGGCGAAGTGAGCCGCGGCCGGCTGGGCGTCAGCGTGCAGGACCTGACCACGGAGTTGGCGGAAGCGTTCGGGCTAGCCGCGCGCAGCGGCGTCGTGGTCACCCAGGTGTTCCCGGGGTCGGCGGCCGAGGCGGCCGGCCTTGAGAGCGGCGACATTGTTGCCGCCATCAACGGCCGTCCCGTCCGCCAGGCCAGCGAGCTGCGCAATGCGGTGGGCCTGCTGCGGGTGGGCGACGAGGTCAGGCTGGAGGTGATCCGCAACGGCGAGCGGCAGACCCTGTCCGCGGTGCTCACCAGCCCGGAACTGGAAACCCTGAGCGGTGCGGCCCTGACACCCCGGCTTGCAGGCGTCACCTTTACTATGGCGGACGTGGAAACACGACAGGGCCGGGAGAACCGGGTGCAAGTACAAACCGTCGAGCCGGGAAGCCGTGCCGAGGGCTCCGGCCTGCGGGTGGGTGACGTGGTGCTTTCGGTGAATAGGCGCCCGGTGCGGGATCTGACCGACCTTCAGGCCGCAGTTCCCGCCAACGGTGAATTGTTGCTGCATCTGCAACGCGGCAGTGGGGCACTGTTCCTGGCGTTGCGCTGAGCAGCGCCAGGCGGGGCAGATAACGCATCCGGCCTGCGCCTGATCAGCGCAGCCGGTACTCCACCGGCAGCCGGATGTCCTCGAGACGCCGATCGGGGGCATCCGGTAGCGGCGACAGCCTCTCCAGCAGCGCGATCACGGCGTCATCCAGCAGGCCATGGCCCGAGGACTGTTCGATCTCGATGGCCGAGATGGCGCCATCGGTGTCCACGGTGAAGCGGACGATGACTGTCCCCTCCTGGCGGCGGCGCTCCGCCTGTCGGGGGTATTCCCGATAGCGCTGTAGATAGCCGCCGAGCCAGCTCAGATAGTTCTCCTCGGCTTCAGGATCACCAGCGATGGCTTCCTCGGCGCTGGGCTCCTCGTCGGCCAGTTCCGGGGCATCCTCCAGTCCGAGCACGTCCTCGGACGGTGGGGCCGGCTCTGGCTCTGGCTCTGGCTCTGGCTCTGGCTCTGGCTCTGGCTCTGGCTCTGGCTCTGGCTCCGGCTCTGGCTCCGGCTCCGGCTCCGGTTCTGGCTCCGGTTCTGGCTCCGGTTCTGGCTCCGGCTCCGGCTCTGGCTCTGGCTCCGGCTCCGGCTCCGGCTCCGGCTCTGGCTCCGGCTCTGGCTGGACTTCACCCTCCGGCGAGCCCCGGGTTGCCGTCAGCTGGATCTCGACGCCCGCCGGCACGATCAGCTCCGGATCCGCCGAGGGCTCGCGCCAGGCACCCAGCACCACCAGATGCACCATGATGGCAATGGCCAGCACCACAAGCCAATGTCGCAGTCCCAGCTCGGACATCAGGACTCCGCCGGATTGGTCAACAGCACGAGGCGCTCCAGGCCCACGTCCCGCAGCAGATCCATCAGATCGAGCACGGCCTCCGCGGATACGTCGGCATCGGCCTTGAGCTTGATGGGCGGCGGTTCCGCTCCAGCCAGTCGCTCCTGCAGTCGCATGGTCAGATCTTCTGCGGCCAGTTCTTCACCTTCGAAAGCCAGGCGGCCGTCGGCGGCCAGCAGTATCATGCCGTCCTCGGTCCGCTCGGCCTCGCGACCGTCCCGGGTTTCCGGAGGCTCGACATCAAACGGGTCGGTGGCGGTGAGGGCACCGGCCAGCATGAAGAAGATCAGCAGCAGAAAGACGATATTGATCAGGGGAATGACGTTTTCACCCTGCTCACGGCGGGGCGGATCCGGGAAATGCATTACTCGCCTCCCCGCTGCAGCGAGAGGTTGGTACCACCTGCAGCCGTGGCCGAATCCACCACCCACATGATGTCGCGCAAGGGCACGCCCGGTTCAGGTCGCAGCACCATGGGCCGCTCGCTGTCCGCCGCCAGTGCCTGGCTTATCAGCACATCAAGCCCCGCGCGATCCGTCACCTCACCGTCAAACACAATCTCGCCACTATCAGTCAGGCGAATGACGATGAGTTCGGACTCCGCTTCCGCGGCTGCATCACCGAGCGGAGGAATCGCGAGACTGGCGGAACGCCAGTCGAGAAAACTCGAGGCCAGCATGAAAAACACCAGCAGGATGAACACCACATCGATCAATGGGGTCAGGCTGACGATGCTGCGCTTTCGTCTGGGTGCCCACTCAATGCGCATCGCCGGCACGCCTCGCGGCAAGCTCGGCAGCTGGGGCCGCGCTGCTGAGCCGTTGGGGCTCAGGATCCGCCGACTGCGTGAACACGCGGGTCACGGAATCTTCCATGGCGTGTCTGAAACGCTCGACCCGGCGCTCAAGCCAGTTCAGCGCGAACACTGCGGGGATCGCCACGGCAAGACCGACAGCTGTGGTGAGCAGGGCCTCCCAGATACCGCCGGAGAGCAGGGCCGGGTCGACCCGGCTGCCAGCCGCCTCGAGTTGCCGGAAGGCCTCGATCATCCCCAGCACCGTGCCCAACAGCCCGAGCAACGGGCTGAGCGCCCCAATCACCTCGAGACTGCGCAGTTGCGAACGCAGGCTTTCCAGATACCGGGCACCAACCCGCCCGACCTCTTCCCGGACCAGCGCATCGTGCTCCGGGCGTCGCTGGCGCTCGGCTATCGCCGTCGCCATGACACGGGCGATGGGGTTGCGCTCGTCGGCGAGCAGCGCGGCGGCTTCGTCGGCGCGGCCTGCGGCGAGGCGCTCGATGACGCCATCGACAAAGCCCGTCCGGTGTAATCGCAGCGCCTGGAACTGCCAGCTCTTGATCAGCACGATGGCAAGCGCGACCACGGACATGGCAAGCAGAATCATCACCACCGGCCCGCCCAACTCGGTGAGCACTGACAACCGTTGAAGGAATTCGCTGCCGTCCATAGACCAACCTCTGCCAGGAGATTTCAGAATTGCGAGATACTATTGCGATTGAGAACTATTTGCAAAGAGACCCGGATTGTCAGCCTCTTCCACAGAATCCGGCGCAAATCTTAAACTCCGGGCCTGGAACGCTTATCATAGTTGCCCAATCGCCCGAAGCGTGAGCAGCGTGCGGAAACGGACAGCGGAGACCCTGATGCGAGAAATGAACCTGGAGCAAGCCCGCTTCAACATGGTGGAACAGCAGGTACGCCCCTGGGACGTGCTGGATCCGCGGGCACTGGACGTCATGGACCGCGTGCTCCGCGAACATTTCGTCGACCCGAAACACCGTAATCTCGCCTACTCCGATCTCAACCTGCCCCTGGCCCACGGTCAGGTCATGCTCTCGCCGCGCCAGGAGGGCCGCATCCTGCAGGCGGTGGCACCGCAGGAGACCGAGCAGGTACTGGAGATCGGCACTGGCAGCGGCTATCTCACCGCCTGTCTTGCCACCCTGGCCCGCCATGTCACCACGGTGGATATTCACCCTGAGTTCCATGAGCTGGCCGGCACCCGACTCGAGAAAGAGGGCCTTCGAAACGTCACTTTCGTGGATGGCGATGCCGCCCGCGGCTGGGATGACGGCAAGCGCTACGACGCCATCGCCGTGACCGGCTCGCTACCCGAGTTGCACCAGGGCTTTCACCGGGCCCTGACCATCGGTGGACGCCTCTTCGTGATTGTAGGCGACGGCCCGATCATGGAAGCGTTGTTGATCATCCGCGTGGCCGAGGATCAATGGGCCGTGGATAGCCTGGTAGATACCCACATCCCGGCACTGATCAACGCCCACCGCACTCGCCACTTCGAATTCTAGGGAAACACTGATGGCTCTCGCCCGAACCGACGCCACACAGCTACGTAGCCGACTCGACCGTGATGAATCCCTGTTCCTGCTGGACGTCCGCGAGGACTGGGAATTCAACCTGGGACATATCCCGGGCTCGGTGCATATTCCCATGGGGCAGATCACGGGGCGCACCGACGACATCCCCCAGGACCGGCCCATAGTCTGCATCTGCCATCACGGCATGCGCAGCGAGCAGGTGGCCCACTATCTGTTACAGCAGGGTTGGGAGACGGTGGAGAACCTGCAGGGCGGGGTCGACGCCTGGTCGCTGGAAGTCGACCCGTCGGTGCCCCGCTACTAGCGCCGTCCTAGCGCGACGACTCCAGCAAGGCCTTGACCTCGTCGATGACGAAGCCGGTTGCCCCGCGGTTCGCTTCCACCATCCCACGTCCAGCGCGCCCCATGTCGGCCCGCCGATCCGGGTTCTCCAGCAATTCGATCACCGCATCGGCCAGCAGGTTGGCGTCCGCCACCTGATCGCAGGCACCGGCCTCCACCAGTTGCCGGGTGATGTCGGCAAAGTTGTAGGTGTGGAGGCCAACCAGCACCGGCAGGCCAAGCGCGGCGGGCTCCAGCAGGTTATGCGCCCCCATGGGCACGAGACTGCCACCGACGAAGGCGATGTCGGAGGCGGCGTAGAGCAACGGCAACTCGCCCATGGTGTCTCCCAGGTACACCTGCACATGGGCCGGGCAGACGCCACCCTCGGAACGTCGCGCCAGGTTGAAACCGGCCTCCTGGACCAGATCGGCCACTCCATCGAAGCGGTCGGGATGACGGGGCACCAGTATCAGCAGGGTTTCCGGCAACGTCTTCAGAACCAGCGCATGGGCCGCCAGAACCTGCTCCTCTTCACCCTCACGGGTACTGGCGGCGATCCAGGTCGGGCGGTTGGCCCCCAGTTGCTGGCGCAACACCTCGCCCTGCTCTCGTGTGCTCGCCGGCACCGACTGATCGAACTTCAGGCTGCCGGCCACCACCAGGCGCTCATCCGGGGCACCGAGTTCCAGCAGGCGTCGGGCATCATCCCGACTCTGCGCAGCGATGCGTGTCGGACATTGCAGCACCGGTTCCATCAACCGCCGGACCCGGGAATAGCCCGCCGCCGTCGATGCCGAGAGTCGTGCATTGACCAGCAGCAGGGGAATGCGACGACGGTGGATACCGTGGAACAGGTTCGGCCATAGTTCCATTTCCACGATGATGGCAAGGCGTGGCTGCAGGCGATTGAGGAACGCGGCAACAGCGTGGGGCAGGTCGAACGGCACATAGCAATGGTGGACGCTGTCACCGAACTGTCGATCCAGTTGCAGCGCCCCGGTCGGCGTCTGGGTCGTCACTACCAGGGGAATGCCGGGATAGCGATGACGAAGCTCCCGCAGGAACGGTCCGGCAGCCTGCACTTCACCGACAGATGCGGCATGGACCCAGATGCTGCCCCTTGGCACACGGGCCGGAACATGCCCGAAGAAGCGTTCCGACCACCGCTTGCGATACAGCGGCTGGCGCCGACCGCGCCACAGCAGGTACAAGGGCATCCACGGAACCAGCAGATACAGCAAGACGGTATAGGCGAACCGCATCACGGCGAGATCCGCTCCTGCAGCCGCTCGGCCCCTGGAGTGGCCATGAGCGCATCGAGGCGACCGGTCACGTCGGCAACGGTGATCAGGTCCATGGCATCGGCACGACGAACACGCCGCCCCCAGGCAACTTGGTCCACGCTCTTGCCCCAATGCGCCTTTACCGCGTCGGGATAGCGATTCACCACCCAGCGGCGACCGAGATAGGGTCCCGTCCGATCCGGATTGGACGTCGCATACAAGCCGATCACGGGTGTGCCCGCCGCCACTGCCATATGAGCCGGCCCGGAGTCCGGCGAGACCACGACCTCGGCGCGCCCCAGTATTGCCAGCAGTTCCTTGAGCGTGGTTCTACCGACCAGGTTCTCCACTGGCACGCCAGCCTCCCGGGCAATACTCTCACCGTAGCGGCGCTCTTCCGCCGTCGGCCCGCCGGTGATGATCACCTGCAGCCCATGCCGGTTGTGGGCGTGGCGCACCAGTTCCACATAGGACGCGATTGACCAGTTTCGGAAGTTGGCCACCCGCTGCGAGCTGCACGGGCTGATCACCATTGTCGGCTGATCCGGCGGAACGAGGTCATCGGCCCGCTGGCGGGCCGCCTCGGGAACCGGGATATCCCAGCGCAGCACCCGCTCGGTCACGCCGAGCGCGTTGATGAAATCGAAAAACCCGTCCATCACGTGGGCCCGTGGATGGGGGGCAATCCGACGGTTGACGAACAGGCCATGGAAGTCTCGGCTGCGCTGGCTGTCGAAACCAATGCGCTGATCGGCCCGGACCACCCGGGACAGCCACCCGGCACGCAGTGCAACCTGCATCAGCAACAGGGCATCGAAGCGGCGCTGGGACAGCGCCTCGGCCACGGCACGGCGCCCGGCGGCGCCAGCACGCTTATCGAAAGTGATAAACTCCACCCCGTCCAGATCGCCCAGCAGTACGGATTCGGTGCGCCCGATAATCCAGGTGATGTGCGTCTCGGGCCAGGCCTGCTGCAGGCTTCTGATCACCGGGACCATGTGGCAACAGTCACCGATCGCTGATAAACGAAGCAGGCAGAGCCTGTTCGGTGGTTTTCTGAAGGGCAATACGGCTTGATGCGCCATAGCGAAATTCACCAAAACGGTTGCCACTGGCAACTGCACGACCCGACCATCCTCGAGCAACTGCCCGAGTGGCTGTTCGATCCGGACGCCCTCGCCACCCGCAATATGCTCACCGGGGAGAGCAGCGGTCGACGCAGCGCCTGGTTTCTGCGCTTCGGGGACCGCAACATGGTACTACGCCACTACTGGCGGGGCGGCATGGTGGCTCGAATCAGCGCGGATGTCTATGTCTGGACAGGGCTGGAGCGAACCCGGCCATGGCGCGAGTGGCATCTGCTGGCGCAGATGCGAGCCGCCGGGCTGCCGGTTCCGGTGCCAGTCGCAGCCCGGGTGAGTCGACAGGGGCCAGGCTACCGGGGCGATCTCCTCACCCTTGCCATCCCCGGCGCCGAACCGTTGGACACGGTGATTCATGCCGGTGCGGACAATGTGGCCTTATGGGGCAGCATCGGCAAAACCATCCGCCGTTTCCACATCGCCGGCTTCCGCCATGCGGACCTGAACGTGCGCAACATACTCGTGGACGCGGAGCGCCGCATCTGGCTGATCGACTGGGATCGTGGCACGCACCGCACCGACCATGACTGGGCGCTGGGCAATATCGCCCGGCTGCGGCGCTCATTGCAGAAAGACCCGGCACTCAAGGCCGCCGCCGACCGCCACTGGCAGCGCCTCCTGGCCAGTTACGAGACGCCCCTGTGATCCAGCCACCAGATCCATTGGCCGCGCCTGACAATAACCACGCACCCCGCACCTGCCGTGCCCTGTGGCGGGTGCGTCGGTCAGGGACCGTCAGCGACAGGGACGTCGCTGTCGAGCCTACAGGGACGTATCTACGGCGTGTCCCTGACCGACGCACCCGTCGCAGGGCCCTGACCGCAAGCAGACCCAGCCATGACCAGAGGCCATACGACCGGCCTTCATGACACAGCCACCGGGGCATTTGCATGGCATCACCACGGGTCAGGGAACGCCGCATGCGTGCGCCCCTCCGGGACACGCCGTAAACCCATCCATGGGGGCTCGACAGCGACATCCCTGTCGCTGACGGTCCCGGAGGGGCGCACGCACGCGACGTTTGGGGCCGTTCCGAGGGTGTGCCTTCGATCAGGTGCCCTTGCGGATGCGCTCGATGATGCCGGTGGTGGACACGCCATCCACGAAGTCCAGTACCACGACTTCGCCCCCGGCCGCAGTGACCATGTCGGCACCGACGATATCCTCCGGCCGGTAGTCACCACCCTTGACCAGCACATCCGGGCGCAACAGTTCGATCAGCGCAGCCGGCGTGTCCTCCGAGAACGGCACCACCCAGTCCACGCAGCCCATGGCGGCGAGCACCATCATGCGCTGCTCCACCGGGTTCAACGGGCGCTCGGGGCCCTTTAGGCGGCGCACCGAATCGTCATCGTTGACGGCAACAATCAGGCGGTCTCCAAGGGCGCGGGCCTTTTGCAGATAGGCCACATGCCCGGCGTGCAGGATATCGAAACAGCCATTGGTAAAAACCAGCCGTTCACCCTGGGCGCGCGCGTCACTCGCCAGTAACTCAAGCTCGGCGCGACCTACCGTGCCGTAGCCATCTGCCGTGACGCCATGGAGCGCCCGCCGCAACTCCGCCACCGTCACCGTGGCCGTACCCACCTTGGCCACCACCAGTCCGGCAGCCAGGTTGGCCAGCGCCGTCGCCACCGGCAACTCACTGCCTGCGGACAGAGCCGCCGCGAGCACCGAAATCACCGTGTCACCAGCACCGGTGACGTCGAAGACCTCCCTGGCATGAGCCGGCAAATGCAGGGGTTTGCCAGTGCCGGTGATCAGCAACATGCCACGTTCGCCACGGGTGACCAGGACTGCGCCGAGGTGTAACTCCCGCAGCAGATTGCGACCGCGGGCCTCCAGCGCCGCGTCGTTTTCGCAATGCCCCACCACCGCCTCGAACTCGGCCTGATTCGGGGTGAGCACATCGGCACCGCGATAGCGGCTGAAGTCGCTGCCCTTGGGATCCACCAGCACCCGGCACCCCGCTTCCCGGGCAGCCCGGATCATCCCCGGCGCATCGGCCAGCGTGCCCTTGGCGTAATCCGAGAGCACCACCGTGTTGGCAGCCTGCAGATGCTCGCGGAACAGGCGACCAAACCCTTCACGCTCATCGTCAGAAAAGGGGCGTTCGAAATCCATGCGGATAAGCTGTTGGCGACGACTGAGCACCCGCAACTTGCAGATGGTGGGATGACCGGCAACCTCGCGAAATGCGCAATCGACACCCTGCTCCAGCAACTGACGGCGCAGCATCGATGCCGCCTCGTCGTCGCCGGTAAGGCCCAGCAGATTCACCCGGCCCTGCAAGGCCGCGATGTTCAGCGCCACGTTGGCGGCCCCGCCGGGACGCTCCTCGGTGCCGCCAACGTGCACCACCGGCACCGGCGCTTCCGGTGAAATACGCCCGGTGCTGCCATACCAGTAGCGATCGAGCATCAGATCACCGGCGACCAGCACGCGAGCGGTGGAGAAATCAGGCAAGGTCAACTGCATGCGCAACCCCGGGGCGATAGATTGCCTGAATTCTACCAGTCCCCAGTCGCCACGCGCTCCGGGGATGCGAATTACAGGTCGCTTGCCTACAATGCCACCCATCCCGCAAACCCTGGAACGCATCTTGACCGCTCGACAGACCGCGTACCCAACCAGCCCGGCACATCCCCGCAACTGGGGCCAGTGCGCGACCCTTGCCCTTACCTGGCTGATAGCGCGCCTGCCCTGGCGCTGGGCGGTATCCCTGGGAACCAGCCTGGGGCACCTGGCCTACCATCTGCTGCCCAGCCGACGCGAGATCGCACGCCGTAATCTGGAATTGTGCTTTCCCGAGCTGAGCGCGGCGGAACGGGATGTCCTGGTGCGGGAGAACTTCGGTTATACCGGGCGCGGCATCGCCGAGATTGCCTTGGGCTGGTTCGGCGGTGCCGGAGTCGATGGGATTCCCGTCTCCATCACGGGGCGGGAGCACCTGCAGGCGGCACTCGCCGACGGCCGCCCGGTGATCCTGCTTTCGGGACACTTCACCTCGGTGGAGCTGGCGGCACGGTTTCTCGGCCGGGAGATGCAGGTCGCCGCCATCTACAAGCCGTTGCGCAAGAAACCAGTGCTCGACGCAGCCATGCTGCGGGCACGTCGCCGCAACGTCGCCGAAGCCTATTCCCGGGACGATATCCGCGGCATCGTCCGCTCGCTGAAAAAGGGCGTGCCGGTGTGGTACGCCGGCGATCAGGATTACGGTCGCCGGCATTCGGTGTTCGCACCATTCTTCGGTGTACCAGCCGCCACGATCACGGCGCTATCGCGCCTCGCCCGCATGGGCAACGCCCACGTGGTTCCGCTTTTCTTCAACTGCCGACCCGATGGCGGCGGCTACGAGATCTGCTTTGAGCCCGCGCTGGAGGGTTTCCCCAGCGGTGATGACCTGGCCGATGCCACCCGGATGAACGCCGTGGTGGAGGCCGCCGTCCGCCGTCATCCAGCGCAGTATCTGTGGATCCATCGGCGCTTCAAGCGCCAGCCCGACCGCACCGTCAATCTCTACGAGCGGACGGGACCATGAGCGGCCCGCAGCGGCTCGCGGTTCTGGTTGCCTTCACCGGAGACGGTGGCGTCGAGCGCATGATCTGCAATCTCCTGCAGGGGTTTGTGGATCAGGGGATCGCCGTCGACCTGCTCTTGCTCAAAGCCCGCGGCCGTCACGTCGACGCCATCCCGTCAGGCGTGCGGATTGTCCGGCTCGATGTCCGCACCTCGTTGTTTGCGCTCCCTGCAGTCATGGCATACCTGCGGCGGGAGCGCCCGGCAGCGCTGCTGGCCGCCAAGGATCGGGCTGGCCGGGTTGCCCTCATCGCGCGCCGCCTGACCGGCGTGGACACCCGGGTGTATCTGCGCATGGGCATGCATCTCAGTGGTTCGCTGGCGGGCAAGAGCGCCCTGCGCCGCTGGTCACGCTTTCTGCCGGTGCGCCGGCTGTACCCCTTGGCCGATGGCATCATCACGGTGGCCGACGCCGTGGCGGTCGATCTCGCCAGGATCGGCGGACTACCGGCAGAGCGCTTTCATGTCATCCGCAACCCCAGCGTCACGGGGTCGCTGGCCGAGTCTGCGGAAATGCCCAGCGGTCATCCCTGGCTGGACGAAGAACAGAGCATGCCGGTGCTGCTCGGCGCCGGTCGCCTGCGCCCGCAAAAAGACTTCACCACACTGCTGCATGCCTTTGCCGCCCTCCGGGCACAGCGCCCCTGCCGCCTGATCATCCTGGGTGAGGGCCCGGACCGGGAGACACTGCAACAGCTGGCCAGCAGCCTGGGAGTCACTGATGACGTCGACCTGCCGGGCTTCACCGATAACCCCTACGCCTGGATGGCCCGCAGCCGGGTATTCGTGCTGTCCTCGCGCTACGAGGGTGCTCCCAACGTGCTGGTGGAAGCGCTGTCACTGGGCGTTCCCGTGGTCGCCACGGACTGCCCCAGCGGCCCGGCGGAGATTCTCGACGATGGCCGGGTGGCGCCACTGGTTCCGGTGGGCGACGTGGCCGCAATGACAGCCGCCATGCGCCGGATGCTGGATGATCCGCCGCCGCCGGATCAGCTCCGCTACGCGGTCCGGGAATATACGGTCGCCTTCAGCAGCCGGCGTTACCTTGAAGCCATGGGCTTTGCAGTAGACTGGACCGACCACAACCAATGCGACCAGGCGCCATGCTGATTTCCTACAGTAGGAATTTTCTCTTCGTCCACATCGCAAAGACAGGCGGTACCAGCCTGCGGGCCGCCCTGCGTCGCTATCGATGGGGCAGTTGGTACGGCGCGCCGCTCTGGCTGGCAAGCCAGGTGAGTCAGGTCACCCGCCCCCGACACAAACTCGGCCTCAAGTTTCCCCGTCACGCCAAGGCCATCGCCGCAAAGGAAATGCTGCCGGAGAAGGTCTACACCGGATTCTTCAAGTTCGCCATCGTGCGCAATCCCTGGGACTTGCAGGTCAGCTCGTTTCATCACATTCGTCGGGAAAAACCGGATGTGATGAAGGGCGTGCGCACGTTTCGGGATTTTCTGAAGCTCAAGTTCGATCCGGACCGGGAATACGACTACATGCTGGACATCTCCGCCGAGTTGCAGCACGAGTACATCGTGGATCTGCAGGGGCGCGTCATCGTCGACTTTATCGGCCGCTACGAAAACCTGCAGTCGGACTACCAGACCATCTGCCGCCGCATCGGCGTGCCACCGCCAGCACTGCCGCACCTGCGCAAGGCGGAAGACCGCAAGGACTACCGTAGCTACTACGATGCCGAACTGGTCGATCTGGTGGCCACACACTATCGCAGGGATCTGGACCTGCTCGCCTACCAGTTCGAACCAGCGGATGACCATGGCTGAACTGTTCGCCGCACTCGCTGTGCTGCACTGGGCAGACGAAGCCTGGCTGCTCGGTGGATTGCTGGCGGGGCGTTTCGGTGCCAGGCCTGTGGAGCTCGAGCAGCGGCGGATCGCGGTGGGCAAGGGCAGTGTTCTGCAGACCCGGGAAGTGATTCATGCCTATCCCGGCAAGCGCCTCATCCTGCGCGGGCAGCTGGACGGCACCGAGGTGGTGGCCAAGTTCTACCTGGGCCGCCTGGCGGGGCTCTGGGAGTGGTATCGCGGACTGCGGGGCAGCCGCGCCCTGGCCACGAGCAAGGTGCAGGCACCAGCGGTCATGCATGCGGGCTACTGCCGTCTGGCCAGGGCCTGGCTGACCATCCTTGAGCATGTCCCGGTGGACGAGGCATGGCCACCGAGCAGCCCCTTCAGTGACGCGCTGAACGCCCGCATTGTCGAGACACTGCACCAGCATCACCTCAGCGGCATCGTCCAGAACGACCTCAACTGGACCAACTTCCTGCCCCACAACGGCGTTCTGTGGTCGATAGATGGTGATCGTGTGCGTCGCTATCGGGCGCCGCTTGCCCGTCGCCGCGCATTCGACAATCTGATGCGTCTTTACGCCTACAAGACCCGCTTTACCGAGGAGCAGATCGTCGCCGGCTTCGAGCAGTACTGCCAGCTGCGTGGGTGGCCGGCGACAGATGAACGGCGCCAGGCGTTTCTGCGTGCCGTGCATACGGCAAGGCGGGACGTCGCTAAACGCGTAGCGGGCCGCAGCCTGCGCGGCTGGAAGCATTTCCGCCCCGCCCGTGCCGGCAGGCACCGCAGCATCGTCGACCGGCGACGGCTGCCGAAGCCTCTGCACTCCTTGCTACTGGAACCGAAAACCTGGATGGGTACCGCCACGCGGAGCTCTGTGGGCAGTCTGGTCACGCTGGGTGACCATCCGCTGCGGGTGCGGCATATCGCCAGGGATTCGTATCTCGGCGCGCTGGCTGGATTGATCCGCGGCTCCCGGCCCGTGCGCGCCTGGACCAAGGCAGTATTGTTGCGCCGCCTGCGAATTCCCGTCGACGCGCCAGTGGCCCTGATCGAGGAGCGTCTGGGTCCGTTGCGACGGGAAGGCTACCTGTTACAGCGGGCCGAGGAGACCGTGCGCTTGCCCACGGCTCTGCCAGGTCTCGATAATGACCAGCGTCGGGACCTGTTGCAGGACATGGGACGCGTGCTGAAGCGCCTCCGCGACGCGAGGCTGACACATCAGCGTCTGGGGCTGGAGGCCTGGGGTGTCCGACACGGTCAGATTGTGCTGGTGGACATCGACGGCCTGCGCGGGTATCCACGTTGGCTGCCAGCCTTCGACCGGGTCTGGGAGCGAGATGCGGGTCGCCTGCGGGAGGAGGTCTGCGAAAGGTTCGGACTGCCGCCGGAGGAGGCGCGGCAATGGCTGATGCGTGGCCATGATCGAGCTTAGGGTGCCGTTAGGCCGGAGGCCGTAATGCACTGCGCGCCAACACACCCTACCAGGCGCTCTTTAGATATCGCGCCGGTTGAGCCGCCGGATTTCGTCGTCGTCAGCGTCGAAATCCGTGAGCACGAACTCGGCACCACAATACGGGCAGGTCGCTTCTCCCGTCTTGTGGATCGCCAGGTAGACCTTGGGATGGGAACTCCACAGGTACATGCCGGGCATCGGGCAAGCCAGGGGCAGGCTCTCCCGCGTGACCTCATAGCGGTTCTCGGCGTTGGGCTCGATCAGGTCCGTTCGATCGTGGGTCTGCGGATCAGGCACTGGTCGTTTCCTCGTTGACGAAGCTCAGCCACTCGGGATGGCTCTCCCGGCGGCCTTCCACCTGGTCGAAATACATGGACTGCAGGCGCTCTGTGATGGGGCCACGGCGACCGCTGCCAATCACGCGGCCATCGAGTTCGCGAATCGGCGTGACCTCTGCCGCCGTGCCGGTGAAAAAGCACTCGTCCGCCGTATAAACCTCATCCCGGGTGATACGCTTGTCGCGGACCGGAAGGCCGATTTCGGCGGCCAGGTTCAGCACGGTATCCCGGGTGATGCCTTCCAGAGCCGAGGTCAGTTCCGGGGTGTACAGCATGCCATCGCGAACCATGAAGAAGTTTTCGCCGGAGCCTTCGCAGACGAAACCGTCCACATCCAGCAGCAGCGCCTCGTCGTAGCCGCAATCTTCCGCCTCTTTCAGGGCCAGCATGGAGTTCATGTAGTTGCCATTGGCCTTGGCCCGGCACATGGTGATGTTGACGTGATGGCGACTAAACGAGGATGTCTTGACCCGGATACCCTTCTCCATGTTCTCGGCGCCCAGGTACGCACCCCACTCCCAGGCCGCAACCATGGTATGCACCCGCAGGTTGTGGGCGTGCAACCCCATGCCCTCTGACCCATAGAACGCCATGGGGCGGATGTAGGCGCTCTGCAGCTCGTTGTGGCGCAGGCAATCGAGTATGGCGTCGCTGATCTGCTCGGGCGTGTGCGAGAGGCGCATACCGAGAATCTTGGCGGAGTTGAACAGTCGCCGGGTGTGCTCGGCAAGACGGAAAACGGCGGCACCGCGATCGGTCTTGTAGGCGCGTATCCCCTCGAAGACACCCATGCCGTAATGCAGGGTGTGGGTCAGCACGTGTACCTTTGCTTCGCGCCAGGGCAGGAACTCGCCGTCGAACCAGATGTGGCCGTCGCGGTCGTCCATACTGATCAAGGGTGTTTCCTCCAGGATGATTGTTGTGGTGCCCGCCGTGGGGCTATTCCATGAGCTGCTGCCAGAGGCCGGCTACCGCGTCGCGCTGCTCGGCGTACTCCGCACCGTCGACCTGCGTGGGCCGCTCCTGCAGGGTTGCCCGGTGCACGCGCCCACGATACAGGCGGTAGGCGTCGGCCAGGCGTTCGGCATCGGTGCCGTTGATCCACCCGGCTTCTGCCAGTTCGCCGAGCAAACGGATGTTGTCGGTGTAGCGCAGCAGCCTGGGAGTCTTACGGGCATTCGCCAGCACGCCATATTGCACCATAAATTCTATGTCTGCGATACCGCCCCGCCCCTGTTTGAGGTCGAACAGATCGTCGCTGCGCTGGCCTTTTTCCTGGTACATCCGGTGACGCATTTCCCGCACGTCCTTGCGTAGCGCATCCAGATCACGCTCCATCCCCAGGATGTCACGGCGAACCGTGGCGAAGACCTCCCCCAGTTCCTCGGGGCCGGCAACATAGCGAGCCCGAACCAGTGCCTGATGCTCCCAGGTCCAGGCCTTGTTTCGCTGATAGTCGACGTAGGCATCGACTCCCGTGGCCAGCAGGCCGGCCCTGCCACTGGGACGCAACCGGGTGTCCACCTCGTAAAGCACTCCGCCGGCCATGGCCGCGCCGAGAATATGGATGATGCGCTGCGCCAGCCGGGCAAAAAACACGTTGTTATCCACCGCCTTGTTCCCATCGGTGGACTGCTGCTCGCCAACGCTGTCATGCAGGAAAACCAGATCGAGGTCGGATCCATAGCCGAGTTCCAGCCCCCCGAGCTTGCCGTAGGCGATAACGCCGAACCGGGCCTCACGGCGCTCTCCGTCCACCACGCACCAGGGTTTGCCGTGGCGGCCTTCCAGGTACTTCCAGGCCATGTCCAGCACTTCCGAGAGGGCCACCTCGGCGACGTCGGTGAGATAATCGGAGACCACCATCAGCGGCGTGACGCCGGACAGATCAGCCGCGGCAACGCGCAGGGTGTTGGCCTGCTTGAACTGTCGCAACACCTCCATGCGCTGTTCCATGTCGTTCTCCGGATGCGCATCAAGGCGGTGCTGCAGCTCGTCCGCCAGGGCCTGGCGGCGCAGGGGGGCATAGAGCGTGCGCGGATCCAGCAGCTCGTCCAGCAACACCGGGTAACGGGCCAGATGGCGGGCCATCCACGGGCTCGCGGAGCACAGCTTGACCAGCTGCGACAACGCCATGGGGTTTTCAACGAGCAGGGCAATATACGTGGTGCGTCGTACGATGCCCTCCAGCAGATCCAGCAGCCGCGCCAATGTGTCATCCGGATGCTCAGCGGCGGCGATGGCCCCCAGCAGCAGCGGCATCAGGCGATCAAGCCGCGCCCGACCATTACTGGACAGCGCCCGGCAATGACTGCCATCGCGGAAAGTCTGCAGGGCCCTGAGTGACGCTTCGGGCCGTTCGAAGCCGTTGCGCTCGAACACGCCACTGGCGACCTCCGCGTCGAGCTCTTCGCTCCACAGGTCACCGATCTCGGGTACGGCATGGGCCGCGCTATCGCGCTCGGCCTGGGGGGCGGCGAAGACCTGATCGAAATGGTCGTGCACCCGGCGGCGGATATCATCCAGTCGGGGATTGAAGTCGTCCCAACGATCAAAGCCCATGGACAGCGCCAGACGTTGCCGATCAACCGGCTGCTCCGGGAGTTCGTGGACCTGTTTGTCCTCCATGGCCTGCAGCCGGTTTTCGCAACGCCGCAGAAATTCATAGCCTTCCAGCAACTCACGAACGGCATAGCCCGGCAAGGCATTCTGCCGCCCCAGGTATTCCAGCACCCGGATGATGCTTCGCTCCTGCAGGCCGCGCTCCCGACCACCACGGATGAGCTGAAAGGCCTGCCCCACGAACTCCACCTCGCGGATGCCGCCAGCGCCAAGCTTGATGTTGTCCTCAAGCCCGCGCTTCTCCACCTCGTTTTCGATCATGGCCTTCATGTCACGCAACGAGGCAAGCGCGTTGAAATCGAGGTAACGGCGATAGATGAACGGTCTCAAGGCATCAAGCAGGGCCTGACCGGCAGCCTGGTCGCCGGCGACCACGCGTGCCTTGATCATGGCGTAGCGTTCCCACTCCCGCCCCTGGCTCTCGTAGTAGGTTTCCAGTTGATCCGTGGTCATCACCAGCGGACCGGAGTCACCGTAAGGCCGCAGGCGCATGTCTACCCGGAAGACAAAGCCCTCCACCAGGCGCGCGTTGAGGGTGTTGATGAGCTTCTGGCCGAGGCGGGTGAAGAATTGCTCGTTGGCGATGCAACGCGGGCCATCGGTCTCCCCCGGGGCCGCAAAGCCGAAGATCAGGTCAATGTCCGAGGAATAGTTGAGTTCCCGGCCACCGAGCTTGCCCATACCCAGCACGTAAAAGCCGACGGCGTGGCCCTCCGCGTCCCGGGGCGTCCCGAAACGGCCCTGCAGCTTGTCGCGGTGCCAGCGCAATGCGCCATCGATGCAGGCATCCGCCAGGGCGGAGAGCTCACGCAGCGTCTCTTCCAGGGCCGCCCAGCCGGCCAGATCCCGCCAGGCGATCCGCACCATTTCCCGGCGGCGGAACCGCCGCAGCGCACTATTGACTGCTTCCTCGCTGTCCGCCTCGGCAATGGCCTGCTCGACACCCAGGGTGAACTCGCCATCTTCCCGCGCCCGCTCCAGCTCGCCGTCGCCGGACAGGGACTGGAGCATCTCCGGTGCCCGCAGGCAGGCTCGGGCGACGAACGGGCTGCTTGCCCAGACCGCAGGCAGGGACTGCAGCGCCATTTCCGACTCCGGCAGTTCGCCAACATCCTGGAAGTCGGAGATCCACTCGGCGACCTGCGAGCGCAGGCTGTCCGGCAGGCGCGACATGGCGCGGTCGATCAGTTCTCTTGCTGCCACACTCAAGACGTGGACCCCTTCTGCGTTCCTGCCTCCGGGGACAGTAACAAAAAAGCCCCGCCGAAGCGGGGCTTTGAGGCTGCGCGAGGCAGGCAGGGGGCTTACATCATGCCGCCCATGCCTCCCATGCCGCCCATTCCACCCATGCCGCCCATGTCGTCGCCACCGGACTTCTTCTCTTCCGGATGCTCGGCCACCATGCACTCGGTGGTGATCATCAGAGAAGCCACGGACGCGGCGTTCTGCAGCGCAGAGCGGGTGACCTTGGTCGGATCCAGGATGCCGAACTCGATCATGTCACCATACTGGTCGGTCTGGGCGTTGTAACCGTAGTTGCCGTTACCTGCCAGCACCTTGTCCAGGACCACGGCACCGTCGATGCCGGCGTTACCGACGATCTGGCGCAGCGGCTCCTCGATGGCGCGACGCACGATGCCGACACCGGTTTCCTGATCGTGGTTGTCGACCTTGATGTCCTGCAGGGCGGAGAGACAGCGCACCAGGGCAACACCGCCACCGGGGACGATACCCTCTTCCACCGCGGCGCGGGTGGCGTGCAGGGCGTCTTCCACACGGGCCTTCTTCTCCTTCATTTCGATCTCGGACGCGGCACCGACCTTGATCACGGCAACACCGCCGGCGAGCTTGGCAACCCGCTCCTGCAGCTTTTCCTTGTCGTAGTCGGAGCTGGCATCCTCGATCTGGGCGCGAATCTGCTCGACCCGACCCTTGATGTCATCAGCGCGGCCGGCACCGTCGACGATCACGGTGTTTTCCTTGGTCACGTTGATCTTCTTGGCAGAGCCAAGATCGTCCAGCGTGGCCTTCTCCAGGGTCAGACCAACTTCCTCGGAGATCACGGTGCCACCGGTGAGAACGGCGATATCCTGCAGCATGGCCTTGCGACGATCGCCAAAGCCCGGCGCCTTGACGGCAGCCACCTTGACGATGCCACGGATGCTGTTCACCACCAGGGTGGCCAGCGCTTCGCCTTCGATGTCCTCGGCCACGATCAGCAGCGGGCGGCTCGCCTTGGCGACGTTCTCCAGCACCGGCAGCAGTTCCCGGATGTTGGAGATCTTCTTGTCGCACAGCAGAACGTAGGCGTCCTCCAGCTCGGCGGACATGCTCTGCTGGTTGTTGATGAAGTAGGGCGACAGGTAACCGCGATCGAACTGCATGCCTTCCACGACATCCAGCTCGTTTTCCAGGCCGGAGCCTTCTTCCACGGTGATGACGCCTTCCTTGCCAACCTTCTGCATGGCTTCGGCGATGATCTCACCCACGGAGCTGTCGGAGTTCGCGGAGATCGTCCCGACCTGGGCGATGGCCTTGTGGTCTTCGCAGGGGCGGGACAGGTTACGCAGTTCGTTGGTGGCCGCAGTCACGGCCTTGTCGACACCGCGCTTCAGGTCCATCGGGTTCATGCCGGCGGCAACCGCCTTCATGCCTTCCCGCAGGATGGCCTGGGCCAGAACAGTGGCGGTGGTGGTGCCGTCGCCGGCCACATCGGAAGTCTGGGAGGCGACCTCCTTCACCATCTGGGCGCCCATGTTCTCAAACCGATCCTTGAGTTCGATTTCCTTCGCGACGGACACGCCGTCCTTGGTCACCGTCGGGGCACCGAAGCTCTTCTCCAGCACCACATTGCGGCCACGGGGGCCGAGGGTCACCTTCACGGCATTCGCCAGGATGTTGACACCCTTGACCATGCGATGGCGGGCGTCGTCGCCGAAACGTACGTCTTTTGCGGCCATTGTTCCTAAACCTCTTGATAAGTCGGTTTCGTCAAAGCTCGGTTGGTGTCGCAGGCCCTTAGCCTTCGATCACCGCCATGATGTCGTCTTCACGCATGACGAGCAGGTCGTCACCGTTCACCTTGACCTCGGTGCCGGAATACTTGCCAAACAGCACCTTGTCGCCAACCTTCACGTCCAGCGCGCGGATTTCGCCACTGTCGGCGGCCTTGCCTTTGCCGACGGCGAGGACCTCACCCTTGATCGGTTTTTCGGTGGCGCTGTCCGGAATCACGATGCCACCCGGGCTGGTGCGCTCTTCTTCCATACGCTTGATGATCACGCGATCATGCAAAGGACGAATGTTCATCGGGCCTATCTCCTAGCGTGTTAAAGCCTTAGGACCTTCTTGGGTTTCAGACGAGCTGTTAGCACTCGTCATCGGTGAGTGCTAATAATAAACATGCGCCGACTTGAGTCAAGCGATGTGATGCCGGGCGAGGTGCGGCCATGGCTGGTAGAATTCAAGGGAAATGGATTCCACGCACAGGAACAGCCCCATGGCGGATGAACACCTGCTGGGTCTCAGCACCTGCCCCGACCGCGCGCTGGCCGAAGAAATTGCCGGCGAACTGGTCGAGCGCGGACATGCGGCCTGCGTCAACATCGTGCCTGGCCTGACCTCGGTCTACCGGTGGCGTGGGGAAACCCATCGTGATGAAGAAGTCCTGCTGCTCATGAAGACCACTCGCCAGGCCTGGCCTGCATTGCAGGCCACGGTGCTCGAGTTGCACAGCGAAGAACTTCCGGAAATCATCGCGGTCCCAGTGACGGGCGGCCTGAGTGACTATCTCGCCTGGGTTACATACCAGACCAGCCCCGACATCGCATCGAAAAAAGAAGACTGACAATGGCCTATCGCTTGCTCACCCTCGTTCTGACGGCCCTGTTGCTGGTCGCGCCGACAACCCCGGCGCAGGAGACCGTCGGCGCCGTGCCGGGGGAACAGCGGGGCGGCGTCCTGGCGCGCTTTTTCGGCGGCGGCGGCAACGACGGCCTGATTCCACCGGAGCAGGCTTTCCCGGCCTCCTTCGAGGTGGTGGCAGACGACGTCGTCATTGCCCGCTGGGACACGGCCGATGGCTACTACCTCTACTTGGACCGTCTCAGCTTCGATGTCGAGGGCAACGGGATCGTCGGCTACGAGGTGCCCGACGGTCGCATGGTGGATGACCCCAACTTCGGCATGATGGAGGTCTACTACGGCCCGCTGGAGGTCTACCTGCAACTGGAGCGGCCGATCTCCGGCAACGACGTTCTCACCGCGGGTTTCCAGGGCTGCGCCGATTCCGGATTGTGCTACCCGCCCATGCAGGCCAGCTTCGAGCTGAGCAGTGGCGGCACCAGCAGCGGCCTTGCCGGCGGCGGCCCACCCGGCAATGGCGGTGCGGCCGGGGGCGGCCTGGAGTCCATGCTGGCCGGCGGCAACGTCTGGGCCATCCTTGGTGCCTTCTTTATTGCCGGCATCGCACTGTCGTTCACCGCCTGCATGTATCCGCTCATTCCAATCCTCTCCGGCCTGGTGGCCGGCGACGCCCGGCGCTCCAGCGGCCGTGCCTTCCTGCTGTCCCTGGTGTTCGTGCAGGCTACCGCCATCACCTACGCGCTGGCCGGGGCCGCCGCCGGCCTGACCGGCTCGGCCATCCAGGCACAATTGCAAAGCCCCTGGGTGCTGGGCGGCTTCGCGGCGATCTTCGTGCTCATGGCGCTGGCCATGTTCGGGCTCTACAACGTGCAGATGCCAGGCGCGCTGCAGTCACGGCTCGCCACGGCGGGCGGGCAGCGCGGTGGCAGCTTTGCCGGCGCCGGCGTCATGGGCGTGCTCTCGGCGCTGATTGTTGGCGCCTGCTCCGGTCCGGCGCTGATCGCCGCCTTGGTATTCATCAGCAACACCGGCGACGCCTGGCTCGGCGGCGCGGCACTGTTCGCCATGGCCAACGGCATGGGCGTGCCCTTGCTGCTGGTGGGCACCGCCTTCGGCCGCTGGCTGCCCCGGGGCGGACCGTGGATGGTACGCATGAAGCAGGCCTTCGGCTTCGTGTTCCTCGGCGTTGCCCTCTGGATGACGTCCCGATTCCTGCCCGCCCCCGTGGTGCTGGCCCTGTGGGCGGCACTCATCAGCGCAGCGGCGATCTGGCTGGCATTCGCAGGCAACCTGGGTGGCCGGCTGTGGCTGCACCGCAGCCGCCAGGCCGTTGCCGGAGCCGCGGGTGTCTGGGCCGTGTTGCTGCTGGTTGGCGCGGCGGCGGGCGGCACCAGCGTGCTGCAGCCACTGGCGCCGCTGACCAACCCCGGCATGGCGGATCGCCCCACCGTGGCGTGGGAATCGGTGGACAGCGCCGAAGAACTGGAAGACCTGCTGCAGCGCGCCAGCGCCGCCAACCGCCCGGTGATGATCGACGTCTATGCCGACTGGTGTGTCTACTGCGTGCAACTCGATCAGGATACCTTCCGCGACCCGGCGGTGCTGCAGGCGGTCGAGGGAGCCATCCCGGTGAAGGTGGACGTCACCCGCATGGGCCAGCGCGACCGCGAATTGTTGCGCTACCTCGATGTTTTTCTGCCGCCCGCCGTGATCTTCGTTGATGGCCAGGGCAACGAGCACCGAGATGAGCGCGTGGTGGGTTTCCTTGGCCCCGAGGAATTCGTCGCCGTCGCCCGACGGACACTCCAGGCCGAACCCACGGAGGATCAGCTGTGACCTTGCACCAGACCGGGCGTACCACGGTCCTTTTTCTTGCTCTTGCCGCGGTGCTCGGGCTCGGTGCAGGGGTGGGCGGCTGGTATGCGTGGCAGTCAACCCAGGCCGACATGCGCCCCGACTTCACCCTGCCGGACCTGGAAGGCAACCCGCTGAGTATCGGCGACTGGGACGGCGACGTCATCGCGCTGAACTTCTGGGCCAGCTGGTGCCCACCCTGCGTGAAGGAAATTCCCCTGTTCAATGCCTTGCAGGAAGAATATGGCGAACAGGGCCTGCAGTTTGTTGGTGTCGCGCTTGACCGTCTGGACGACGCCCGCGCCTTCGCAGAGGAAATCGAGCTGGCCTACCCAACGATGCTGGGCGTGGCCGATGCCATGGCCGTGAGCGACCTGTACGGCAACAGTGATGGCCTGCTTCCCTACACCGTCATCATCAATCGCGACGGCCGCATCGTCGAACGCTTTTTCGGCGAGGTCAGCCGCGATGACATCGAGCCAGCAATCCGCCGCCATCTGTAGCGAGAAACTGCACCTGTTCACAGGCTCGCATCATGCAGGCACGCGACGGACCTGGCTCACAAATTTGCGGCGAAATCCGTCGAAAAAGCCGCTATCGGTGGACATCCAATAGGGCTTCATCCACAATCCGCCCCACGGTCAGGGAAACACCACGACCAATCAGCGTCGGGAACAGCAATGGGCACGGTACTCGTCCTGCACGGGCCGAATCTCAACCTGCTAGGCACCAGAGAGCCAGGCGTCTACGGCAACAAGACGCTCGGCGATATCAATCTGTCTCTGGGATCCCTCGCCGCAGACCTTGGCGTGCGGCTGACTGCAGAGCAGTACAACAGCGAAGCAGACCTGATTGAGCGCGTGCATGCCGCACGCACAGACGGCACGGCGTTCATCATCATCAACCCGGCGGCGTTTACCCATACCAGCGTCGCGCTGCGTGATGCATTGACCGCTATCGACAAACCTTTCATTGAAGTGCATTTGTCCAACGTGCATGCCCGAGAGCCTTTTCGCCATCATTCCTATCTGTCGGATGTGGCCATCGGCGTGATCTGCGGCCTCGGCCCCCTGGGCTACGAACTGGCGCTGCGGGCAGCCATTGAGCACTTGAATTGAGCCATTAAAGAACGCGATCCGGGAATAACGGGAATAAACCATGGATATCCGCAAGATCAAGAGACTCATCGAGTTACTCGAAGAGTCCGGCGTCAACGAAATCGAGATCAAGGAAGGCGAGGAATCCGTCCGCATCAGTCGCGGCGGCAGCCAGACGGTCTACGCCTCGGCGCCCCAGTATCCGCAGTATCAACCGGGGCCGGCACCTGCGCCCATGGCACAGCACAACCCGAACCCCGCGCCGGACACTGCCAAGGCTGACGAGAGCCCGTCGGTGCCTGAAGGTCACCAGGTGCGCTCGCCAATGGTCGGCACCTTCTACCGGGCGCCGAACCCCGGCGCCAAACCCTTCGTGGAGGTCGGCCAGCACGTCAAGGTCGGTGACACGCTCTGTATCGTCGAGGCCATGAAGATGCTCAACCAGATCGAATCCGACAAGGACGGTGTGGTATCGGCCATCCTGCTCGAGGACGGCCTGCCCGTCGAATTCGACCAGCCGCTATTCGTCGTCCAGTAAGGAATCAATCGCCGATGCTGGAAAAGGTACTCATCGCCAATCGCGGGGAAATCGCCCTGCGTATCCTCCGCGCCTGCCGGGAACTCGGTATCCGCACCGTGGCCGTCCACTCCACGGCAGACCGGGACCTCAAACACGTACGCCTGGCCGACGAAACCGTCTGTATCGGCTCGGCCAGCTCCGCCGAGAGCTATCTCAACATCCCCGCTATCATCAGCGCGGCCGAAGTCACCGCAGCCGACGCCATCCACCCCGGCTACGGCTTCCTCTCCGAGAATGCCGACTTTGCCGAGCGAGTGGAGCGCAGCGGCTTTACCTTCATCGGGCCGCGCGCGGACACGATCCGCCTGATGGGCGACAAGGTCTCCGCCATCAAGGCCATGAAGGATTCCGGCATCCCCTGTGTGCCCGGCTCCGACGGCCCGCTGGACGACGACGAGGCGCGCAATCTCTTTCTGGCGCGGGAAATCGGCTACCCGGTGATCATCAAGGCAGCCGGCGGCGGCGGCGGCCGCGGCATGCGGGTAGTGCACAAGGAAGCCGATCTGCTCGGTGCCATCTCGGTGACCCGCAACGAGGCCCGTAATGCCTTCGGGAACGCCACCGTGTACATGGAGAAGTTCCTGGTCAATCCACGACATGTGGAGATCCAGGTGCTGGCCGATACTCACGGCGACGCCATTCATCTGGGAGAACGCGACTGCTCCATGCAGCGCCGACACCAGAAGGTGATCGAGGAAAGCCCGGCTCCCGGCATTACCGAGGAGCAGCGCAATTTCATCGGCAACCGCTGCGCCGAAGCCTGCCGGAAGATCAACTATCGGGGCGCGGGGACTTTCGAGTTTCTGTACGAGGACGGGGAATTCTATTTCATCGAGATGAACACCCGCATTCAGGTGGAGCATCCGGTCACGGAAATGGTGACCGGCGTGGATCTGGTGAAGGAACAGATCAACGTTGCCGGCGGCGAGCCTCTGGCCTACCGCCAGGAGGACATCCGCCTGCGCGGTCACGCAATCGAGTGCCGCATCAACGCCGAGGACCCGCGCAAGTTCATTCCGTCTCCCGGCAAGATCACCCAGTACCACGCGCCCGGCGGCCCGGGCATTCGCGTGGATTCGCACATTTATTCCGGGTATGCCGTGCCGCCCTACTACGACTCGATGATCGGCAAGGTCATTGCCTTCGGCGACACCAGGGAGTCCGCCATTGCGCGCATGCGCACGGCGCTCTCCGAGATCGTCATCGAGGGCATCAAGACCAACATCACCCTGCACCAGGATATTCTCGCCGACCCCAACTTCCAGAAGGGCGGCACCAACATTCATTATCTGGAGCACAAACTGTCGCAGCAGTAGGTGCTCCATTGGTTCGGCCTGTCTCGCGGTGACGACGTCTTGTCTTGACGCTCCCGAGCCCGTGTAATAGCGCCATCCCGGCACCAGGAGCCGTTGCTGACGCGCTGCGACCGGGCCCATCAGAATCAATGGGAGATGCAGAATGTTGCCATGCCCGGCACCGATCCAGCGCCGCCTGACCCAAGGCACCTATCGCCGACTTGCCGCCGCCACCCTGGCGGCGGCGCTGCTTGCCGCACCAGCCGCACAATCCGTCGAACTGGAAATCGCGTTGAGCGATGAAATGTTCGAAGGGCTTGTTTCCAGCCAGACCGCCCGCAGCGGCGACCAGGGCGTGCAGGTAGGGGGCGGTGCGCTCTACAACGACGAGCGCGACTTGCTGGGGACGCTCTTCCTGCAAGTGAACAATCGGGCGGAAGGCCGCTGGCAGCCCTTTACCTTCGGAGTCGGCACCCGACTCTGGGGTGCGTCACTGGAGCGGCCGGACGAATCCGTCTTTGCACTGGCGCTCGGCGGCTCCATCGGCATCGGTATTCCGGCGCAGATCCCCATGGCCGTGACGTTTCAGGGCCATGCTTCCCCCAACATCACCACGTCCGGTGACGCCGATCGGATGACCGAGGGCATGGTGCGCTTCGAAGCGGAGATCATTCGCGGCGCCCACGCGTTTGTCGGCTATCGGCAGATCAAGGTCAAATCCAGAGAATATCGGGACGTGCGGATCGACGACGGCTTCCACGCCGGCATCCGCCTCCGCTTCTGATCCGGCACCCTCCAAGGTGCCTTGCGGTTGGCTCTGTCGGGTGGGGGATGGGGCTTTCTCTGCGGGACCGTCAGCGGCATGGACGCCGCTGTCGAGCCTACAGGGACGTATTTACGGCGTGTCCCGCAGAGAAAGCCCCATCCCCCACCCGACAGAGCCAACCGCCCATCAGGATCAGCGCAACAGCATATTGACCGCGACGAACACCAGGAAGGCCGCAAACAGCATCCGCAACACCTTCTGAGGCAGGGTCTGCGCCAGTTTTGCCCCCAGCGGCGCGATCACGAAGCCTGCCAGCCCAACCCAGAATACTGCCGGCCAATAGATGAAACCGGTGGACCAGGCAGGTAGCTCGGCGCGTCCCCAGCCCGTCAGCAGAAAACCGACCATGCCGGCAATGGCGATGGGCAAGCCACAGGCGGCGGCCGTGCCAACGGCACGGCGCATCTCGAGGCCACAGCGTGCAAGGAAAGGCACGGTCATGGCGCCGCCACCGATTCCGACCAGGGAGGACAGGACACCGATCGCCGCACCAACTCCGAACATGCCGGGCAGACCCGGCATGGGCGCCGTCTTCTTCGGCTTGAACTGCAGGATGATCTGTACGGCCAGTAGCAGAAGGAAAATCGCGAAACCGATCCGGAATGCGGCGAATGACAATTGCGCCGCAACCACGGCACCCAGCAGGGCGCCGGCCACGATACCCGGCGCCAGCCGCCCCATGGCCCCCCATTCCACGTTGCCGTAACGGGCGTGCGCGCGCACCGAGGAGACGGCGGTTATGGAAATGACAGCCAGTGAACTGCCCACGGCCAGCTGCATCATCACGGCCTGATCCACGCCGATGGCGGTATAGAGGATCAGCAGGATCGGCACGATAACCACACCACCTCCGATCCCGAACAGGCCCGACAACAAGCCGGATACCGTACCCAGTACCAGGTAAGGCAGGATGGATTCGATTTGCAAGGATCTACCCCCGAAGCACAGACTGCGATTGGACGGCGTCTCCTTCGCCTGCCGCGGGCATCATACTGTTATTTCAATCTCATCGCTTACAATGGGCGCCTGATTCACAGTACGACGATAGGTTAACTTCCATGCGCATGGAGAGAGTCTGCATACTCGGCGGCAGCGGTTTCATCGGCCGCAACCTGGCAAACCGCCTGCTGGAACACAACATCGCAGCCCGCGTGGCCACGCGCCGACGCGAGCGCAGCCGCCACCTGCTGATTATTCCCCGGCTCGAGCTGATCGAGGCGGACGTCTACAACGAGGATGCCCTGACCAGGCTGTTGGCCGGGGCGGATGCGGTGATCAACCTGGTTGGCATTCTCAATGAAAAGGGCTCCGATGGCAGCGGCTTCCGCCGCGCCCACGTGGAACTGACGGAAATCGTGCTTCGCGCCTGCGCCCGGGCCGGCATCCGCCGCTATGTGCATATGGGCGCCCTGGGGGCGGATGCCGACAACGGTCCAAGCCACTACCAGCGCACCAAGGGCGAGGCCGAACGCCTCGTGCTGTCGGCCCAGAGCCCGGAGCTTGATGTCACCGTGTTCCGCCCGTCCGTGGTATTCGGCCCGGAAGACAGCTTTTTCAATCGCTTCGCCGGGCTGCTGCGAATCGCGCCCGGCGCGTTCCCGCTGCCCACGCCCTACGCCCGCTTCCAGCCGGTGTTCGTCGGCGACGTGGCCGAAGCCTTTGTGCGCAGCCTCACCAACGAGACCACCTTCGGCAAATCCCTCGACCTGGTGGGGCCGCAACGCTACACCTTGCTTGAACTGGTGCGCTATGTCGCAACCGTGGCCGGGCTACGGCGCAAGATCATTCCCTGCCCGGACTGGATGTCGCGATTGCAGGCGCGGGTCATGGGAATGGTGCCCACCAAGCCGTTTTCCATGGACAACTACCTGTCGGCGACCGTGGATAACATCTCGGACCACAATGCACTGCCCGCCCTGGGTATTCATCCGACGGCGGTGGAGGCCGTGGTGCCAGGCTATCTGTCCGGGGGTGGTCGGGGTCACCGCGGCGACTATGACGGATACCGCCGCCTGGCACGACGATGAGCCGGGACGCCGCCATCGCGGGCCTCGAGGTCTACCTGGTGGGCGGTGCCGTCCGCGACCGTCTTCTGGACCGCCCGGTCACCGAGCGCGACTGGGTGGTTGTGGGCGCAACACCTGAGGACATGGAGCGCCGGGGGTTCCGGCCGGTGGGCAAGGATTTTCCGGTTTTCCTGCATCCGCAAACCCATGAGGAATTCGCACTGGCCCGCACGGAGCGCAAGACGGCTCCCGGCTATCACGGCTTCACGGTCCACGCCGCACCGGATGTAACACTGGAACAGGATCTGGGTCGGCGTGACCTTACCGTCAACGCCATGGCCGAGACCCCCGAGGGAGAGCTGGTCGACCCCTTCAACGGCATGGCCGACCTCAGGTCACGCCAACTGCGCCACGTTTCCGAAGCCTTTCGGGAAGACCCGGTGCGGATCCTGCGTCTGGCGCGTTTCGCGGCGCGTTACGCACCACTGGGCTTCGCGCCTGCCGAGGACACCATGGCGCTATGCCGAGAGATGGTGGAAGCCGGCGAGGTGGATGCCCTGGTCCCGGAACGGGTCTGGCAGGAATGGAGCAAGGCACTGGGCGAGGCGGCACCGGCGGTGTTCATCCAGGTGCTGCGTGACTGCGGCGCGCTGGCCAGGTTGCTGCCGGAGATTGATCGCCTGTTCGGCATTCCGCAACCGGAGAAGCACCACCCGGAAATCGACACGGGGGTGCACACCTTGATGGTGCTGGAGCAGGCGGCACGTCTGACCGACGACAACGAAGTCCGTTTCGCGGCGTTATTGCACGATCTGGGCAAGGGGACCACGCCGCAAGAGCAATGGCCGCGCCACATCGGCCACGAGCAACGGGGCGTGAAGCTGGTTCGCCAGGTCTGCGAGCGCTATCGCGTCCCCAATGATCATCGCGAGCTGGCGGTGATCACCAGCCGCTATCATCTGCTCTGCCATCAGGCGCGGGAACTGCGCCCGGAGACCGTACTGTCCCTGCTTGAACGCACCGATGCGTTTCGCCGCCCCGAGCGGTTTCGGAAATTCCTGCTGGCCTGCGAGGCCGATGCACGGGGAAGGACCGGGCTGGAGGATCGGGATTACCCGCAAAGGCCGCTGCTAGAGCGGTGCCACGCCGTGGCAGCAGGTATCGGCGGGGCCGAATTCGCCGCCCAGGGACTGAAAGGAAAGGCCATCGCACAAGCGGTCTCGGCGGCCCGCACGAAAGCCATCAGCGCGCAACTCTAGACTTTCTCCGCTTCGCGGCCGGCGAGCCGATAAAGCGTAATAGCGCCACTCAGCCCGCGTATTTCGGCCTTCCTGGGATCGATACAGGACAGTTCCGGGTGGGTATCCAGCCTCTGGCGCACCGCATCGGACACCACGATATCCATGGGTCGCGCGTAGCCGCAGAGTCGGGCCGCCAGGTTCACAGTGTTGCCGATCACGGTGTAATCGAGATGCTCGCCGGTGCCGATATTGCCGGCCACCACCGGCCCCACATGAATGCCAATCCCCATGGGCACCGCCATGTCGGCACCGGTTGCCTGTAATTCCTGGTTGGTCTGCATGATGTCCAGAGCACAGGCGCATGCATTACCGACCATCTCCGCGCTGTCGAACACGGCCATGATCCCGTCACCACCGAACTTGTCCACGTAGCCGCCATGGGCGTAGACAGCTTCCACCTGCAGGCCAAGGTGGCGGCTGACAGTGGCGAACAGCACATCGGCGGGAATCGTCCGGGACAGGGCCGTAAAGCCACGGATGTCCGAAAACAGGATGCAGACCTCCTGCTCCTGCGGCGCGGGCAGGCCACCATCGGGCTGCGCCCGCTGCAGCAACTGTCGCAGCCTTGGCGATACGTAACGGGCCAGGTTGGCCCGCACCCGCTCAAGCTCGCGGGCGTACTCGGCCTTCTCCAGCAGATTGAATAGCCGGGCCTGGAGGACAACCATCTCCAGGGGGCGCCTCAGCACATCGTCACAGCCAACGCGAAATGCCGCCTTCCACAGATCCCGATTCTCACTTGCGGTGACGCAAAGCAGGGGCGACATGTAGTAGCCCGGCTCACCGCGCAGCGCCTCGCAGGTAGCAATAGCAGCCTGTTCATCACGCTGGGCGACGATGAAACCATCCACCTGCTGGGTGCGCAGCAGCCGCTGCGCGGCCTGAAGATCACCACAGGGCACGATGCCGAGCCCCGCCGGCTCCAGATCGCCACGAATCTCGGCAACGGAAGCGGGATCGTCATCCACCAGCAGTATGTGTCGATCAACCACCCTGTCGGTTTCCCCCCACCTGCGACCGTATACCCGACGCCACTGTCATAGTCGGTTGACATGATTATACGTTGAAAAGCCTGTCAGTCCCGGATCGCCGCCTTTGGCAAAACCAAGCACCCGAAACCGCTCACCCATCTCGCCTGGCAACAGCAGCGTCTTCGCCTGCTGCGCCAGTTCCAGCTGCCGAGCCGGCTCCTGCGCCATCCGCGCCTGCAGGATGTCGGTCACACCGGCACCCATCAGATAATGCGCCTGGGTGGCAAACCCCAGCAGCTCGGCGCCGGCCGACACCGCCGCTTCGGCAGCAGCCGTGAAATCCACGTGGGCAGTGATGTCCTGCAGGCCGGGCAGCATGAACGGGTCGTCATGGGCCCGATGTCGATAGTGGCATCGCAGCGTGCCACGGCGGCGCTCGGCCAGATAGTACTCGCCACGCGGATAGCCATAGTCGACCAATAATGCGGCACCAAAATCAAGCACTTCGGCAATGGATGCAACCCACGGCGGCAATTGGGGGCACCATTCGGACTCGTATCCCGCGGGAAAACGGTCTCCGGCTTCCCGCTCCAGTGTGTCGACGACGGTGTTGGCGGCGGGGGTTGCCCTGCCTTGCCATTGGAAACCGTCACCGTCGCGAACCACCCCCAATTCGACCACGCCATCCGTTTCGCGGCGAAAGCGTTTCACCGGCAGGGCATCGGCAACCTCATTGGCCAGCACCAGGCCCCTGATCGGCTCGTCCGGCAGACGGTCAAGCCAGCTCACCCGGCGTCGCACCTCCAACGGCAGCGTCGCGAGCGTCGCCGCCTGGCGGTCCCGCAGATCGGCACTGCGCTCCAGGAGCAGATAGCGCGCCGGCAAGGCATCCAGGCGATGCAATTCCTGCAACAGATCTCGCGCCAGGAGGCCATCCCCAGGGCCGAACTCGAGAATCGTGTCTCCGCCCTGCCGGAGCAGGCGCCGCGCTTCGGCCGCCAGCGTCCAGGCGAACAATGGTGACACCATGGGCGAAGTGATGAAATCACCGGCAGCGCCGAACTTCGTTGCACCGGCAGCGTAATAGCCAAGCCCGGGGGTGTAGAGCGCGGTTTCCATCCAGGCATCGAAGGCCAGCCAGCCGCCGCCGGCGTCGATCTGCTGCTGCTGATGGGCAACCAGGTCCCGGCTGATCGCAAGCGCGTCGGGATCCGGCGCAGGAAACCCCTCGGGCAGGCTGAAGGGATCAGTCATCGCCACCATCCGCCAGTGCCAGCTGCACCGTTTCCATGGGTGGGTAACCCCAGGCCACCTCACACTCGCGCCACAGGGCCCGGTAGTGCTGTCCGGTTTCCGGATGAACGTCGTCACCGGCAATATCCGCCAGCGGCCGCAGCACGAAGGCATAGCGGAGGATTTCGTCTCTCGGAATCACCAGTCGCCCCAGACGCAGGACGGCGTCCCCGTAGGTCAGGATGTCGATATCCAGGGTCCGGGAGGCAAATTTCGGCCCCTGGCGGAGACGGCCATGGGCATCCTCCAGGGCGCGCAGGCGCTCGGCGAGGTCCAGTGGCGTCAGCTCGGTATCGAGCCCTACCACCAGATTCAGGAAATCATCGCCGGAGAAGCCGACAGCGGGATTGCGGTAAACCGGGGACACGATGAGCTGGCCGAAATCCGAGCGCAGCGCCGCAACCGCCGAGCGCACATTGTGCGTGGGCTCCACATTGCTGCCAATGCTCAGGTAGACGCGGACAACACTCATCCAGGCTGGCCCCGCTCAATGACGACGCCCACTGCAGCGGCGCCGGCAACCGCGCCGGGCTTGCTGACGCGCAGGCGCAGCCAGGCTACGCCGAACTCCTCGCGCAACGTGTCAGCCATCCGCTCGGCCAGCGTCTCCAGCAGGTGGCAGCTCTCCGCGGCAGCCAGGGACTGCACCCGGGCCGCTACGGCAGCGTAATCCAGGGCTTCGGACAGATCATCGTCGGCCGCGGCGGCTGCCGTATTCCACGCCAGATCCAGATCGATGGTCAGCCGCTGTTTCAGCCGGCGCTCCCAGGCGTGTACGCCGATGATCGACTCGACGCCGAGCGCGCGGATGAACACGGTATCCATGGGTGTCTCCCTAAGCCGCCCAGTGGCGCGATCATACCCGTCGATGGAAGCATCCGGCCAGCCGACCACAACGCCGCGCCTTGACCCGTCGGGATCGGCCCCGTTCAATACGCCCATGCTTATCGATATTGTGCTGCTGATCACCGCCTACCTGGTCGGCTCCATCTCCACCGCCGTGGTGGTCTGCAAGATGATGGGGCTACCGGATCCACGCCAGCAGGGTTCCGGGAACCCGGGCGCGACCAATGTGCTGCGGATGAGTGGCAAAAAACCGGCGGCGCTGACCCTGGCAGGGGATTTTCTGAAGGGGACACTGCCGGTGGTGCTGGCCGCTGTTGCCGGCCGGAGCCCGGAAACCATGGCTTTGTGTGGCCTGGCAGCCTTTCTCGGCCACCTGTATCCGGTGTTCTTCGGCTTCAAGGGAGGCAAGGGCGTTGCCACCGGACTCGGGGTACTGCTGGCCTGGTCCTGGCTCGGGCTGCTGGCCACCGGTGCCACCTGGCTGATCGTCGCGTTCCTGTTCCGCTTCTCATCCCTGGCAGCGCTCACCAGTTTCCTGCTGGCCCCCATCTACATGGTGCTCTTCGGGGCACCCACTGCCCTGGTACTGGGCATGGCTGCCATCACGGCACTGACCTACTGGCGCCACCGGAGCAACATTCGCAACCTGCTCAACGGCACCGAGGGCAAGATCGGCACTCCCAAGAGCTGAATCAGGCGGCGACCGGCGGCTCCAGTGTCTCAAGCGGCCAGCGCGCCACCACGTCAAATGCCGGCCCGGATTGCTCCCCCGCCTCGAGCCGCAGGGCGCCGGCATGGGCTACCATGGCGCCGTTGTCGGTGCACAGTTCGAACCGCGGGTAATAGGTCTCTGCGCCCGCCTGGGCGGCAACCTCGCCGAGTCGCTCGCGCAGGGCACGGTTGGCGCCCACGCCTCCCGACACCACAAGGCCCTTCACGCCGGTCTGCTCCAGCGCCCGGCGACACTTGATGGCCAGCGTATCCACGACGGCATCCTGAAACGCCCGGGCGATATCGGCGGCAGCATCGTCTCCTTCTCGCAGGACGGTATTGCGGGTATAGGTCTTGAGCCCGCTGAAGCTGAGATCAAGCCCTGGGCGATCGGTCATGGGCCGCGGAAAGCGGAATCGCGTCGGATCACCGTCCCGGGCAAGACGCTCCAGCGCCGGCCCGCCCGGATAAGGCAGTTGCAACAGCTTCGCTGTCTTGTCGAAGGCTTCCCCGGCGGCATCGTCAACCGACTGGCCCAGCAGGCGATAACGGCCCAGGCCCGCGACCAGTACCAGCATGGTGTGGCCGCCTGACACCAGCAGTGCAACAAACGGATACGCGGGTTTCCGCGCCTCCAGCATGGGCGCCAGCAGATGCGCTTCCATGTGGTGCACGCCAAGCGCGGGTATATCCAGGCCCCAGGCAAGCGAGCGGGCCACCCCGGCGCCAACCAAAAGCGCCCCGACCAGGCCGGGCCCGCGGGTATAGGCCACTCCATCCAGTTGCCGGCGATCCAGCCCGGCATCGGCAAGCACGCCGTTGATCATGGGTGCGAGCTTGCGCACATGATCACGGGACGCCAACTCAGGGACTACGCCCCCATAGCGGGCATGCAGCGCCACCTGGCTATGCACGGCGTGCGCCAGCAGGCCCTCCCGGGTGCAATAGATCGCCACCCCGGTCTCGTCGCATGACGTCTCGATGCCAAGCACACGCATGGTCGAAAAGTCTCCTGGATAATTAAAAGAGCGCATAAGTGTAACCGGCGCGCAGTCCGCCGGGCACCTCGCGCTTGTATTGGGGCAGGCGCATCGCTAGAATATCGCGCCCACAGTCTACAACCGCTATTGCGGGTGACACACTCAGTCAGGAAGGTGATTAGCTGCATGCCGAGCGTCAAGGTACGGGAAAACGAGCACTTCGAAGTCGCGCTGCGCCGCTTCAAGCGGTCCTGTGAAAAGGCCGGCGTTCTCTCCGAGATTCGTCGTCGCGAACACTACGAGAAGCCGACCCAGGTGCGCAAGCGCAAGCAGGCGGCTGCCGTCAAGCGTCACATGAAGCGCCTGTCCCGCGAGCAGCAACGCCGCGAACGACTTTACTGAGTCGAGCGTCGGCATGAGCAACGAGTCGCTCAAGGGCCGCATACTCGAAGCGGTCAAGCAGGCCATGCGCGCGGGCGAGAAACAGCGCCTGGGTACCCTGCGACTGCTGACTGCCGCCATCAAGCAGCGGGAAGTGGACGAGCGAATCGAGCTATCCGACGATGACGTCGTGGCCCTCCTGAGCAAGCAGGTCAAGCAGCGCCAGGAATCCATCGCCCAGTACGAGCAGGCCAGCCGCAGTGATCTTGCGGAGAAAGAACAGGCCGAAATCGTCATCATCCAGGAATTCCTGCCCCAGCCCCTGAGCGACGACGAAATCAACGCACTCATTGAAGAAGCGCTGCAGGAAACCGGTGCTGATTCAGTGCGCGACATGGGCAAGGTGATGGCCGTTCTCCGGCCGAAGCTGCAGGGTCGCGCCGACATGGGTGCGGCCAGCGGTCGCGTCAAGCAGCGCCTGAGCTGACGCTCGCAGCAATCTATCGCCCGGCGTCGCTGTCTGCCCATGAGGCAGTGTGTACAGACTCGCCCATCTGAAGGGGGTGTCGATGGCTGGCCTCATCCCGCAACCATTCATAGATGAACTGATCGCGCGTAGCGACATCGTGGATGTCATCGGGAGCCGGCTGGACCTCAAGAAGGCCGGTGCCAACTATCAGGCACTCTGCCCGTTCCACTCGGAAAAGACCCCCTCGTTTACCGTCAGCCCCAGCAAGCAGTTCTATCACTGCTTCGGATGCGGGGCCAACGGGACCGCGCTGCGCTTCCTGATGGAGTACGACCGACTCGAATTTCCCGAGGCGGTGGAAGTGCTGGCGCGGCAGCTGGGCATGGAGATTCCCCGGGAGGCCCGACCGCGGGAGGCGCATGACAGTGGCGATCTCTACGACGCCCTGGCAGAGGCAGACAAGCTCTACCGCAATTGGCTGCGCCGCCATCCACAGCGGCAGAGAGCCATCGACTATCTGCGCGGCCGGGGACTCAGTGGCGAAATCGCCGCAGACTACGGCATCGGTTTTGCGCCTCCGGGCTGGGATAACCTCCTCAAGTCGCTGGAGCATCTGGCTGGCCCGCTGCACAAATCGGGCATGCTCATCAGCCGCGACAATGGCGGCCAGTACGATCGATTCCGCGACCGGATCATGTTTCCGATCCGGGATCGTCGCGGCAGGGTCATCGCTTTCGGTGGCCGCGTGCTCGACAACGGCGAGCCCAAGTACCTGAACTCGCCGGAGACCCCGGTTTTTCACAAGGGCCGCGAGCTCTACGGCCTGCATGAGTGCCTTCAAGCCCAGCGCAAACCCGCCGATATTCTGGTTGTCGAAGGCTATATGGACGTGGTTGCGTTGGCACAGCACGATTTTCGGAACGCGGTGGCAACCCTGGGGACGGCTACCAGCACGCAGCACGTGGAACGTCTGTTTCAGACCACCACCGATGTCGTGTTCTGTTTCGATGGTGACCGTGCCGGCCGTCAGGCGGCTTGGCGAGCCCTGGAAAGCGCCCTGCCAGCCATGCGCGACCGGCGCCAGGCACGCTTTCTGTTCCTTCCCGACGGCGAGGATCCGGACAGCCTGGTTCGGCACAGTCGCGACGCGTTCGTCGAGCTGCTCGGCGACGCGCTGCCGCTGTCAGAGTTCCTGTTCAGGGAACTGGCCGGGGAATCGGACCTCAAGAGCATGGATGGCCGGGCGCGCATTGCCGAGACGGCGGCACCGCTGATTGCGCGCATTCCACCCGGCGTGTTTCGCGATCTGATGATCGATGAGCTATCCAGTCTGGCAAAGGTCGACCGCGCCCATGTGGAGGCGGTCATGGCTGGCGACAAGCCCACCACACCAGCGGAAAAGGCGCCCGCCCGGCCGGCCAGGGTCAAGACGCAGCGGCGCACATTGATTCGGGTGGCGGTGGCATTACTGCTGGAACGACCTACACTGGCCGAGAGTGCCTTGCCTCCGGAACTGGTCGCGCAACTGTCATTACCCGGGGCGGATCTGTTGGCGGAAATCATTGAAATCCTGCAGCAGGAGCCCCATCTGAGTTCAGGTGCGTTGCTCGAGCGTTTCCGCGATTCCCCCCATGAGGCAGCGCTCTGGAAACTGGCCACTTGGGATCATATGACGCCAAGCGACGGGGTCGAAGCAGAGTTCGTCGGGGCCATGGAACACCTGGAAACATTGCTTGCACGCCAGCGCTTGCAATACTTACAGGGTCAATTGGAAAAGGGGAATCTGACCCCCGAAGAGCATCAGGAATGGCTTGCCCTGCTAAAGGCGAAGGGCATGTCCAGATGACCGGCGCTGGAAAAGCAGCGCGCAGGCACTATAATGGCCGGTTCTTTGAAACCGGCCAGTCGCCATTCACCGGCCTCTCAGGTAGAGCGGTATGAATCAAGACCAACAGTCACAGATTAAACAATTGATCGCCAAAGGCAAAGAGCAGGGGTTCCTGACCTATGCCGAAGTGAACGATCACCTGCCCGACGATATCGTCGATCCGGAACAGATCGAGGATATCATCGGGATGATCAACGACATGGGCATCACCGTCCATGAAGTTGCGCCCGATTCCGATTCTCTCCTGCTCAACGACTCGGCGGTGACCACCGACGACGAGGATGCTGCCGAGGAGGCCGCGGCCGCCCTGGCTGCAGTTGATGCCGAATTCGGCCGCACCACCGACCCGGTGCGCATGTACATGCGCGAGATGGGAACGGTGGAGTTGCTGACCCGTGAAGGCGAGATCCACCTTGCCAAGCGCATCGAGGAGGGCCTGGACCAGGTTGTAACCGCCCTGGCCGCGTATCCCGAATCCGCCCAACTGCTGCTTGGCGAGTATGCCCGCGCCGAGAACGAGGAGATGCGACTCAGCGACCTGGTCGCCAGCTTCCGCGATCTCTCCGAAGGCGATGGAGCCGCCGGCAACAACGACAACAACGACAACAACAACCAGTCCGCCAACGCATCGTCGGATGACGACAGCGATAGCGACAGCGATGACGATGATGACGACACGCCGTCGCCAGATACCGGGCCGGATCCGGAACAGGCACGGGAAGTCTTCCTGCGGATGCAGGAACTCTATGACGAAACCCAGGACATGCTCGCCAAGCATGGCGGCAGCAGCAAGCAGGTGAAGGAACTGCGCGCCGAGATGGCGACGCTGTTCCTGAGCATGAAGCTCACACCGCGCGTGCTCGAGGGCCTGGTGGGTCAGTTGCGGCGGGCGGTCGAGGGGATTCGCCGCCAGGAACGCACGGTCATGGAGGCCTGCGTCAAGAAGGCCGGCATGCCGCGCAAGACGTTCCTGAAGGTCTTCCCCGGCAACGAGGCCAACACCGAGTGGTTCGAAGGCCTGGCGAAGGGTGGCGAATCCTACGCCGACAAGTTGGGCGAGCAGCGCGAGCGGGTGCGCTACGCGCAGGATCAGCTGGCGTCCTTGCAGGATCGCACCGGCCTGAACATCGCCGAGATCAAGGAAATCAACCGCAAGATGTCCATTGGCGAGGCCAAGGCACGGCGGGCAAAAAAGGAAATGGTCGAGGCCAACCTGCGGCTGGTGATCTCCATCGCCAAGAAGTACACGAACCGTGGCCTGCAGTTCCTGGACCTGATCCAGGAGGGCAACATCGGCCTGATGAAGGCCGTGGACAAGTTCGAATACCGTCGCGGCTACAAGTTCTCGACCTACGCCACCTGGTGGATCCGGCAGGCCATCACCCGCTCCATCGCGGACCAGGCCCGCACCATCCGTATTCCGGTGCACATGATCGAGACCATCAACAAGCTGAACCGCATTTCCCGGCAGATGCTGCAGGAAATGGGTCGGGAAGCCACGCCGGAAGAACTGGCCGAGCGCATGGACATGCCCGAGGACAAGGTGCGCAAGGTACTCAAGATCGCCAAGGAGCCGATCTCCATGGAGACGCCCATTGGCGACGACGAGGACAGCCACCTGGGCGACTTCATCGAGGACCTGATGGTCATGTCACCGGTGGATTCCGCCACCCGTGAAGGCCTGAAGGAAGCGGTACGCGGCGTACTTGGCGGGCTCACCCCGCGGGAAGCCAAGGTACTGCGGATGCGCTTTGGCATCGACATGAACACCGACCACACCCTGGAAGAGGTGGGCAAGCAGTTCGACGTCACCCGCGAGCGCATCCGGCAGATCGAGGCCAAGGCCCTGCGCAAGCTGCGCCACCCCACCCGGTCGGAGTCGTTGCGCAGCTTCCTCGACGAGTAGGCAGCACGGCTCGACACCTCCCCGAAAAGGCGCCTGCGGGCGCCTTTTTGCTGTGCGAGGTCTGTTTCCCTGCGGCATGACGCTTTCTGAATCCTCGCTGTCGCTTTTCCGCGCTCCCCCCTTCAGTGCCGTCGCTATCCTAGCCGCAGTTGTCAGGCCGCAGCCTGACGCAGCCACAAACGGCGCAGCCGGGGGCCAGCATGAGCACGCAATCCATCCACGATACCGCCATCGTCGTCGACGGTCTGATCATTGCCAAATGGGGTCGTGACCTGTTCGAAGACATGCGCCGCGGCGGCATCACCGCCGCCAATTGCACCGTCTCGGTGTGGGAGGACTTCCAGGCCACCGTCGACAACATCGTCATGGTCAATGGCCTGCTCCGGGACAACGCCGACCTGGTTCGCCCGGTGCGCAGCACCCGGGATATCGTCGCCGCCAAGGAAGAAGGCCGCACCGGCATACTCCTGGGCTTTCAGAACGCCCATGCCTACGAAGACCAGATCGGTTACGTGGAGATCTTCAAGCAGCTCGGCGTGGGCATCGTGCAACTCTGCTACAACACCCAGAACCTGGTGGGCACCGGCTGCTACGAGCGCGACGGTGGGCTCTCCGGCTTCGGCCGGGAGATCGTCGCCGAGATGAACCGCGTCGGCGTCATGTGCGACCTCTCCCACGTGGGCTCGAAGACGTCCGAGGAAGTGATCCTGGAGTCGAAAAAACCGGTCTGCTACTCCCACTGCCTGCCCTCCGGGCTCAAGGAGCATCCCCGCAACAAGTCCGACGAGGAACTGCGCTTTATCGCCGAGCACGGCGGCTTCATCGGCGTGACCATGTTCACCCCGTTCCTGAAGAACGGCGTCAATTCCACCATCGACGACTACTGCGAGGCCATCGAGTACGTGATGGATATCGCCGGCGAGGACAGCGTCGGCATCGGCACCGATTTCACCCAGGGGCAGGACGCCCAGTTCTTCGAGTGGCTGACCCATGACAAGGGCTACGCCCGCCGCCTCACCCGCTTTGGCGAAATCATCAACCCCAAGGGTATTCGCACCATCGGCGACTTCCCCAACCTCACCGAGGCGCTGATGCGCCGGGGCATGAGCGAGCGGGTGACGCGCAAGGTCATGGGCGAGAACTGGGTGAGGGTCCTGCGCGACGTCTGGGGCGAGTGATGGACCGGGGGGCGGGTTCTTCGGGTGAACGGATTGCGGACACGCCGTGAACCCATCCATGGGGGCTCGACAGCGGCATCCCTGCCGCTGACGGTCCGCAACCCGTTCCCCCGAAGAACCTGCAACCCGTGGTGCCCGCAGCCGTCGGCTTCGACTGAGAGATGAAGATGATGACCACCCACCCCCCAGAATTGCCCATCACCGTCGATAGCGAGACCGGTGTCTGGACCACCGACGCGCTGCCCATGCTGTATGTGCCGCGGCACTTTTTCATTAACAACCACAAGGCCGTGGAAGAGGCCCTGGGGCCGGAGCACTACGCCGACATTCTTTACGACGCTGGCTACAAGTCGGCCTGGCACTGGTGTGAGAAGGAAGCGGCCCTGCACGGCCTGGAGGGCGTAGCCGTATTTGCCCACTACATGAAGCGCCTCTCCCAGCGTGGCTGGGGCCTCTTCGAGATCGAGCACATCGATCTCGATTCCGGTAGCGCCGAGATCTGCCTGCGCCACAGTGCCTTCGTCTACGAGTACGGCAAGGCGGGCCGCAAGGTGGACTACATGTTCACCGGCTGGTTCGCCGGTGCCATGGACCAGATCCTCGCGGCCCAGGGTAGCCCGCTGCGTACCGTGTCCGAGCAGGTCCGCAGCGCCGCCGAGCCCGGCTGCGACACGGGGCTTTTCCGGGTGCGGCCACGGGAGGCGATGACATGACGGCGAAGGTTTGGTGCAAGGCCTTTTGTGAGGGGATGGCATGTCTCCCATGGACTCGCCGTGAATACGTCCGTGTAGGCTCGACAGCGGCGTCCCTGCCGCTGACGGTCCATGGGAGACACGCCACCCCCTCACAAAAGGCTGCCAACCGAGACGGCCTGCGCACGCGCTGGGTGGCGATGGGCCGGCGGGTGTTGCTGTTGCGGACCGTCAGCGGCAGGGATGCCGCTGTCGAGCCCCCATGGATGGGTTTACGGCGTGTCCGCAACAGCAACACCCGCCGGCCCATCACCACCCCGATCGAAGCCGCCACGCGACCGCGCCACGGAGCCTGACATGAGCCAGTTCGACGCCCTGTTCCAGCCCATCGACATCGGCAAGCTCACCATCCGCAACCGGGTGGTGAGCACCGCCCATGCCGAGGTATACGCCACCGATGGCGGCATGACCACGGAGCGCTACGTGCGCTACTACGAGGAAAAAGCCAAGGGCGGTTGCGGCTTGTGTATCTGTGGGGGGTCGTCGCCCGTCTCCATCGACAGCCCCCAGGCCTGGTGGAGCTCGGTAAACCTGGCCACCGACGCTGTGATCCCGCACTTGCAGAACCTCTCCGAGGCAGTGCACCGGCACGGCGGCAGGATACTCATCCAGATCACCCACATGGGTCGCCGCTCCCGCTGGGACGGTCACGACTGGCCGCAACTGCTGTCCCCCTCGGGCATCCGCGAGCCGGTGCACCGGTCTACCTGCAAGACCATCGAAGAAGAAGAAATCCAGCGCATCATCGGCGACTTTGCCCAGGCCGCGCGGCGGGTCAAGGAAGGCGGGCTGGACGGGGTGGAACTCTCCTGCGTCCACCAGCACCTGATCGACCAGTTCTGGAGCCCCCGGGTCAACAAGCGCAATGATCAGTGGGGCGGCAGCTTCGAGAACCGCATGCGTTTCGGCATGGAGGTGCTCAACGCCGTGCGGGCCGAAGTGGGTGACGACTTCGTGGTGGGCATGCGCATCTGCGGCGACGAGTTCCACCCGGACGGCCTCACCCACGACGACATGAAGCAGATCGCCGCCTACTACGACGCCACAGGCAAGGTGGACTACTTCGGCGTGGTGGGCTCCGGCTGCGATACCCACAATACGCTTGCCAACGTCATCCCCAACATGAGCTACCCACCGGAGCCCTTCCTGCATCTGGCGGCCGGCATCAAGGAGGTAGTGAACGTCCCGGTGATCCACGCCCAGAACATCAAGGACCCCAACCAGGCCAACCGTATTCTGGAAGGCGGCTATGTCGACCTGGTGGGCATGACCCGGGCACAGATCGCCGACCCCCACTTCGTCAACAAGGTGCGCGACGGCCAGGTGGACCGCATACGCCAGTGCGTCGGCGCCAACTACTGCATCGACCGGCAGTACCAGGGGCTGGACGTACTCTGCGTGCAGAACGCCGCTACCTCCCGGGAATACATGGGGCTGCCCCACATCGTGGTCAAGAGCAGCGCCACGGCGCGCCGCGTGGTGGTAGTAGGCGGCGGCCCCGGCGGGCTGGAGGCGGCGCGAGTCGCCGCGGAGCGGGGCCATCACGTCATCCTGCTGGAAATGAGTGACCGACTGGGCGGGCAGATCAGCCTTGCCGCCCAGGCACCGCAGCGCGACCAGATCGCCGGAATCACCCGCTGGTACCAGCTGGAACTGGAGCGACTCAAGGTGGACCTGCGCTTCGAGACACCCGGCACCGAGGCGCTTATCCACGACCTGCAGCCTGATGTGGTGATCCTCGCCACCGGCGGCCAACCGTTCCTGTCCCAGGTGCCGGCCTGGGGTGCCGAGGAAGGACTGGTGGTCAGTACCTGGGACGTACTCAGTGGCCGCAGCGCGCCCGCCGACAATGTGCTGGTCTACGACAGCATCTGCGAGTTCGCCGGGGTGTCCGCTGCCGATTACCTGGCCGCCAAGGGTGCAAAGGTGGAAATCGTCACCGATGACATCAAGCCCGGCGCCGCCGTGGGCGGCACCACCTTCCCCACCTTCTACCGCAGTCTTTACGAAAAGCAGGTGATCATGACGCCGGACCTGGCCCTGCACAGCGTCTACCGTGAGGGGCAGAAGCTCATCGCCGTGCTGGAAAACGAGTACACCGGCGGTCACGAGGAGCGGGTGGTGGACCAGATCGTGGTGGAAAACGGCGTGCGCCCCGATGAGGCGCTCTACTACGCATTGAAGGCCCAGTCACGCAACCACGGGCAAGTAGACCTGGAGGCGCTCTACGCCGCCCGGCCGCAGCCCTGCCTTGAGGCGGGGGACGGTGGCGGCTTCGCCCTGTTTCGCATCGGCGACTGCGCGGCACCGCGCAACATCCACGCCGCCATCTACGATGCGCTACGCATCTGCAAGGATTTCTGACCGTGCTCGCCGGCGCCCTTTCATTGCTGGTGCTGGCGGCTATTGCCCTGGCGCTGATCGGTGCATGGCGGCGCGTGCGGCTATGGCGTCAGGGTCGGCCGGAAGCCGTGGACGTGGTGGGCGGCCTGCTGGCACTGCCCCGGCGCTACCTGGTGGATCTCCATCACGTGGTGGCGCGGGACCGCTATATCGCCAACAGCCACGTCGCCACCGCCGGTGGCTTCGTCGCCGCGGCACTACTGGTTGTCCTGGTATTCGGACTGGGGCTTGAAGCACGGCTGCTTGGCTGGGCACTGCTGGCTGCCACCGCCACCATGGCGGCAGGCGCCGTGTTCGTAGCCCTGCGCCGCCGCAATCCACCCGCAAGACTTTCTCGCGGCCCATGGATGCGGCTGCCGGCCAGTCTGCTGGCCTTTTCCCTGGGCTTTTTCCTCCTCACCCTGCCGGCAGCGGGTGTTGTTTCCCCTGCAGTCGGCGGCTGGTTGGTGGCGGGCCTGCTGTTTCTGGTGGTGGCCTGGGGGCTCACGGAACTGTTTGTGGGGATGACCTGGGGCGGGCCCATGAAGCACGCCTTTGCCGGCGCCGCCCATCTGGCCTTTCACCGCCGTCCGGAGCGCTTTGGCGGCGGTCATTCCACAGCGATCAGGCCGCTGGATTTGACAGCCACGGATGCGCCCCTCGGCGTGGGCCGGCCGGCAGACTTCACCTGGACGCAGCTACTCGGCTTCGATGCCTGTGTGCAGTGCGGGCGCTGCGAGGCGGCCTGCCCTGCCTTTGCCGCCGGTCAGCCCCTGAACCCAAAAAAACTGGTGCAGGACCTGGTGGTGGGCATGACCGGCGGCAGCGACGCCGGCTATCGGGGCAGCTCCTACCCGGGCGTCGCGGTCGGTCAGCATTCCGGCGGCCCCGGCAAACCTATTTTCGACATGGCCAATGGCGGTTTACTGGAACCGGACACGCTGTGGTCCTGCACAACCTGCCGCGCCTGCGTGGAAGAGTGCCCGATGATGATCGAGCACGTGGACGCCATCATCGACATGCGGCGCCATCTCACCCTGGAGCATGGCGCGACGCCGAACAAGGGTGCGGAGGTACTGGAAAACCTGGCCAGTACCGACAACCCGGGAGGCTATACACCGGAAGCGCGTATGCACTGGGCCGCCGACCAGAACCTGCCATGCATCGGCGAGCGCGGTGCCGCCGAGGTGCTGCTGTGGCTCGGTGATGGCGCCTTCGACCTGCGCAATCAGCGCACCCTGCGGGCGCTAGTGAAGATCCTCCGCGCCGCCGACGTGGACTTCGCCGTGCTTGGCGTGGAGGAGCGGGACAGCGGCGACGTCGCCCGCCGCCTCGGCGACGAGGCTACCTTCCAGGAGCTGGCGAGGCAGAACATCGCCACCCTGGGCCGCTACCACTTCCAGCGCATCGTGACCTGCGACCCCCACAGCCTGCATGTGCTGCGCAACGAATATCCCGCCTTGGGCGGCCACTACACGGTGAGCCACCACACCGGCTACATCCAGGAACTGCTGGAGGCGGGGCGGTTGCGGCTCAGCCAATCCGGAGAAAGCGGCGTTACCTACCACGACCCCTGTTACCTGGGGCGCTACAACCGCGAATACGATGCCCCCCGGGCCGTACTCGCTGCCATCGGTGTGGACGTGCAGGAGATGCAGCGCAGCCGTTTCCGCTCCCGCTGCTGCGGCGGTGGCGGCGGCGCGCCCATCACCGACATTCCCGGCAAGCAGCGCATTCCGGACATGCGCATGACCGACGCCCGCGACAGCGGCGCTCAAGTGGTGGCCGTGGCATGCCCCGGTTGCACCACCATGCTGGAAGGCGTTGTGGAACCCCGCCCTGAGGTTCGGGATATCGCCGAACTGGTGGCGGACTGCCTGCCCGCAGTGGATGCCGCACGCACCCGGCCACGTCGCGAGCAGGAGGAATTGCTGGCATGAACAGGACCATTCGCCGCGACCCTCGCCGGGAGTGGATCGCCCGTAATCGGCTGCACCCCGAACATACCGGCTCCATGGATGAGACCGCTCACCCCGATTGCTGGATGAGCCCGGGCGGCGTGTTACGTCGCGACCCCCACGCGGTTGGCTTTATCGGTGCCAACGGCCTGCGCCGCATCGACCGCAGCGGCACGCAACAGGGTGCGCGCGCGGGGCAAGGCACCGCCGTCAGCCCCGAGTACCAGCGCCGAGTGGTTGCCATACCGTCAGATGCGCCGGTGATCGCCGTGGTGCCGGATCTGCCCGGCGGCCGACTCTCAAGCCACGACCGCGATGTACTCGGCCTGGCCCGGCAACTGGCCGGCGACAGTCACGCCGTACTGGCCGTGGTCTTCGGCCAGCCAAGGGAAGCCGGGTTTGGCGATGCCGGCGTGGATCGCCTGCTGCATATGGATGGCGAGCGGGAACAGGGCTATGCGCCAGAAGCACGGCTTACCGCCCTCGCGGCGGTGGAGCGTCACTATCAACCCCGGCATTGGCTGCTACCGGACTCCAGACTCGGAGGCGGTGAACTGGGTCGACGCCTGGCCGCGCGCTTGCGTGAGCGCCCCGCCACCCGGGTATGGCAGGTGGTGGATGGCCAGTGCATGCAACGCACCGGTAGCGGGCAGCTGGACCTGCGCGGGCCCTGTCCGCGTATCCTGCTGGCCGCCGAAGAGTGCGCCGACCCCGTGCTGGACACCAACCATGCTGCCGAGCCAGTGCATTTGAATCAGGAATCTGTCAGCGCCTACGCGCGGCTGGAAGACCTGGGCTTGGTCGCGGTTGATCCGGCGGCCATCCCCCTGGCAGAAGCCGAGTTCGTCCTCTCCGGCGGCAACGGTGTACAGGACTGGGAGCAGTTCCATGCCCTCGCCCGGGTTCTGGGGGCTACGGAAGGGGCATCCCGGGTCGCCGTGGACGACGGCCACATGCCCCGGGATCGCCAGGTGGGCGCCAGCGGCACCTGGGTCAGCGCCCGCGTGTACATCGCCGTTGGCATTTCCGGGGCGGTCCAGCACCTGCAGGGCATCCAGACCTGCGACAAGGTGGTGGCCATCAGCAACGATCCCGGCTGCGACATGGTCAAGCGGGCGGATCTCTCCGTGATCGGCGATGCGGGCGCCATCCTGGCAGCGCTGATCCTGCGTGCCGACCACTACCGCCGGGGGGCGCAAAGCGATGCCGCCTGAGACGCCCCACACAACACCGGCGATACCCGTGACCGTCCTGGTCTCTCTCGGCCTGCATCCCCGCTCGGGCCGTCCACGGCGCGCCAGCCAGGACGCCCGCGCGCTGGAGCTGACCCTGCGGGAAGCGACCTGCGAGCCGACCGTCGTCCATGCCGGTCGACTCGACGAGGAGACCGAACCCGCGTTACGCAAGTACCTCGGCATGGGCGTGCCTGGGCTGACGTTGTTGCAGCAAACCGACGACGCCGATGCCGTCCCCGCATTGCTCGAGCATTTGCGGGCCCGCCCCCCGTGCATGGTGGTAACCGGCATGCATGCCGAGCGTGGTGAAGGCTCCGGGCTGCTGCCGTACCTGCTGGCAGAGTGCATGGGCTGGCCACTGGTCACCGGTGTGGCGGTGCTCGAATCGGTAACGGCGGAGTCGCTCACCGTGCTGCAGGCACTGCCTCGCGGTCAGCGGCGGCGGCTCAGGGTCAGGCTGCCCTGCGTTGTCACCGTGGACGAGGCGGCACCGTCCCCGCGGCAGAGCGCCTTCGGGCCTGCCCGGCGAGGCACGTTTGACGTCATCGAAGTGACATCAAAGCCCGATACCATGCACGCGTCGATAGAGACAACGCCTGCACGGAAGCGGCCCAAAAGGCTCAAGATGATCCGCGCAGCGTCGGCTCGCGACCGCTTCAAGGCAGCCGCCGCGAAAGCCGAGGGTACCGGAGGGCGGATTTTGACGGACGTCTCACCTGCACAGGGTGCCGACGCAATTCTTGAGTTGCTTCGCGATGAAGGCGTACTACGCTGAAAAGGCCTGGGGAGGTCTTGCAGCGCCTGTAAACAAACGAGCGCCGCCGCATAGAGGGTATGGCCCATGATGATCGTTGACCTGATTGACCAGGACGACTTCCGCGAGCGGCTGGTGCGCATGGGCGTACAAGTCCCCGCCGGCGCTGCACCGGACGAGGCCGCACGGATGGTGCTGCAGGCTCACGCCGTACAGCCCATTCCCGCCTTCGAGGATACGGTCAAGGATCTCATGACCCATTTCGACGTCATGCTGCCCACGGTGCGGGCTGCCATCGAAGAGCACCTCCTCACGAGCATGCGCTAGCCGAATCGGTGCGTTACGCGCTGCGCGCTAACACACCCTACAGTTTGCCGTGGCCGGCCGAAGCCCGCCGTAGGGTGCTGTTAGGCCGAAGGCCGTAACGCACCGATTCAGCGGTGGCCATGCCCGCTCCAAGCCAATGGCACAAACGGCTGTCGAGCCCCCAGGGAGGGGTTTACGGCGTGTCCATGAGCGGCGTACCCGACAGCCGTTCCCCGATATCCCCCATACGGTGCGTTGGCCCGCAGCGCGTAACGCACCGATTCGGCAATCAACCCCTACTCGGCGTTGGCCACGCGCAGCGTGCCGCCGTGCTCGTCCAGGTTGGCCTGCATGCGCTCGGCGTACCAGGCGACAAACTCCACGACACCGAACTCGAAGGTAGGGGAATACGGCCCCGGCTCATAGGCCCGGGAATTGACGCCGCGCTGGTTCTCTTCCGCGAGACGCCGGTCCTGGTCGTTGGTGGCGTCCCAGACCTTGCGCAGCGTCTCTACCTCGTAGTCAACGCCTTCCACCGCATCCTTGTGCACCAGCCACTTGGTGGTGACCTGGGTACGCTGCGGGCCAAGGGGTAGAACGCGAAACACCACCGCATGGTCGGCCATGAAGTGATTCCAGGAGTTTGGCAGATGAAGGATGCGCAAGACGCCCGCATCCACCCCGGGGGCGATGCCCAGCCTTCGGCCGCAGGCGGGTTTGCCGTCCATGGTCATGGACACCGTGCCGTCCAGCAACGGGGTGCGGGTCATGCGATTGCGCTTTCCGAAACGGGCCAGCTCGTAGGGGAGGTCACAGGCGTCCCACTGCCGCTGCCTGCGGGCCACCATGTCCCGGTAGGCCGGGGTTGCCTTGGGGTCGTCGGTATCGTCGAACTCCATCAAGGAGTTGAGCAGTTCCGGGTGTGAACCGCTGCAGTGATAACACTCGCGATTGTTCTCGATGACCAGCTTCCAGTTGGCCTCCTCGATGATGCTGGACTCCGCCGCGACCTTGACCTGATCCATGTGGTGGGGTGCCAGATAGCGGTCCAGCGCCTGCAGAAACTCATCGACGGCCGGCGCGCGCTCACCCAGGCATACGAAGATATAGCCGCCCGCAGTGCGGACGTGCACCGGCTTCAGGCCGAAGGCATGCAGGTCAAAGTCCGGCCCCATGTCATTGCCGGCAAAGAGCAGCCGGCCATCCAGCTCGTAGGTCCACTGGTGGTATGGGCAGACCAGCTTCGCCACCTTGCCGCTACCCCGCGTGCAAAGCCGCGAACCACGGTGACGACACACGTTGTGGAAGGCGTGAATGGCACCATCCTGCCCGCGTACGACCACCACCGGGTTGTCACCGACATCCAGGGTGAAGTAGCTGCCCTTGGTGGGTATTTCGCAAGTCATTCCGGCAAACAACCACTCCTTCTCGAAAATCTCCTGCAAATCAAGCTGGAACAGCCGCTCGTCGTTGTAGAACGCCGCCGGCAGCGAGTAAGCGGCGTCGCGCTCGGCGAGCATGCGCAGTGCGGCAGACCGGACTCCGGCAAGGGGATCTTCCAGCAGATTGCGGAAAGCAGAACTCATGGCGTTGCGTCCTTCTCGTTAAGCGCCCAATCAGTTGTCGCGATGCTCGGATTCTGCCTCTCTACACGCCTGTTCGATTGTCTGCGGACGACACGGGCTGCACCGCCACCGACGTACACGGAGCAGTGCGGATGGCGTGGATACGCGGGTGTCGCAAACAGGCAAGCGGGGGTGCGGGCGGGCGCAGAGAATACAGCCACCCGAGACAACCCACGGCGCGAGAGATACGGCCATGACCCTGAGCTTTCTGAACCCGGTCACGACACAGACCTGGACCAATGGCCGTCACGTGGTGCGCTGCGTGAAGGTGATTCAGGAAACCTGGGACGTACGCACCTTCTGCTTCATGGCGGAACAGCCGGTACTGTTTTTCTTCAAGCCGGGACAGTTCGTCACCCTGGAGCTGGATATCGACGGCGACACGGTACTGCGCTCCTACACCATCTCCAGTTCACCGTCAGTGCCCTACAGTTTTTCCATCACCGTGAAGCGCCTGCCCGGCGGCCACGTCTCGAACTGGCTGCATGACCGCATGAAGGAAGGCACCGAACTCGCGGTGCACGGGCCGGTGGGCAATTTCAATTGCATCGACTACCCGGCGGACAAGGTGCTGATGCTCTCCGGCGGCGTGGGCATCACGCCATTGATGTCCATGGCGCGCTGGTTCTTCGACACCAACGCCAACGTCAACGTGGCCTTCGTACACAGCGCCCGTACGCCCAAGGACATCATCTACCACCGCGAACTCGAGCACATGGCCTCCCGCATCCCCGAACTGTCGCTGCACATCATTTGCGAACGGCGGGATATCGGTGAGGCCTGGTCCGGCTACCGCGGCTTTCTCAACCGGGCCATGCTGCAGCTCATGGCGCCGGATTACCTGGAACGTGAGATCTTCTGCTGCGGGCCCACGCCCTACATGGCGGCGATACGCCAGATGCTCGGCGAAGACGGCTTCGACATGAGCCACTACCACCAGGAGAGCTTTGGTGCGACCCCGGCGGATATTCGTGACGAGGTGCTGGAGCTTGCCGGGCTGGCCGAGGCGGAAGCGGAAATATCAGAGACTACGGACCTGCGCACCGTGGAGTTCAGCGCCACCGGCAAGAGCATCCGCGTCGGCCCGACCGAGACGGTGCATGCCGCCGCCGCCAAGCTGGGGCTGCATATTCCCAAGGCCTGCGGCATGGGCATCTGCGGCACCTGCCGTGTGCCTCTCGTATCGGGCACTGTGCGCATGGAGCACAACGGCGGCATTACTGAAGAGGATGAGGCCGACGGATACATCCTCTCCTGTTGCAGCAAACCGCTGGGAGACGTGGTGGTTGATTATTGATCCCGCCTTTTCGAGGATGAAGACAACGTAGTGGGGAGCACAACCATGGAACGCTATTCGGGTTTCGGCCTGGTCAAGCACGGCCTGCGCTACCACGAGAACTGGCAGCGGGTCTGGCGCAATCCGGAGCCGAAAAAGGAGTACGACGTCATCGTCGTGGGTGGCGGCGGCCATGGCTTGGCGACTGCCTACTATCTGGCCAGGGAGCACGGTATCACCAACGTGGCGGTGATCGAAAAGGGCTGGCTCGGCGGCGGCAACACCGCCCGCAATACAACCATCGTGCGCTCCAATTACCTGTGGGATGAATCGGCGGCGCTCTACGAGCACTCGCTCAAGCTCTGGGAAGGGCTGTCCCAGGAACTCAACTACAACGTCATGTTCTCGCAGCGCGGCGTCATGAACCTGGGCCACACCCTGCAGGACATGCGCGACATCCAGCGGCGGGTCAACGCCAATCGCCTGAACGGCATCGACAGCGAGGTCATCGACCCGCAGCAGATCAAGGAAATCGTGCCGGCGATGGACTGTTCGGCGAACCGCCGTTATCCGGTGCTGGGCGCCTCCTGGCAACCCAGGGCCGGTGTTGCCCGCCACGATGCCGTGGCCTGGGGCTTCGCCCGGGGAGCGGACTCCCGGGGCGTGGACCTGTTGCAGCAAACGGCCGTCACCGGCATTCGCGAGAAGGACGGCAAGGTACTGGGCGTGGAAACCAATCGCGGGTTCATTGGTGCGAGAACCGTGGGCTGCGTGGTCGCGGGCAACTCCGGCGTGTTGGCCGGTATGGCGGGACTCAAGCTGCCCATCGAATCCCACCCGCTGCAGGCGCTGGTCTCCGAGCCCATCAAGCCGGTGCTGGATACCGTGGTCATGTCTAACCACGTTCACGGCTACATCAGCCAATCCGACAAGGGCGACCTGGTCATCGGTGCGGGCATCGACAGCTACAACGGCTACGGCCAGCGCGGCAGCTACCCCACCATCGAGCACACCCTGCAGGCCATCGTGGAACTTTTCCCAAGCTTCTCCCGGGTACGCATGAACCGCCAGTGGGGCGGCATCGTGGATACCTGCCCGGACGCCTGCCCGATCCTCTCGGCCACACCCATCGAGGGGCTGTTCTTCAACTGCGGCTGGGGCACCGGCGGCTTCAAGGCCACGCCGGGCTCCGGGCACGTGTTCGCCTGGACGCTGGCCCATGGCAAGGCGCACCCCATCGCCGAGCCGTTTTCCATCGACCGCTTCAATACCGGGGCGCTCATCGACGAGCACGGCGCCGCCGGCGTCGCACACTGAGGAGCCGGCCATGCTGCATATCTACTGCCCCCATTGCGGTGAAACCCGCGAGGAAGTGGAATTCCACTACAAGGGCGAGGCGCACCTGAAGCGACCCGACGATCCGGACGCGGCAAGCGACGAGCAATGGGGCGACTTCCTGTTTTTCCGCAAGAATCCCCGGGGTATCCACCATGAGATGTGGTACCACACCAGCTGTCGCAAGTTCTTCAACGTCACCCGGGACACGGTGAGCTACGAGATCCTGGAGGTCTACCGGATCGGCGAGCAGCCGGCGGTGACCGCTGACGGCCTTGCCCAAGGAGCCCACTGATGAGCCAGGTGAACCGCCTCACCGACGGCGGCCGGATTGATCGTGGGCGCCCACTGACCTTCACCTTCAATGGTCAGTCCTACCAGGGCTTTGCCGGCGACACCCTGGCCTCGGCACTCATCGCCAACGGCGTGGACGTGGTCAATCGCAGTTTCAAGTACTCGCGCCCCCGGGGCATCGTCGCTGCCGGGGCCGAGGAACCGAACGCGGTACTCCAACTAGGCAGCCACGAGGCGGCGCAGGTACCCAACGTGCGCGCCACCCAGCAGCCGCTTTACGACGGCCTGGTGGCGGCGAGCACCAACGGCTGGCCCAGTGTCGAGCGCGACGCCATGGCGGTTCTTGGCAAGATGGGCGCTCGCTTCATGCCCGCCGGCTTCTACTACAAGACCTTCATGGCACCCCAGTCCATGTGGCTGACCTACGAGAAGTACATCCGCAAGGCCGCAGGCCTGGGCCGTGCGCCGAAGGAACCCGACGTGGACATCTACGACCACGTGCACCGGCACTGCGATGTGCTGGTGGTGGGCGGCGGCCCGGCGGGGCTGATGGCGGCACTGGCCGCCGCCCGCAGCGGCGCCCGGGTCATCCTGGCGGACGAAGACGAGACCTTCGGCGGCTGGCTGCAGGCCTGCACCGAGACCGTCGGCGATCTGCCCGCCATGGACTGGGTGGCGAAGGTGCTGGACGAGCTCGCCGCAATGCCGGACGTGCTGCTCCTTCCCCGGACCACGGCCAACGGCTACCACGATCACAACTTCGTCACCCTGCACGAGCGCTGCACCGACCACCTGGGCGAATCCGCGCCCGTCAACGATGGTCGAAAGCAGGCCCGTCATCGCATGCATCAGGTGCGAGCCAGGCAGGTCGTGCTGGCCACCGGTGCCCACGAGCGGCCACTAGTCTACGGCGATAACGACATTCCCGGCAACATGATCGCCAGCGCCCTGTCCGCCTACATCCACCGCTATGGCGTGGTGCCGGGCAACCGCCTGGTCCTGTCGGTCACCAACGACCATGCCTACCGGGCGGCGCTGGACTGGAAGCGCGCCGGCCGCGAGGTAGTGGCCATCGTCGATGCTCGCCCCGGCCCCGGCGGCGAGCTGGTGCAGATGGCCCGGGACCAGGGTATCGAGGTGATCACCGGCAGCGCCGTCATCGAGGCCCAAGGTGGCAAGCGGGTCACCGGCGCCCGGGTAGCGCGCATCGACGCGGAGCAGTTTCGGGTCACCGGCGACACCCATGTGATTGCCTGCGACACCATCGCCAGCTCCGGCGGCTACAGCCCGGTGGTGCATCTGGCCGCCCATACCGGCAGTCGTCCAGTCTGGAACGATGACATCCTCGGCTTTGTGCCGGGGGCGGTGAAAGGCATGCATGCCGCCGGCGGCGCAAACGGTATCTATGCACTCCCGGCGGTGCTGGCGGACGGCCTGCAGGTGGGCCTGCAGGCGGCGGTGGCCGCCGGGTTCGATGGCGCCGAACCCATCACACCGCCGGAAGCAAGGCAGTGGGTGGAGGAGCCCCAGGCAGCGCTCTATCAGGTTCCCCACGAGAAGCCCACCATGCGGGCACCCAAGCAGTTCGTGGATCTGCAGAACGACGTCACGGCGGCGGGCATCGAGCTTGCCACCCGAGAGGGTTTCGAATCCATCGAGCACGTCAAACGCTACACCGCCATGGGCTTCGGCACCGATCAGGGCAAGCTCGGCAATATCAACGGCATGGCCATCACCGCCCGCTGCCTAGGCCAGACCATCCCGGAGACCGGCACCACGGTGTTCCGGCCGAACTACACACCGGTGCCCTTCGGCGCTGTGGTGGGGCGACACTGTAAAGAGCTGTTCGACCCCATCCGCTACACGGCCATGCACCAGTGGCATGTTGAACAGGGTGCGCTGTTCGAGGACGTGGGCCAGTGGAAGCGGCCTTGGTATTTCCCCAGGGCCGGGGAAACCATGGATGAAGCCGTGCGCCGTGAATGCCTCGCCGTGCGCACCGGGGTGGGCATCATGGACGCCTCGACCCTGGGCAAGATCGACATCCAGGGGCCGGACGCACGGCGCTTCCTCGGCCTCATCTATGCCAATGCCTGGGAAAAGCTGCCGGTGGGCAAGGGCCGCTACGGCCTCATGCTGAAGGACGACGGCATGGTCATGGACGACGGCGTCACCATGTGCCTGGCCGACAACCACTTCCTGATGACCACCACCACCGGCGGCGCCGCCGCCATCCTCGAGTGGCTGGAACTTTGGCACCAGACCGAGTGGCCGGAGCTGCAGGTCACCTTGACCTCGGTGACGGATCACTGGGCCACCATCGCACTGAACGGCCCCCGGTCCCGGGAACTGCTTAGCGAACTGACGGATGACATCGACCTCTCCGGCGACGCCTTCAAGTTCATGGAATGGCGCCAGGGCACCGTGGCCGGCGTGCCGGCGCGGGTCTGCCGCATCTCGTTCACTGGCGAACTGTCCTTCGAGGTGAACGTGCAGGCCAACTACGGCATGCACGTCTGGAAGGCGCTGGTGGACAAGGGTGCCGGCTACGATTTGACCCCCTACGGCACCGAGACCATGCACGTGCTGCGGGCGGAGAAGGGGTTCATCATCGTCGGCCAGGACACCGACGGCTCGGTAACCCCGGAGGACCTGGGCATGCATTGGGCCATCGGCTACAAGAAACCGCTGCCCTGGGTGGGAAAGCGCGGGCTCACCCGCCCCGATACCCAGCGCACGGACCGAAAGCAGCTGGTGGGCCTGAAACCCGTCGACCCCACCGTGGTGCTGGAGGAGGGTGCGCAGGTCGTGTTCGACCCGGCCCAGGCCATTCCCATGACCATGGTGGGACACGTCACATCAAGCTACTACAGCCCGTCACTGGGCCACGGCTTTGCGCTGGCGGTGGTGAGAGGCGGTCGCGACCGAACAGGCGAGCATGTCTATCTGCCCATGGCCGACGGCAAGACTCACGAAGCCGAGATCGTCAGCCCTGTGTTCTACGACCCGGAAGGAGCACGCCAGCATGTCTGAAGCCAAGGTGGCATTGATGGAACAGCACCCCGGCACGGATGCCACGGCCGAGTCACCCCTGCACCATACCTTGCGGGACAGCCCGGCCACAGGCAGCCCCGGCGTCATACTCCGTGAACGGGCACTGCTCGGGCATCTCGTGCTGCGAGGCGATGCCGGTAACGCCGCATTTCGCGATGGCGCGGCGACCGCCCTGGGAACCGCCCTGCCCCTGGAACCCCTCAGCCTGGTGACGCATGGCGACATACAGGTGCAGTGGATAAGCCCGGATGAATGGCTCGTGATCCTGCCGGGCGGCAGGGAACACAACCTGGAAGTCGCCCTGCGCGACGCTCTCTCAGGCCACTACTCGGTGGTCAATGTCAGCGGCGGACAGACCGTAATCCACATGCAGGGCCCGAACGCCCGGGACGTGCTGATGAAGTCGGCACCCTATAATTTCCACCCGCGCAACTTTCCAGTGGGCAAGGGTGTTGTGACCGTATTCGCCAAAGCAGGTGCCAATATTCGCCGTGTGGACGAAAACGCCTGGGAACTGGTGGTACGCCGCAGCTTCGCCGACTACGTCTGGCGCTGGCTACTGGACGCTGGCGAAGAGTACGGAGTGGCGGTGGAGGCATCATGAGCAGGGCGCCGAACACCTGGATCATCACCGCCCAGTGCCCCAGCCGGATCGGCACGGTGGACGTGGTCACCCGCTACCTGCGGGAGAGCGAGTGCTACATCACCGAACTCAACTCGTTCGACGACCATGAAACCGGGCAGTTCTACATCCGCGCCGAATTCCGCCCCGGAGACGGATTCGATGGCGGTGACTTCCGCGACGGCTTTCAGCCCAGGGCCGCGGGCTTCGACATGCAGTTCGACCTGACACCGCCGGACTACAGGCCACCGGTGGTCATCATGGTGTCGAAATCGGACCACTGCCTGAACGACCTGCTCTACCGCCACCGCATCGGCCAGCTCAACATGGACATCCGCGCGGTGATCTCGAACCATCCCGACCTGCGTGAGCTCACCGAGTGGCACGGCATCCCCTACCATCACCTGCCGGTGAGCGCCGAGACGCGGGAGCAGCAGGAAGCGCAGGTCTGGGACGTGATCCAGGAAACCGGGGCGGAGCTGGTGATCCTCGCCCGCTACATGCAGGTGCTCTCCCCGGCACTGTGCACCAGGCTCGAAGGCTGGGCCATCAACATTCACCACTCGCTGCTGCCCGGCTTCAAGGGGGCACGCCCCTATCATCAGGCCTATCGCAAGGGTGTGAAGCTGGTGGGGGCTACAGCGCACTACATCAACAATGACCTGGACGAAGGCCCCATCATCACCCAGGGAGTCGAGCCGGTTAATCACGCCGACTACCCGGAAGACCTCATCGCCAAGGGCCGTGACATCGAGTGCATCACGCTGGCCCGCGCGGTGGGTCACCACCTGGAGCGGCGGGTGTTTCTCTACGCCGGCAGAACGGTGGTGTTCCAGCCGTAGGGGGAGCTGTACGGCAGGGTCGCACGGCCTGATCGGACTCCGCTCCGGTGCGTTACGGCCTTCGGCCTAACACACCCTACAGCAGGCCTCGATCAGGCACGGCCTGCCGTAGGGTGCCATTAGCGCGCAGCGCGTAACGCACCATCGATTCCACTCGTACCTCCAAACTTTTGTCGATGGTATAGGCGTGACTGGATAGGCATCGTCCGCGCCCGCACCTATGCGCTCAATGACACCCACGATATACTGCCCGCCGATGACGCCTTCATTGCATGGGCCTGTAGCTCAGTTGGTTAGAGCAGGGGACTCATAATCCCTTGGTCCCAGGTTCGAGTCCTGGCGGGCCCACCATATTTTCACGGACTCATGATCTACATTCTCCAAGGCCGTGCGTGTGTAGACACGTGAGCTGTTGTCCTTCGAAATTAGACCAAACATAGCGGCAGCGACGAGCCTGGTTCCTCCCTTGTTTCGGACTTCCGTAGTCGGGGGTTCGCCTCCTCTCTCCGGAACCGAACATATCCACAACTCATGCTGAGTTGGCATAAGTAGTTCTTTTAGTCGTGATGTCGACGAGAGTAATCTCGCCGTCCCATAACTTGGGCTTGGAGTCTTCCGCAACTCACTTTACTGACCAGATTGTTTCCCTTGGACTGAATGGTGACTGCCGGTTTGGCCACGGCTGATCTGCAAATTCCTTAGCCTAGCCTAAAGCGTTAAGGCGGGACGCATTCAGTTCGCCCACGCATAAGTAAACTCGTTGCACATACGCCCCCCAAATGGGGGATGGGCACCGTGCGCCATGGTGGTGCATGCTGGTGTTTCAGCAGCTGCTTTGCCGAAGCAGTGCCACATGGAGGTGATGATGTCCTATTTGCTTGTCTTCAAGCGTTACGCGCCATTCGAATCCTTTGGTGGTGGCTTCCACGGGCGTGGGGACAGTCGGCCCTCCTATCCCGATGTCGCCCGAACCTGGGCGGGCGTCCCGTTCGACCGTTCCGGCGTTACGGGTGCCGGCGTTGGCGCCGCCAGCCCTACAACCCACCGCACGACCCGAAGCAGAGAGTACATTTCCAACGTGCGCGTCACAGTGACCGACGCACGGCTGGAAGACGGCCTCGTACTCTTTACCGCTCACAGCGCCGGATCGAATCCACACCCCATCGCCGTTGGAGCCCCGGACATCGACACGTACATCGATGCCTGCATCCATTTCAACGGCAATGGCCTCACGGTGTCGGGTGTCGTGCGAGGTAACGACTTCCCCAACCTGGAAGTGTTCCTGAAAACGCCGACCGACCGCATTCACCTGCTGCATCACTGGGAGACGAGCCACGGCGGTCTGTCAGGACCATTCCGCCGCTTGTGGGGACGCAAGGAAAAGCAGGTGATCACGCGCTTCTCAACGGACGTGCCCGGAGGCTCCTGACCCTCACCCGGCATCTCTGCTAGCTCGGCCGCCTCCGTTGTCTTGCAGCCCAGCTTACGTGCCGCTGCACGGCGGGGTCGGCCTGCAGGGCTTCCAGGGTGTTCAGCCTGAGCCCCAGGGTGCGTTCGTCATGCAAGCGGTGGATGGCGCGGTGGCAGTCGTGGCAGAGCCAGGTGCCGCGACTGCGCATGTCGGTGATGTCGAAGCGCCTGCGGAAGCTGCTGCGGCGGTGATTCTTGCGGGGAATCAGATGGTGGAAGGTCAATGGCAGGCTGCGGGCGCAAAGGGCGCAAGGGTTTCCCTCTGATCGATCAGCAGTCATACAACTCCACTCCAGGGCCTGGTGGACTTCAACCCAGGCGGCGGCGCAGGGCCCATAACGAAATCGGGGCGAACACGGCGATGAGCGCTACTGCCCAGGCCAGTGACCATAGCGCGGGCTGCAAAACCGGTCCACCGAGCATCAGGCCGCGGGAGGCATCGGCCAGTGTCGACACCGGGTTGGCCAAGACAATGGGCTGCAACCAGCCAGGCATGGTGTCTGCCGGCACGAAGGCGTTGCTGACAAAGGTCACCGGGAACAGCACCGTGAAGCCGAAGATCTGCACGTGTTCCGGGTCCCGCGAGAGTACGCCGACCAGAACCATGGACCAGGACACGGCGAGCGCGACAATCAGCACGAGCACGATCATGCCGATCACGCCCAGCAGCGAAGTCTCCACCCGAAAGCCCAGCAGAAAACCGATCGCCAGCAGGAGCAGAATCCCCCATGCCTGCTTGACCTGATCCGCCAGTATCCGGCCCGCCAGTGGGGCCCAGCGGGCGATGGGCAGCGCCCGCAGCCGGTCGAACACGCCCTGGGTCAGGTCGGTATTCAACCCGTAGCCGACGTAAACGGTGACGAACATGGTGTTCATGACGATCACGCCGGGCAGCATGAACGCCAGGTAGTCGTCCGTCGAGCCGAGTATGGCGCCACCGAAGACGTACAGGAACAACAGCAGAAAGAGGATGGGCTGGATGCTGAAATCGCCCAACTCCCAGGGGTTATGGCGAATCTGCAGCAGGGTTCGCCAGGCAAGGGTGAGCGTCTGCTGCAGGCCTTGCGAGAGGCTGGGCCGGGGTTGCAGATCATTCATGATTCGTCCCCCGTGTTCCCGCCAACGCCGTCTGCGTTCACATGACGACCGGTAATCGACAGGAACACATCGTCCAGGCTCGCACTGCGCAGCATCATCTCGTTTACGGGTATGCCCTCGGCATCGAGTCGACGCAGCACTGCCGGAAGGAGCTCCGGCTCGCCCGTAGGCACGGTCACCCGTAACCCCGACACCTCCGGCACGGCACCGCTCAATTCGGCAACCGCAGCACGAATAGCCGGTACATCCGCTGCGCTGACGGCTCCGACCACCAGGGCACGATGGCCGACCCGGGCCTTGAGCTGTTCCGGCGTGCCGGCGGCGATGACCTGTCCCTGGTCGATCACGACGATGTCATCGGCCAGCTGGTCGGCCTCGTCCAGGTACTGGGTTGTGAGCAACACCGTGGTGCCGTCGTTGACCAGCCCGCGCACCAGATTCCAGAGGTCCATGCGGGCTCGGGGATCAAGCCCGGTTGTGGGTTCATCAAGAAACAGGATGCGGGGTCGGCCGACCAGGCTTGCGGCCAGATCCAGCCGCCGACGCATGCCGCCGGAGTAGGTCTTGGCGGCACGACCCGACGCGTCCGACAGGTTGAAATCAGCCAGCAGCGCATCCGCCCGAGCCCTGGCATCACGGTGCGACAACCCCAGCAGACGGGCAATCATCAACAGGTTTTCCCGCCCGGTGAGGCGCTCGTCCACCGAGGCATACTGACCGGTCAGCCCCACCAGTTGGCGCACCTGATGCGCCTGGGTACGTACGTTGTAGCCACCCACCCAGGCCTCACCGGCGTCGGGTGCGAGCAACGTGGCCAGCACACGCACCACGGTGGTCTTGCCGGCACCGTTGGGGCCGAGCAAACCGAGCACCGTCCCTTCCCGGACGGTCAGGTCAACGCCCGCCAGTGCCCTGGTCACGCCAAAGTTTCTGGCCAGTCCTTTTGCCTCGACCGCGTTGGTCATGCGCATTCTCTCCCGAAAGGGCGGATTCTAGCGCCTGGTTACAGGATTGAAAGGGGACTGCGGTTACTGGAAGCTTCTACTGGCAGAGCAGCCGGACCAACTCGGATTTCCTGGCGATTCCGAGCCGTTCGTAGATGCGGGCCAGGTGGTTACGCACCGTCGAGGGGGCGATACCGAGTTCCCGGGCAACATCCTTGTGGGACAGGCCGCCGGCGAAGCACTCGGCGACCTGCTGTTCCCGATGGGTCATGCACTCCAGCGGGGACAGCACGGTCGCCCGAAGCAGGTAGTAGTTCGCGAAACTTTCGATGCGCAGCTGTATCGCCTGGCCTCGCCACTGCCCCACCGTCGTATCGCACACCTGCAGGATATCTGCTGGCAGCCTGTTGGCGAAGGTACCCCACTCTTCGCGCATGAGATCCCGAAACAAGGGATGGCTGGCCAACACCCAGCCCGCCTGATTGACGATGGCCACACCCTCTCCCGCCGCAGCGCCGCGCATTGCCCAGTTTTCCCTGCACAATCGCAGGGCACTGGAGATGTGCGGCATGAGCAGTTGCTTGCGGTACCGCTGCTCTTCATCGAAGCGGCGCGCAGGATCGGCGCTGCAGAGGCCGACGAAGCTTACGTAGCCGCAAACCGGCTCCGCCATGATGGTCGCCACCATGTTGCGCGCGTCGTGGCGACCCCAGTGCTCGACATAGGCCCGGGAGTGCCGAAAGTCCGGCACATCCTCGAACATGACGCTGTGATTGATGCGCTTTAGCGCAAGGTCACAGTAGGCGTCCTCGGTGGCAACGGCGGACCAGTCGGTGAAGAGGCTGGAGGTCTGATCGATCACCACCACATCGCTGACTTCGCGATCGTCGGCCGCACCGCCGCCCCAGGCACCAAAGTCGAAGTCGATCAGATGGCGCATCTGGGTCAGTGTTCGATGCTGAAAGAGATCCGGCCTCAATTGGTGTGCATCGCGATAGAGTGCGAGAAGAAACTCGCTGATCCTGCCAATCTCAGCAGTCACTGGCCCCCCGGCTACTTCCCTTGCTGACTTTTTTATCCTGCCGACCGCTGCCCGATTTCCACCAGAAGCCTCAGGCGCGACCCTATGTATTTGTTTTCACAATAGCACACAGCGATTTGCGGTCATGGCAATGGTGCAGTTGCACTATTTCACTCATGCCCTGTTGCCGCTCCAATAAAACGGTCGCGATGCGCGACTGAGCAGAAAATCGGGGGGAATCAGGGTATGGACAGGACTTTGCGATTGATTGGGCTATCGATGATCACCGGGCTACTCGTCGGCTGCATAGGCGGTGGTGGCGGCGGCGGGGGCGGTGGATCATCCAACGGGAGCGACGGATCCGGCGGGGGCGGCAGCGGAAGCGACGGGGGTACTACAACACTCGCCGCCATCGACCCCCCGCATTTTTTTGCCGGCAACGACGGTAGCAGCGGCAACCCGGAGGCATCCCAGCTCTGGCTCACCGATGGCACCGAGGACGGCACCGTCATGGTCCGGGACATTCACCCCAGCGGTGACGCCGCCATCGACGAGTTCACACGGCTCGGTGGTGCGCTTTACTTCGTGGCCGATGACGGCACCGGCGCCGGCCCGCAATTGTGGAAAAGCGATGGTACCGAGAGTGGTACCGGGATGGTGAAAGCCATTGATCTGGTGGATGATGCACGTCCGCACTCACTCACCGCCGTCGGCGACACATTGTTCTTCGTCGCCGAAGATGACACGTCCGGAGAGGAACTCTGGAAGAGTGACGGCACCGCCGACGGCACGGTACTGGTGAAGAATATCCGGGGAGTCGATCTGCTGGGTAATCCCGCCGGATCAAGTCCGGTGTCGCTGACAGCCATGGGCGGCACACTGTACTTCGTGGCCAACGACAATGAGGTGGGCCCGGAACTCTGGCGAAGCGACGGTACCGAGGACGGTACCGAGATCGTCAAGGTCATCAGGGAGGGCAGAGACGGGGGCTTGCTGGGTGTCTTCGGTCCGCAGGCCATCGTGGTGGTAGACGACGATATGCTGTACTTCGCCGCCAACGACGGCAACAGCAGCACGGGCGGACAGCTGTGGAAAAGCGACGGAACCGCAGGCGGCACCGTGTTGGTCAAGAACTTCGGTGTGGGCTTTGCGTCCCTGACTGCTGCCGGCGACCAACTGTACCTGTATGCAGGCGGTGACTTCTGGACCAGCGACGGCACCGAGGACGGCACTGTTATCGTGCAGGAGGGCGGTGACGCCGAGGGCACCAACATCGAGTTCTTCGAGTCCGTCTATGCAACTCCCATGGGGGTGATCGGTGACACGGTCTATTTCGCTGCCCGTGATGACACCACTGACGGATTCGCGCTCTGGCGGGGCAATACCTCCGGCGTCAGTGTGGTCGCCAACATCGAGATCGGCCAGGGTGGATTTAACCGCTTCGTGGCGCAACGCATCAGTGTCGAAGGCGCGATTTACTCGTTCACCAATTCAGACGATTTCACCGGGCTTTACAGATTCTGGAGCAGCGATGGAACCGCGAACGGCACGGGAACCGGGCAGCCTTTCTTTCAGCAGACACAGAACAACATGCTGACTGTCGCCGAAGACGGGGAGACGCTCCTGTTCGGTGCCCGCGACCTGGCGACCGGGAAGGAACTCTGGCGCAGTAACGGGGAAGAAGCCGGCACACAGCTGATAACGGAGGTCTGCCCGGGCAACTGCGACGGGTTCATCAGCCACTAGGGAGACCGAGGCCCGGCCCGGGATGCCGGGTCGGGTCGCGTCATCAGCCCTGGTCAGGCTCGTTGAATGCCCGCATGAATCGCCGGTCGATTGAATCCTTCCACCGCCAGATCCAGCCACCCCGGGCACTGAACCAGCCACGGGAGGCAACCGCATAGCGATCACCGGTGCTGATCAGCGCCAGCCAGCGACGCTGGGGAACGAAACGGGTCAGTGTCTCGCCACGCGCCGCCAGGCGCAGGTTTCGGGCCAGTGGCGACCCCTGGCGGACGGCGATCACACCGGCCTTCTCCCGGGGATGATCAACCATGGTGGCGATGTCACCCGCCGCGAACACGGCTGGATCAGTCACCGTCTGTAGCGTCTCGGAGATCTGGATGAAACCCTGCTCATCCAGGGCAAGGCCGGTCTGCGCCAGCCAGGCAGCCCCACCAGCACGGGTCACCCACACCACGTCGTCAGCCGGCAGTTCACGGCCATCGGCGAGCAAGAGTCGCCCAGGCTCCACCGCTGCCGCGGCGACACCTAGGTGCAGTTGCACTCCCCGGGCGTGCAACACCTCCCGGAAGGTCCGCCGCACGCGGGCATTGTGGCTTGCCAGCACATCCGTGCCCCGGTCCACCAGATGGAAGCGCAGCCGGTCCGGGTCCCTGCCCTGGGCCGAGAGCTCCCGGCGCAGCCGGTACTGCATGGCCAACACCATCTCCACGCCGCCGGCGCCAGCCCCCACCACCACGATGCCAGATTCGCCCGCCCCCGCCCTGATGCGCTCAAGCAATGCTTGCCAACGGGTATTGAAGCCGTGGATCGGCTTCACCGGAACGGCGTGTTCACTTGCACCAGCCACGCCACCAAACTGCGGCGTGGAGCCAATGTTGATTGACAGGAGGTCATAGGGCAGCGGCGGGTGTTCGCGACAGAGCACCTGCCGGGAGGCACGATCCAGGGCCACCGCTTCGTCGATAACGAGGTGGGCACCGGCGAAGTCGGCCAGGCGCTGCAGATCAATGTGGACGTCGCTGTAGCTGTAGTGCCCGGCGATATAGCCCGGCAGCATCCCCGAGTACGGCGTATAGCGGTCGCGGGAGATCAGCGTGAGCCCCACGCCGGGCTCCGGCCGTTGACCGAAGCGCTTGAGCACGGCCACCTGGCTGTGCCCCCCGCCGATCAGCACGATCTGCTTGTCCGTCGCTTTCGTCGAGCCTGTCATTGCACCTCGCCCTGCGTGGGGAATCGGCGAACCATCCATCCAGCCTGTGCCAGACTATTGGATAGACTGGAACCGGGGTATCACCAGACACATGTGTGGTCGTTTCGTCAGCCGAACAGACGCCGCTATCGAGCGGACCTTTAACGTCACGCCCCGTGACTGGCGCCATGACTGGGCCAGCTACAACGTGGCACCGACGCAGCCCGTACCGGTCATTCGCACGGCGGGTCAGGTGCGCGAGGGCGTGATGCTGCGTTGGGGGCTGATTCCCTTCTGGGCCAAGGGCGAGCCCACGCGCTACAGCACCATCAACGCCCGGGCCGAGACCATCGACACAGCCGCCAGCTATCGCGGCCCATGGCGGCAAGGCCGACGCTGTCTCATCCCCGCGGTGGGCTATTTCGAATGGCAAGCGGTGAACGGCGGCAAACAGGCCTGGTTCATTCGCCTTGCCGGCGGCGAAGCCTTCGCCTTCGCAGGCCTCTGGGAGCAGTCCACCAAAGCGGATGGCACCGTGGTGGAGACCTGCACCATCATCACCGTCCCTGCCAACCCCATGGTAGCGGAAATTCATGCCAAGGGCCGGATGCCGGCGATGCTCGAACCGCAACATTGCCAGCAGTGGTTACTCGGTTCCGTCGAAGAGGCAAGAGCCACCCTGGCGACCTATCCCGTGGAACAGATGGATGCCTACCGGATCAGCAGCCGGGTCAATTCACCCCGGAACAACGCTGCCGACCTGCTGGAGCCCATCAACTAAAGAGGCATCGATCCACTGAGACGTCTGGTGAACGGGCGCTTCCGGATGTTGCATCGCAACCAGCGCCACAGGCACGATAACGGGCCGTTCAGGCACTGATAACCAATGGAGGATTCCATGGCTTTCGACACCGAACATGAACCCGGGGTGGCCCCAAAGCCGCCAGCGGAGACAGCGGGCTTCCGTCTGAACCACACGATGCTTCGGGTGAAGGATCCGCAGCGATCGCTGGACTACTACAGCCGCGTATTCGGCATGCGCCTGCTGCGCAAGCTCGACTTTCCCGAGATGCAGTTCTCGCTGTATTTCCTTGCCAAGCTGGACGACGGCGAGCAACCGCCGGAAGACGTGGCCGAACGCACGCAATGGACCTTCAGTCAACGAGGCATTCTGGAACTCACCCACAACTGGGGTAGCGAGGAGAAGACCGATTTCAGCTACCACGATGGGAATGCTGAGCCCCAGGGCTTTGGCCATATCTGCTTTGCCGTACCCGACCTCGACGCCGCCGTGCGCTGGTTCGACAGCAATGACGTCGACTACGTGAAGCGCCCGGAGCAGGGCAAGATGAAGAACGTGGCCTTCGTCAAGGATCCTGACGGTTACTGGATCGAGATCGTCGAGCCCGCCCGGCTCGGAAAACTGGGCCAATCCTGAGACAGACGTCGGCGCCCTGGCCATGGGTGGCGGCGCGGTCTATGCCATCGGCTGGATACCAACCGCCCGGCGTCTTTTCTAATCTCCCCCGAAGTACAGTCTGGATTGCCTGTCTCGGCCATTGCCCAGGGAAGGGCATCGGCGGCCGTCATCCGTTTGGTTGTGGGAGCGATTGCAATGAGCAGTGTCTACAGAGCAGAGGAAAGCGAGCGTAGCGAGCGCCAGGAAGGCACGACGGAAACCGGAAGCGCCCTCGGCAAGCGTGCCGCCGAGGAGTTTGACAAGGCCGTCAAGGCGGAAGAGTCATCCGTCGCGGCCGAAGACGGCGAGCGCAGCTTCGGAGAACAGGTCGGGGACGGCCTCATGGACGGACTGCGCGGCGCAGCGGACATGGTGGCCGAGACCGCTGATGTGGTGAGTGACGGACTGGCTGGGGTGCGCGATACGGTGCATCAACTGGGCAGTGACACTGTAGATAATCTGCGAGCAGCTCCTGACAACGTGGCGAATGCCTATCGGGAAACGTATGGCAACTTCGCGAACGGCATGAACCAGGCCCTGGAGCGCGGCTTTGGCGGCGACCCCATGCAGATCGCTGAAATGCCCTGGAATCTGGGCGGCAAGATCAACATCGGCGTCACCAACGGCATCGCAGCGAATACCGGCACCTGGGACTCCATGAATTACCGGGCCAAGTCCGAGACTTCAGGCGGCATAAGCGGCAAGAACTATCGCCTAAGCCCGATCGATAGCCTTTCCGGAAGCCACAGCTCTTCACTGGGCGTGCCGGCAACCGGCACTGTCAACGCCCTGAGCAAGGGTCCCGCCAAAGTCAGCATGCTCAATCCCATCGGCTTTGAGCGCGACGAAGACAACGGTACGGATCTCGCCCGCGCCCACGCATGGCTGGGCAAGGGTCTGGGAGCCACAAAACCCAAGGAGCCTGCCACCGCCGGACCTCTGCAGTACAACCTGGAAAGTTCCGCCACCAGTACCCTCTGGAAAGGTCTGGGGCTCAACATCGAGCGTAGCGAGGACGAACAGGGGCGGATGAATCCCACCAGCGTCGAACTCTCCGGATGGCTGGGCACCTTCTCCCAGACCAGCGCGGAGGCGAACGTCGGTGTTGGCGTCGGTGAAAACGCTGCCCGGGTGGGGCCAGGCGTTGGTGTGTTCCACTCCAACGGCACCTCGCTGGGCCTGATGGCCAGCTACGAGCGGCAGGTAGACAGTCGCAATGGCGGCGACTCCCATCTGGCGGCGGTGATCAATGAAGGCGTGAAGGCGGAGCATGGTGCCGACGGCCTGTTGAGCCTGCTTCACAACGAGGCCAGACAGGGTATCGAGCCACGCAGCTACGATGACCCGGTGCGCCAGCAACTCATCGAGGCCGCGGCCAATGCGGACGTCGACCTCGGCAACCAGTTGGTCAGCTACGATGCGCTGAGCCGCGAGGTCAGTCAGGCCATTGATTCCGGCGTCAGCCCCGTGGTCTTCGCCGGCAAGGGCGGACTGGACTTCGGTAGCCGGGAGGTTCGGGAGATCAATGCCAGCGAACACGATCAGCCGGCGCTCTACGTCAACAGTGACTTGCTTGATGAATACGCCAATGTCGCCCGCATGGCTGAAGGCCAGGCGCTTCGCAATCGTGACGACGATGGCTCTCTGAACCTGGTGGTGCGCGATGGCAATACGCTGACCACGGCACCCGCCGACCCGAACCACCCTGCAGCGGCGGAATCCCGGGATCTCAGCCTCATCGAGCGGGCCGGTAGCGAGCTTCGGGACATGGTCGGGGGCGCAACCCAGTGGACATTCAATCGCGGCTCCAATGTCATCCAGGGCCTCAATCACGGCATCCAGTCCACCATTGTGACCGACGAACTCCGCGAGAACTTGCAGGAACGTTTCCTGCCCTTCGGCCAAGAGGAAGAACAGCCAGAGTGACTCCGGCACAAGCGACTCCTCGCCTATAATGCAGTTTCGCCGCAAGGCCCCCGGCTCGTCGTGACGCCGGGGGCTTTTCCGCAATAAAGGAGTCACTCATGCAGCTTCGCCGGGGCAGCCATGGTCGCCGCACGCAAGGCATCACCGTTCACGGCAGACATTCGCCGGGGCTCGCTCTGGCACTGCCATTGATACTGGTGCTCGGCCTGGCACCCCCGGTCGCCGGGGGGCTCGGGCTTGCCGGTGCGGATGGCGGTGTTGTCACCACATCGGAACCAGCAGCCGCGCAGGCTGGCGCGCAGATTCTGCGTGACGGCGGCAATGCCATCGACGCCGCGGCTGCGGTGATGTTTGCCCTCAACCTGTTAGAGCCGCAATCGTCAGGCATCGGCGGCGGCGGATTCATGATGATCCACCTGGCGGATAGCGGCGAGACGCTGATCGTCGATTCCCGTGAAACGGCCCCCGCCGCTGCCAGCGTTGACATGCTGGAAGGGCACTCTTTCCCTGTTGCGTCCACCAGTGGCATCGCCGTTGGCGTGCCCGGAGCCGTGCGGGGCGTGGAACTGGCCCTCGACACCTGGGGCACCATGGGCTTCGATCAGGTGCTGGCGCCGGCGATCGCCCTGGCCGAGGGCGGCTTTCCCGTGAGTCGGCGCCTTGCGGATAGCCTCACCCACGACCGGCTCACACTGGAGCAGGGCGATCCGGCCTACGATGAGGCACGCCGCGTCTTCCATCCGGACGGCGAACCGTTGACGGAAGGCGCATGGCTGACGCAGCCGGACTTCGCCCGGACATTGCGTCTGCTCGCCGAACAGGGGCCCGACGCCTTCTACACTGGCGAATTGGCCGAGGCGATCGTCGAGACCCAACGCCATCACCGGGGCGATGACGCGGAACTCGCCGGGCGCATGACACTGGATGATCTGGCCGCCTATACCGCCGCCGTCCGCGACCCGGTGGTGGGCACCTACCGGGGTTATCGCATTGCCGGCATGCCGTCACCATCCTCCGGCGGGCTTACCATGCTGGCTGTCCTGGGCATGCTCGAGCGCTTCCCCATCGGCAGCGAAGCCGCCGGCTTTGGCGCTGGCGATGTCGCAACACTGCACGTGATGCTCGAGGCCATGCGGCTTGCCTTTGCCGATCGCGGTGTCTGGATGGGTGACGAAGACTTCGTGGACGTCCCCACCGCCGCACTCATTCACCCGGACTACCTGGCGCAGCGCAGCGCCCTGATCGACGTAAATAGCCGTCTCGACAGCGTCGAGGCCAATGATCCGCGGCCTGTCCTGACAGGAGAACAGGCCGAACGGCTGCTGGCGCGGGTGGTGGAGATGCACCCGGAACCGGAGAACACCACGCACTTCTCCATCGTCGACCGTCACGGCAACGTGGTGAGCTACACCAATACAATCGAATCCGCCTGGGGGACCGGGCTGATGGTCCCCGGCTACGGCTTTCTGCTGAACAACGAACTCACCGACTTCAACTTCACACCCCAGGCCAACGACGACCCGGAGGCCTACGACCCGGGTGCCAACGACATCGCACCGGGCAAACGGCCCCGCAGCAGCATGGCACCCACGATGATCTTCGACGGTGACCGACCCGTGGCGGCATTCGGCTCCCCGGGGGGTGCGACGATCATCAATTCGGTGATCAATGTGACCATGGCGCTCATCGATCACGAGCTGAACGCCCAGGAGGCGGTGGACCTGCCGCGCATCTCCAAGACCACCGAGCGATGGCCGACAACCTGGGAGGCCGGGTTTCAGCCTTCGGTGATCGAAGGGTTACGGGACTTGGGACATGACCTCCGCCCCGGCCCCATGGATATCGGCTCCGTGCAACTCGTGATCATCGATCCCGAGACAGGCCTGCAATACGGCGCCGCCGACCGGCGACGCATCGGTGGGGTCGTTTCCCTGGGGCTACCGGACACCGCCAATCAGGACGATTGAGGTCCGCCACTGCCCTGATCCATGGCACCGACGGCTGCCGGGGCAAACAGGTCCCGCATACCACCAACGGAGGACAGCAACGCCGTACCTTCCATGGGCACGAACACCCGGTCGCCGTCCTTCGCCAGGTTCGGCAGCATGCTGATGTAGCGCTGGGCGATCAGGTAGTTGATGGCCTGCTGTGGATCGGTCTTGTCCACGATGGCATCCATGATGGTGCGGATCGCCTGGGCCTCGCCCTCGGCGGTAAGGATGAACGCCTGGCGCTCACCTTCGGCGCGGGCCACGTCGGCGTCCCGATCACCCTGGGCGTTGAGGATGGCCGACTGCTTGTCACCCTCGGCGCGCTGGATTTCCGCCTCCTTGTAACCCTCGGCCTCCCGCACCATGGCACGCCGCGATCGCTCCGCCACCATCTGCTTGTTCATGGCCTCGCGGATTTCGTTGGGAATGTCGATGTCGCGGATTTCCACCCGGTTGACCTTCACGCCCCATTTGTTGCCGGCCTCGTCCATGGTGATCTGCAGGCTGGCGTTGATTTCCTCCCGGGATTCGAAAATGGCGTCCAGTTCCATCTTGCCGATCTCCGAGCGCAGCGTGGTCTGGGCCAGCGTCTGGATGGCCAGCACCAGGTTCTCGGTGCCGTAGACTGCCGACTGGCCATCCATGATCTGGTAGTAGAGCACGCCGTCAATGGCAACACCCACGTTGTCCTTGGTGATCACCGACTGGCGGGGGAAATCCAGCACGATCTCGCGCATGTCGATCTTGCGCTCGGTGGTGATGAAGGGTTCGGTGCCGCGAAAGCGCAGGATGTTGATGGCGCGGCCCTGATCGACGAAGGGAATGATGAAGTTCAGCCCCGGCTCCAGGGTCCGGTGGTAGCGACCAAGCCGCTCGATGACCATGGTGCGGCGCTGCGGCACCATCACCAGCCCCAGGCTGATGACGGCGATAACCAGCGCCGCGATACCGCCGGCAATAATCAGTTCATTCATATGAGGCATCCTGTACCGTGAAGTGCTGAACTGCCGGGGCCTGCTCAGCCGGATTGCGGCTTGACCACGGCAACGATTCCCTCGAAGCGATCCACCCGGACCTTGTCACCCACCTGCACGGCGCTTCCATCGACTGTCCGCACCGGGAAGAAATCGCCAAGCACACGTATGCCCAGGCGCCCTCGCTGTTCGATCACCTCGAAATCGGAATTGGCGATACGCGGGTCGGTGATGGAGTTGCCGCTGTTGCCACGGGTGGCACGCCGCAGCATCCAGACCACGAAGGGCAGACTGACTACGCTTGCCACGACGGCCGTCATGATCTGCCCGGTGGGCTCCAGCCCGAGCAGCGCCCCCACCATGCCCCCCAGCGCCCCCAACCCGAGCACCAGCAGCACGCCGCTGGCACCACCAGCGACGAACACGTCGGCAAGCAGAAGCAGCAGACCGATGATCAGCCAGAGCTGCCACATGGCAAACGTCATGCTCGACTCTCCACGGTTGGACAGGGGCGGCGGCAGACCCATCGCGGCCCGGCAGTGTGCCATGGCGGCAGGTTCGGGTCACGGGCCGGGAACCTGATGGCCAAAACAGGTCTCTGAGGCTATACCCAAGAGCCTGTTCAACAAGAATCACAAGGAGTCCATCAACATGACTGCCAACACACCGCTGCGAGCGCTTGCCTGCGCCGTGTTAATGGGCAGCGCGGCCACGCTGCACGCCGAGATCCGCACCGAAGTCATCGACTACACCGTAGAGGGCGAGCAGTTCACCGGTTACCTGGCCTACGACGACAGCATCTCCGGGGAACGCCCAGGCGTTCTGGTGGTTCACGAGTGGTGGGGTCACAACGACTTTGCCCGGGATCGTGCCGAAGCCCTCGCCCGGGAAGGCTACACCGCCTTCGCGCTGGACATGTATGGCACTGGCCGGCAGGCCGATCACCCGGATGATGCCCAGCAGTTCATGCAGGCGGTCATGAGTGACATGGACGTGGCGGAAGCCCGCTTCCGGGCAGCCATGGAGGTGCTGCAGAACCATGAAACCGTGGATCCGAACCGGATCGCGGCGCAAGGGTACTGCTTTGGCGGTGCCGTGGTGCTGCACATGGCCCGTCGCGGCGTCGACCTCGCCGGTGTCGTGAGCCTGCATGGCGCACTGGGTGGCGGCGAACCGCCGGAACCGGGCACGATCACGGCTCGCATTCAGGTCTACACCGGCGGCGCCGATCCGATGGTGCCACCCTCCCAGGTCGCCGGTTTCGTCGAGGAAATGCAGACCGCGGGTGCCGACTTCAGCCTGGTGAGCTACCCGGATGTGCTGCATTCGTTCACCAGCCCCGCAGCCGATGACTACGCCGAGGAGTTCGGCATGCCCGTCGGCTACGACGAACACGCCGACCAGCACTCCTGGCAGGGCCTGACGCGCTTCTACGAGGAATTGTTCGGCACTGGGCGCCAATGAATCCTGGCTATGAGGCCGCCGGATCACGTCGATCCGGCCGGATCTCGTAAGCCTTCAAGGCTTTTTTCACCGTGGCTTCGGTAATGGCTCCCTGATCCGCCAGCGCCCGCAGCGCCTGGGCGACGACATGATAGCGGTCCACTTCGAAGAAGCGCCGCAAGGCCACTCGCTGATCGGAACGTCCGAAGCCGTCGGTACCAAGCACGTGCAGCGGCGCTTCCAGGTCCGGGGCGATGCGTGCCGGCCAGGCGCGAATGTAATCACTGGTGGCGATCACCGGATCACTCCCGGCCAGACAGGCGGCAACATGGGACATCCGCTTTCGCCGGGCCGGCAGGAACAGGTTGTCCCGGGCGACGTTGCGGGCGTCCCGCTCCAGCTCGCTGTAACTGGTGGCACTCCAGATTTCCGCGTCTACGCCCCAGTCATCGGCCAGCAGATCGGCGGCGGCAATCACCTCCTGCAACAGCGTGCCGGAACCCAGCAACCGCACCCGAGGCCGCTGCTTGCCCTTGGCCGCCGGGGCATTGCGGTAGCGATAAAGCCCACGAACAATCTCCTCCGGGTCTACGCCCTTGGGCATGCTCGGCTGGTCGTAGTTCTCGTTCATCACCGTAAGGTAGTAGAAGACATCCTTGCCCTCGGTGAGCATCTCGCGCATGCCACGATCCATGATGACCGCCAGCTCGTAGGCAAAGGCGGGATCATAGGCGCGGCAATTGGGTATGCTCGCCATCATCACGTGACTGCTGCCGTCCTGGTGCTGGAGGCCCTCGCCGTTCAGCGTTGTGCGCCCGGCAGTGGCGCCGATGAGAAAACCGCGCACTCGCTGATCCGCCGCCGCCCACATCAGGTCCCCCACCCGCTGGTAGCCGAAGATGGAGTAGTAGATGTACATGGGCAGCATGGACTGACCATGGTTGCTGTAGGCCGTGCCGGCGGCGATCCAACTGGACATGGCGCCAGCCTCGGTAATCCCCTCTTCCAGGATCTGGCCACCGGTATCCTCCCGATAGGAGAGGATGGAATCCGCGTCCTCGGGCTGGTAGAGCTGCCCCACCGCCGAGTAGATGCCGATCTGCCGGAACAGATTGGCGATGCCGAAGGTCCGGGCCTCATCGGCGACAATGGGCACGATGCGGGGGCCGAGCTGCTTGTCCCGCAGCAGGCCGCTCAGAATCCGCGCCCAGGCCATGGTGGTGGACATGGTCTTGCCGTCGGCGTGCAGGGCGAAATCGGCATACTGCTCGATGGCGGGCACCGGCACTGCGGGTGCCGTAACTTGCCGGGCGGGCAGGTAGCCACCGAGGCGCTCGCGGCACTTGTGCAGATACTGCATTTCCGGGCTGTCTTCGGCGGGCCGGTGTAGCTTGAGACCGGTCACCTCGGCGTCGCTGAGGGGCAGCTTGAAGCGGTCGCGGAAGGCGAGCAGCGCCTCGTCGTCCAGCTTTTTCTGCTGGTGGCTGGTCATCTTGCCCTCGCCCCAGTGCCCCATGCCGAAACCCTTCTTGGTCTTGGCGAGTATCACCGTGGGCTGGCCCCGGTGGGCCAGTGCCTCGCGGTAGGCCGCATAGACCTTGACGATGTCATGACCACCGCGGCGCAGCCGGTCAATCTGGTCATCGGTCATGTGGGAGACCAGTTCCTGCAGTTTCGGGTTCTTGGCGAAGAAGTGTTCGCGGTTGAAGCGCCCGTCGGTGGCGGCCAGGGTCTGGAATTCGCCGTCCAGCGTCTCATGCAGGCACTGCAGCAGGACACCCTCGGTGTCCCGGGCGAATAAATCGTCCCAGTCCGAGCCCCAGAGCACCTTGATCACATTCCAGCCGGCGCCACGGAACAGCCCCTCCAGTTCCTGGATGATCTGGCCGTTGCCCCGCACCGGGCCGTCGAGACGCTGCAGGTTGCAGTTGATCACGAAAGTGACGTTATCAAGCCCCTCACGGGCGGCCAGGGCCAGGGCCCCGATGGACTCCGGCTCATCCATCTCGCCATCACCGAATACGCCCCAGACGTGGCGATTGCTCTCTGGCAACAGCCCGCGGCCCACCATGTAGCGCATGAACCGGGCCTGGTAGATGGCCTGCAGAGGGCCAAGGCCCATTGACGCCGTGGGGAACTGCCAGAACTCGGGCATCAGCCAGGGGTGGGGGTAGGATGACAAGCCCTTGCCGTCGGCCTCCCGTCGGTAGCGCTCGAGCTGTTCCTCTTCCAGCCGCCCTTCCAGGAACGCCCGGGCATAGACGCCGGGCGCCGAGTGGGCCTGGAGGTAAACCAGGTCGCCGGGCTGCTCGTCCACCTTGGCCCGGAAGAAGTGATTGAAGCCCACTTCGAACAGATCCGCCGCCGAGGCATAGCTGGCGATGTGACCACCCAGGCTGCCGTCGGCGCGATTGGCCCGCACCACCGTCGCCAGGGCATTCCACCGCACCAGCGCCCCCAGCCGCTCCTCCACAGTCAGATCCCCCGGAAACGGGGGCTGCTGGTCCACGCCGATGGTGTTGCAGTAGGGCGTGGTCAGCGGTGCGTCGGTCTTGAGCCCAAGCCTGGGCGCGGCCTCCAGCAGGCGCAGCAACAGGAACAGGCCGCGATCCTTGCCTTCATTCTGCACAACGGACTGCAGGGCTTCCAGCCACTCGCGGGTCTCCATCGGATCCTGATCGGATTCGGCGTGACGGGCGGCAACGAACGGCGGCTTGGGCAGGGCACTCATGGCTATCCCCCTCGGGCATGCAGCATTTTTTTGGTTTGGTCACTTTACTGTAGAGGCTGAGGCAGTATTGCGCGAAGTCGGGGTCATGAAGCAGGCTTGTCGGCATCATCCTTCGTTTTTTGCCTGCAAGGCGGAACAAAATGCCGCGAAAGAGCCTTGATAGAACAGATATTCGAATTCTGGAAGAGTTGCAGCAGGACGCACGCCTGACCAACGTGGAGCTGGCGGCACGGGTCAACCTCTCACCCTCACCCTGCCTGGCCCGCGTTCGGGCCCTGGAGGAGTCGGGGGTTATCGAGCGACACGTGACGCTGCTCGCCCCGCAGCGCCTCGGCCTGCACATGAATGTGTTCATCCATGTCAGCCTGGATCGACAGGTGCGCCGGGAGCTGGAGTCATTCGAATCGGCGGTGATGCGGCTGCCCGAGGTCATGGAGTGCTACCTCATGACCGGGCAGTCGGATTATCTTCTGCGGGTCATGGTGCCGGATGTGGCGGCGCTGGAGCAGCTCATCGTGGATCAGCTCACAAAGATCCCCGGAATCGCCAACATCCAGTCCAGCATTGCCCTGAAACGGGTGAAGTACCAGACCGCCTTGCCGCTGGAGACCTTGCCGGCGAGTTGACGGTTGGATTGGGGGTTGGGGTGGCTTGGCCAGCGCTGGCGTGGTGCGTTACGCGCTTCGCGCTAACGCACCCTACGTGAGGCGTGCCCGCTGTAGGGTGTGTTAGGCCAAAGGCCGTAACGCACCAAAACGGCGCCCCACGCCAATGGCACAAACGGAGAGCCGGTGCGCCGCTCGGGGACCGTCAGCGACAGGGATGTCGCTGTCGAGCCTACATGGATGTATTCACGGCGTGTCCCCGAGCGGCGCACCGGCTCTCCGTTCCCGGACAGGCCCTGCCCAGCCTTCCGTGAGCCCGAAGCAAACCATGCAGGCGGCATCAGGAACGCACGGAACAGATCAGACCAACTTCGCCAGATGCTGACGCAGCTTTTCGGCATCTGCATGGAATCGGCGGATGCCCTCGGCCAGCTTTTCGGTGGCCATCGCATCTTCGTTGATGGCCCAGCGGAAACCGCGCTCCGACGCGTCGATGGCGGGAATATCCGCCTTGCCGGCGGCCGCGGCATCAAGGCGCAGCGGCACTTCACCCTCACGGCCGCTCAGTTCGTCCAGCAACTGCGGCGAGATGGTCAAGCGATCGCAGCCCGCCAGGGCCTCCACCTGCCCGGTGGTGCGGAATGAGGCCGCCATCACCACCGTCTGGTGACCATGGGCCTTGAAGTACTCGAAGATGCTGCGCACCGACTGCACGCCGGGATCATCCTCCGGCGCGTAATCCTTGCCGGTGGAGGCCTTGTACCAGTCAGTAATGCGGCCGACGAACGGCGAAATCAGAAAGGCATCCGCCTCGGCACAGGCGACAGCCTGCACCTGGTTGAAGATCAGCGTCATGTTGCAATTGATGCCGCTGCGCTGCAGTTCGCGGGCAGCCTGCACGCCCTCCCAGGTGGAGGCAACCTTGATGAGAATCCGCTCCGCGGGCACATCCAGCTCGGCGTAGAGGTCGATGAGCCGGTGGGCCTTCTCGATGGTGCCGGCGGTGTCGAAGGACAGGGCAGCGTCCACTTCCGTGGATACATAGCCAGGCACCAGGCGGGTGAGTTCACGGCCGAAGTTCACGGCCAGCCGGTCCATGATGGCGTCGACGTCATCCTCGCGGCTGCCGGTGCGGCCCTTGCCCCAGGCCACCGCCTCGTCCACCAACTCACGGTAATCCTCAACCTGCGCCGCCTTCAACAGCAGCGAGGGATTGGTGGTGCAGTCCTGGGGACGAAAGCGCTCGATCAGGCCGATTTCGCCGGTATCGGCGACGATGGTGCTGGACTGGGCCAGACTCTGCAGTCGTGTGGTCATGGCAGTACCCCCGGGCGGGCATGGAACAGGGCGCATATCCTCGCCCAAGTCGGCGCCGGTTTCCAGCCGCATCTCAACACTCGATGATATTCACCGCAAGACCACCCCGCGAGGTCTCCTTGTACTTGGCGAGCATGTCGCGGCCCGTGTTGCGCATGGTGCGAATGACCTTGTCCAGGGACACATGGTGCACGCCATCACCGCGCAGGGCCATGCGGGCCGCGTTGACAGCCTTGACGCTGGCCACGGCATTGCGCTCGATGCATGGGATCTGCACCAGCCCGCCGATGGGGTCGCAGGTCAGCCCGAGATTGTGCTCCAGACCGATCTCGGCGGCATTCTCCACCTGGGCCGGCGTGCCGCCCATGAGTTCTGCCAGACCCGCCGCCGCCATGGCGCAGGCCGATCCCACTTCGCCCTGACAGCCCACCTCGGCGCCGGAAATGGACGCATTGCGCTTGATGAGTATGCCGATGGCCGCCGCCGTCAACAGGAAACGGGCGACGCCGTCTTCGTCGGCACCGGCCATGAAATCCCGGTAGTAGTGGAGCACCGCCGGAATGATGCCGGCGGCGCCGTTGGTGGGCGCGGTCACGATACGGCCACCGGCGGCGTTTTCCTCGTTCACCGCCAGCGCGTACAGCGTGACCCAGTCCATCACGTCCAGCGGATCGGTGGATCCACCGGTCTCCTGAAGCTTGGCCAGCAGCTCCGGAGCGCGCCGTCGCACCTTGAGCCCGCCGGGCAACACCCCTGAATGCCGCGTGCCGTTGACCACGCAGTCCTGCATGGCCACCCAGATGGCCTGCAGAGCAGCGCGGGTCTCAGCCTCACCGCGTAATGCCGCCTCATTGCGCAGCATCAGTTCGCTGACACTGCAGCCAAGCGCACTGCAATGGGCCAGCATCTCCCGGGCGGTAACGAAAGGATGCGGCAAGGGTGTGTTGTCCTCACCGATTGCACCACTGGCCTCGTCCATGACGAATCCACCACCGACGGAATAGTAGATGGCGCTGACAAGCTCATCGCCGGCGGCGTTCCAGGCTGTGAAAACCATGCCATTGGGGTGAGCCGGCAGGCTGCGGCGCTTGCGGAAAAGCAGATCGTCCCGGGGCTGGAAACGGATACTGTGATTGCCCCGAAGCGCCAGCCGTCTGGAGGCCTCGACCTCGGCAGCGCGCTGGGGAATCCAGGCCGGATCCACCGTCTCCGGCTCCCGCCCTTCCAGGCCGGCAATCACCGCCGGCCCACTGCCGTGCCCGCGACCCGTGGCACCCAGCGAGCCGCAGAGCTCCACCTGAACCCGGGCCACCTCCTCCAGCAAGCCATCCTGGCCCAGCCGCAGTGCAAACAAGCGGGCGGCCCGCATCGGCCCCACGGTATGGGAGCTGGACGGGCCAATACCAACCTTGAACAGGTCCAGGACGCTGAGCGCCATTGCTTATTCTCTCCAGACGATTCCAATCAAGACGTGATGGTCATGGCGGCCGCCGCCGAGCGGCGTCGGCTGTCCGGCTGACAAGAGTCCCGGCAGTGCTTCCTGCGCAGTGACTCAAGGCATGCACGGGAAGCATCGACTTCATTAAAGGTATAGACGTGAATGCCGGCTATGTTCAGGGCCGGCTGGTCGACAGCCGCGGCAAGCGCTTCCAGCAGGGCGTCCTGCCGTCGGCGGTTTGCGCCCAATAAGCGCCCCACCAGGCCGCCCTGGCGGCGCAGCAGTCGCATGGAGGGGCCGAGCCCGATGCGCATGCCGATACGCATCAACCGGGCTGGGTCCACCCGGCCGGCAACGCCCAGGTATACGGGCAGCGAAAATCCGTCGCGACGTTGCGCGGTCAGCCAATCCAGGATGACACCGGCATCGAAGCAGAGCTGGGTGACTGCGTAATGGGCGACAGCCGCCTTGGCCGCAAGGGATGCGCGCAGCCGCCCCGCGTCGATGATGCCGTGGCCCTCCGGATAGGCCGGCACGCCGATCAGCCGCGGGCGCTGACTGAGGGAATCCAGCGTCTCGAGCACCTCCAGTCCACTGGCATACGGCCCCTGCGGTTGGGGACTATCGCCGCCCACCAGAAAGACCTCATCGAGTTCCTCGGCCGTCAACCTGCCGAGCACATCGTCCAGGTGACCGCGACTCTTTAGCAGTCGGGCCGCAACATGGGGCACAACCCGAAGGTCGAGCCGCCGAAGCTCCACCGCGGTCTCCAGGGTGTGCTCGATGCCGTGGCGAGGCGAGCAGGTCACGGTCACCGTAGCGCCCGATGGCAGTGCCCGGCAGCGGTCGACAACGCCCGACACCGGCAACACCTCGTAGCGCGGCGCTGCCAGGGCCAGGCATCCGGGGCCGGCTTCCCGGACCCCGGCAACACGCGTGGCGGGCATCAGATCAGCCCTTGGGTGTGTGCTTGCGTGGATCGAAAAACGGCTTCTCCACGACACGGGCATCCTGCATTCCCGTGTTGGCCGCGATGCGCAGCTCGGTGCCCGGAGCGGTGTAGTCGATTGGCACCATGGCGTAGCCGATATTCTTTTTCAGCCGCGGCGACTCACAGGCCGAGGTCACCTTGCCCACCCATTCGCCGGCATCGTTGTAGACCGGGAACGGCTCGATCATGGAGCCATCGGTGAAGTAGCCGACACTGGGTCCGTCGATTTCCACACCCACCAGCTTGCGCCGGACGCCTTCACGCTTGATGCGTTGCAGGGCCTCGCGGCCGATGAACTCCTCGTCGCCGCGGAAATCCACCATCCAGTCGTAACCCATGCCCACCTCGAAGGGGTTGGTGTCGTACCAGATGTCACAACCGAAGGCGAGCATGGCCCCCTCGATGCGGCGGATGTGGCAAGGCCCGATCACCTGCATGCCGTGGGCCCGCCCGGCCTCGTAGACACGATCCCAGAGGGCAACACCATGGGCACTGGCATCCATCAGGTAGATTTCGTACCCGAGCTCCGTGCTATAGCCGGTGCGGGAAATGACCACGGACATGCCATCCAGCTCGGCATGGGTCAGGTAGTAGTAGGGGATGTCCAGTACGCGCTCGCCGAAGAGGTCCACCATGACCTCCTTGGCCTTCGGGCCCTGGACCTGCACCGGTGCCACATCCACCTCGCGAATGGTCACATCCAGACCGCTGTTGACGGCCAGCCCCCAGCACCAGAGCATGACGTCACTGTCGGCGAGAGACAGCCAGAAGCGGTTCTCTTCCACCCGCAGCAGCACAGGGTCGTTGATGATGCCGCCGTCGGGCGCGGTAACGAACACGTATTTGCACTGACCGATGGCGCACTTGCGCATGTCCCGGGGCACGAGCAGCTGGGTGAACCGCAAGGCATCCGGGCCGCTGATCTCGATCTGTCGCTCCACGCCCACATCCCAGAGCGTCACGCCCTCCACCAGCGCCCAGTATTCGTCCACCGGGTCGGTGTAGACCCGGGGGTGATAGGTATGGTTGTAGACACTGTACTTGCGTACCCCGTGGCGACGGGACGCGTGAAAATAGGGTGATTTACGGATTCTGGGGTAAAGCAGAATCTCGGGGGTCGCAATGGTCTGCTGCACCTGCTCGGCTAGCTGGGACATGACGCGCCTCCTGATTGATTCAACAACGCGGACTGGTCGTCATCGCGTGAAGGAGGACGCTACGCCCCGGCAGAACCCAACAGGTTTGCAATGACGACAGGGACTTAGCCAAATGCGCCAGAACGGCGCAAATGTCGTGAATGGAACAACCGGGGTCGTCCAGGAAGACTTCCGTTACGGGACACTAGCGCCGTGCCGTGTGGACCCCGCTGCCCGACACGCCGGCAGTCACGCTGGGACCAGCAGGTGCGTCCTGCAGCAGGCGCTCAGCCCGCCGGCGACGCTCGTCGCTTGGAGAACGCTCGTAGCGGTCGTGGTAGCACTTGGTGAAGTGCGGCGGCGAGACGAACCCGCAGGCAACGGCAACATCGGTAATCGGCATGTCGGTCTGCAGCAGCAACTGCCGGGCGCGCCCCAGGCGGAGATCCAGATAGTAGCGGGTGGGCGGGCAACCGAGATAGCGCTGGAACAGGCGTTCCAGCTGCCGCCGGGAGAGGCCGGCGTGTCCGGCCAGTTCATCAAGCGTCAGGGTCTCGTGAAGATTGGCCTCCATCAGCGCCACCACCTCCACCAGTTTGGGCTGGGAGGCGCCCAGTCGAACCTTCAGCGGTGTACGTTGCCGGTCGCTGAAGTCGCGAATGCGCTCATGCAGGAACTCCTCGGCAATCCCTTCGGCGAGCTTGGCCCCATGATGACGCGCCACCAGGTTGAGCATCATGTCCAACGGCGCGACGCCGCCCGAACAGGTGTAGCGATCACGGTCCAGCACGAACAGCTCTGAAGTGAAGGTGACATCCGGGAACATCAGGTCCTCGCAGATGCTTGAGATGTGCTCCCAGTGCAGCGTGCAGCGATATCCGCTCAATACCCCGGCTTTCGCCAGAATATAGCCACCAGTGCACACGGCTCCCAGCGCCACGTGACGATGCGCCATGCGCCGCAGCCAGACAGTGAGTTCGCGGGGACAATTGTCCTGGACCTGGACGCCGGCGCAGACCAGCGCAAGATCCAGCTCCGGCGCATCACCGAGGGCGGCGTCTGCAGACAGGGCAACGCCATTGCTTGCCGCCACCGGCTGACCGTCGGTACTCAGCAGTACCCACTGGTACAGCTCCTCTTCGGTGAGCTGATTGGCCATTCTGAGTGGTTCCAGCGCCGAACTCATGGCCAGAAAGGAGAAACCCGGCACCAGCACGAAGCCGATGCGCCGCGTCCGTGGCTCGTCGCCCTGCAGCATCCCCATGACAGCCTCACTCTCCTGGACCAGCCGGTCCTGCGATCGCCCCAGTATTACGCGAACGAACCCACCGCGCCAGTCACCTCAAATCAGTTGGTGAGCTTAGCGTCCCGAAACAGAAATGCAGCGAACTTCTGCTTCGGGACACTAGCGCCGACGCCGCGACATTGCACCGCCCGGCGCAGCCCGGGAGCGACATTGGTTGTTCTCTGCGCGTCATCCTCGGTCACAGCCTCAGCAAAGACTGTCGTTCAGATCACGACCCGGGACGCTCCAGGAACAGTTGTCACCGCCGAGCGCCAGCATACTGGCTGCACGATCAATCTCTGAAAATGGGGACAGCCAATGGCGACCAACCCGGAAACACGCACGGATGCAGGCGGTGAGTTGCCTCTGGACAACCTGGAGATTGCACGGGGAACCCCGGGCCGGCCGATCATGGAGATCGCCGCAGACCTTGGCCTGCGCAATGACCAGGTGGAGCCCTACGGCCACGGTGTCGCCAAGGTGGATCTGGCGGCCATTGGGGATCCATCGCCGTCGCGGCGGGGCCGCTATGTGGTGGTCTCGGCCATCACCCCGACGCCACTCGGCGAGGGCAAGACCACCACCGCGATTGGCCTGTCGCAGGCACTCTGCCGCCTGGGTCACAAGGCCACCGTCACGCTACGCCAACCCTCCCTCGGACCGACACTTGGCATCAAGGGCGGCGCGGCCGGTGGTGGATACAGCCAGGTGATCCCCATGGAGCGCATCAATCTGCACCTCACCGGGGACATTCACGCGGTGACCGCGGCCCATAATCTGCTGGCAGCCATGGTCGACAACCATCTCTATCAGGGCCGGGAACCCAGGCTGGATGCGGCCCGCATCAGCTGGCGCCGGGTCGTGGATATCAATGATCGGGCCCTGCGTCAGATCGTCATCGGCCTGGGTAGTCGTGGTGACGGCATTCCCCGCCAGACCGGGTTCGATATCACCGCCGCCTCCGAAGTCATGGCGGTGCTGGCGCTGGCGGACTCCCTCGCGGATCTGCGCCAGCGGCTGGGGCGGATAACCATTGGTCGTGGCACGGATGGACGGCCTGTAACCGCCGAGCAGATCGGTGCGGCTGGTGCCATGACGGTCCTGTTACGGGATGCCCTGCGCCCCAACCTGCTGCAAACCCTGGAGCACACACCGGCAATGATGCACACCGGCCCTTTCGGGAATATCGCCCACGGCAATTCATCCATCGTTGCCGACCACGTGGCCCTGACCTACAGCGATTATGTGGTCACCGAGGCGGGCTTCGGGGCCGACATGGGTGCCGAGCGATTCTTCAACATCAAGTGTCGCGCCTCGGGTCTCACCCCCCATGCGGCGGTTCTGGTGGCCACGGTCCGGGGACTTAAGTTCCACAGCGGTCGCCATCGTGTGGTGGCCGGACGCCCCCTGCCGGAATCAATGCTGCGTGAGTCGCCGGACGATGTGTGGGCCGGCGGCGCCAATCTGCGCCGCCAGGTCGAGAACATCCGCATCCACGGTGTCACGCCAGTGGTGGCGGTCAACACCTTCCCGACGGACTACGCGTCGGAACACGCCGCGATACTCGCAATTGCCCGGGAGTCCGGCGTACGGGCCTGCCTTTGCAGCCATGTGCAGGACGGCGGCGAAGGAGCGCTGGAACTGGCCGAAGCCGTGGCGGAGGCAGCAGCGCAACCTGTCGACTTCCGCCTGCTCTACGCCGATGCACTTGCCCCTCGGGAGAAGATCGCGCGCATCGCGCAGCGGATTTACGGCGCCGATGGCGTCGCGTGCTCACCCCTTGCGGAAGAGCAACTCGCGCAGATCATCGCCGAGGGTCACGACACGCTGCCTGTCTGCATCGCCAAGACCCACCTGTCGCTGTCAGCCGACCCGAAACTGCAGGGCGCACCGACCGGCTGGACGCTGCCAGTGCGGGAAGTGCGGGCGGCCACTGGCGCAGGTTTTCTCTACGCGCTCTGCGGCGATATCCGAACCATGCCCGGGCTGGGGACAACACCTGCCGCCTACGGAATGGATGTCGACGACCAGGAGAGACTACACGGGCTTTTCTAGCCCCTCCCGTCGATCCCAGTCCGCGGCAATGGCGGCACCGCGGGTCTGGTTGACGAACAGGCAGACCGAAATGGCGGCGATGAACAGGGCGGCGCAGAACAGGATGGCCATGTGCAGGCCGACAGCAACCTGCAGCAAGCCCAGACCAAGGATGCCGAACACGCCGGCAAGCTTGTTGGCGAGCCCCCAGAAACCGAAGAACTCGGCGGCCTTGGCGGTGGGGGAGAAAATCCCCACCAGGGCCCGGCTCGCGCTCTGGCTGGAACCCAGGCTGAGCCCGGCCAGCACACCCACCACCAGGAACAGGTGCTGAGCTTCCCAATCCACGCCCAACGTGTTCAGAAATGCCGTCACCTGCGGTGTGCCCCAGATCGCCAGCACGGCGAAGACCCACAGGGACAGGGTGCCGATGTAGGTGACCTTGGCGCCGATCCGGTCCTGTATGAAACCGAATCCGATGGCTCCCACGGCGGCGGTGATCTGCACGATGATGAACATGATGTTGCGTATGGATTCATCCCAGCCGATGACCTGCGCCCCGTAAATGAACGCAAAGGCGATGATGATGTAGATACCCGCCATGGCGAAGAACACCGAAATCAGGAACACGGCAAGGTCCCGGAACTGCGCCAGCTCCTTCCAGGTCTGCCAGAGCCGGCGTACGCCGATGGTGACGTAGTTCTGGCCCGCGGGCAGTGCCCTTGCCTGGCCACGCTCGCGCACCCAGAGGAAGGTGGGAATCGCGGCCAGCAGGAAGAAGGCGCCGGCGAACGGACCCACCCAGCGGATACGGTCGAAGTTCTCGAGGGTAGCGGCACCCAGGAAGGCCAGGGTGAACCCCGCGGCGAACAGGCCGCCGACGTAACCGAGCGCCCAGCCGAAGCCGGAGATCTTGCCCAGGTCCTCCGGCGGACCCAGGTCTGGCAGGAAGCTCGCGATGAACGACTCGCCGATGGAGTAGGCGTAGTTGGAGATGATCAGCAGGATCATGCCCAGCACAATGAAACCCGGGGCCACGAAGTAGAGCAGGCAGGTACTCACCACAGTGGCCAGATAGCTGCCGAACAGAAAGCGCTTCTTGGCAGCGGTGTAGTCCATGATGGCACCGCACACCGGCCCCGAAAGCACCACCAGGAAGTAGCTGGTTGCCAGCGCGATGCTCCACAGCAGGTTGCCCAGGCGATAGTCGTCGTTGCGGTCGCCGACAATCACCGTGGTGAACAACTCGTTGAAGATCACGGTGATGATGAGCAGCGTGTAGGCCTGGTTGGCGAAGTCGAACATCGCCCAGCCCACGATTTCCTTCTTCGGCGCCCGGATGCGGGGTGGCCGCGCTTGCCCTGCCGTGATTGTCATGTGGTCGCCGTCATGGCTCAGATCTCCACGGGATTACCGCCGCGCATGCGATACAGGGTCCAGTCCTCATCCACCAACCGCCGGCACATACCGAAAACGAAGGGCGGCGTCAGACCCTCCAGTTGAAAACGCAGATCCCCGAACCAGACGCAGGTGCCGCGCTCGGGGTGATCGTCCACCGTTCGCAGGGCCGGCAGATCGGCGAACCAGCGGTAGAAGTCGAATGCCTCATGAGACCAGACCTCGCGGGCCAGTGCATCCTCCCGACCACTGCCAAACTGGCTGTGTCTGGTCCAGACCGGTGCCTGCACGGGCTGGTAGCTGGCGAGTATCTGCCGCCACCAGGCCGCATCCTCGCCGGGATCGGGCCATGGGCTGGAACGCCGCAGACTGATGCGCGCAAGGTGGTGCGCTTCTGCTTCGCTGATGGCGAGTTTCCAGTTCCACGGTGAGAAGGGTTGCGGGTAGACCGCGATGCGCTCCACTGCGAGGCCGGCGTCGTCGGCGTAGGCACGGGCAATGTCCATGGCGGCACGATTCTGGGTGGCCTGGTAACCCACCAGCGCTGTGGCTGCGGCCAGCGTCAGTGCTGCTGACGTGCGCGGCCGCCAGTATAGGGATAGAAGGAAGCCCACCAGCAGGATGCCGGACAGATAGGGATCGATGATGAAGGTGGTGTTCCAGCCAGGCGACCAGTTGCTGAGCGGTGCGAGAATCTGCGTGCCGTAACTGGTGATGAGATCGCCGACGATATGGATGCACAAGGCAAGCAGGCAAACGCCGAAATAGGCGCTCCAGTGGAAACGGCGTTTTCGGATCAGGCTAAAGCCCAGCGCCAGAACCAGGGCCCACAGCGGCGTCAACAGTAGAGAGTGGGTTGGCCCGCGATGCTGCTCCAGGTAGGCGACAGGCCCCGCCAGGTTGACCAGGAAGTCGAGGTCCGGTGCCGCCCCGGCGAGGAAGCCCACCACTGTGCGCTCCCGCATGGACAGGGTATTGGCGCGTTGTCGTGGGGTCGTGGCGCGGGCGAGCACCGCCGCGCTGATGGCGTGGGTCAGCGTATCCAGTGAACCATCCTCTGTGCGTTATCGTGCTGCTGCGACGCCGACCATAGCACGATCGCCGGACAGCGCCATGACCGTCATGTGACCTGCTCGCGGGTGCCGTCGGGCATGCTGTCCCTGACTCCAGCTTGCGGGGCGGGCAGGCGTTCACGGCGCCGGCCGTGATGGGTGAGATAGCCCGGTACCCAGCGGGAGACCCGCTGCGCCAGTGAAAGCGCGCGTCGCAGGTAACCGCGGGCGGTGGCACGGTGGTCACCGCCGGCACGCAGCCAGACCACGAAGGTGGAGACAAAGATACTGGTGAGGGCGGTTTCTTCCAGGCCGCGATAGGCCCCGGTTGCGTCGCGCCCGGCCCCTTCGCGCAGCCATTGGACGGTGCGACTGATCCGCAGCACGGCTGGGATCTGCACGTGCAAATGGCCGAATTCGAGTTTTCCGGCAATCATCTGTCCGGTGAGACGGCGACGTTCGTCGAGGGCGTCAAGCCAGGCCAGCACCAACGTCTCGATCCGCCTGGTGGGGGGCATGGTCGACACTGCTGGATCCGCTGCCGCGCGCAGCATGGCCGCATCCGCCCGATCGAACCAGGCGTCCACCAGATCTTCTTTCTCCCGGAAGTGGTGGCGAACGGCGTTCAGGTCGGTACCGAGTTCCTCGGCCACGTCGAACAAGCGCACCGCCTCCCAGGACCGCGACTCCCCAAGTTTCAGTGCCGCATTCAATACCGCATCGGCTGTCTGCTGCATGACCACCTCCCGCAGCCACCAAGGTTGCAAATGCTGCTCTCCTGTACATAGAGGATATCCGCCGCGGACTGAAGTTCCGTGCTTGCCGAGGTCGGTGGTGATTACTCGCACCAGAAGCCGGCCCTGCATACAATGCACCCCAACACACCAGCCATGCGCTCAGTCAGGAGGCGAGCAAGCAATGACCGGCGAGACGACGATCCCCAGCCACGGACCACGCACCCTGCCGCTGCTGCACCTGCTTCTCACGCTGGTGGCCGCGGCGGTGCTGTTTCTCCCGGTGGTTACCCTGGGTGATGGATCGCAACCCACGGTGGTTGACGTGGCCGGCGGCTGGGCAACCGCAAGCCTCGTCATCATGGGCTTCATCATGCTGGCGGCGGTCACGCTGGCGGTCACGGGCCGCACCGTCTGGTCCAACCTGCTGGTGATTGATCTCGGGGTATTGTTGAGTCTGGCGCCGGCGGTGCTGGGCCTGCTGGTGCGCTGGGAAACACCGGAATCGGGCATTGGCAGTCTCGGCGCTGCATTCTGGCTCGCCATGGCCCTCATGCTGGGGCGCATCCCGCTCAGCGTGTATATCCGCAGCCGAGCCGCACGGGTCGGGCAGCGTTAGAACAGCATGCTCGACGCGCTAGCCGGCAATGAGACGTTGTGGTGGTCGGTGGCCGCTGTCTCCGTTCTCACTTTCCTTGGCTCGCTGGTGCTTGTTCCGTGGCTGGTGGTGCGTATTCCCCGGGATTACTTTGTGCATGAAGAGCGGCGCAAACCGCTCTGCGCCCATTGCCACCCGCTTGTCCGACTATGCCTGCTTGCGGCAAAGAATCTGGTCGGCGGAGTGCTGCTGGTGGCCGGCATCCTGATGCTGGTGTTACCGGGCCAGGGGCTGATCACCATGCTCATTGCACTGATGCTGATCGACTTTCCCGGCAAGTTCCACGTGGAGCGCTGGGTTGTGGAACGCGAGCCGGTATTCCGGGCCATCAACTGGCTGCGCCAGCGGTCGGGGCGTCCGCCGCTGGCGCTCTCAGATGACTGATCTCAGCCGCGATTGACCGACAGCGGGCCCGGCCCGGTGAAGATCAGCGCCACCCCGGTCATCAGGAAGAAATACTGCAGTTCCAGCTGAATGATGCCGCGCTCGTTGATCATCAGTATTTCGTGGGAATGGGCCAGGAAGATCGCAAAGATCATGTTGATCACGATCAGCACGGCACCCCAGCGGGCATAGAACCCGATTATCAGCATGATCGGCGCCAGGATTTCGCCGACGAACACCCCGTAGGCGAGTATTTCCGGCAGGCCCGCGTTGGAGAGCATGCCCTGTATACCGCCGACACCGCCAAGCTTGGCAATACCGTGGGGCAGCATGAGCAGGCCCAGAGTGAGCCGCAGAACGATCTTGCCAATACCATCATCGAGTGCGTGCAGCATGTCGATCTCCTTGGTTGAGTCCGTTTTGTCCGACCTCGGACAAAAATAGCATGTTTCTGTTCCATTTTAGTAGCTGGTGCCCCGGCGCCGTCATGAGCACAGATCAGTGTCTCCCCAGTTCCCGGCGCATTCGCGCCAGCCAGTCCGTGGGTGCGGCGTCTGGCTCGGCGGCGATGACAGGCAGCGCACCGGGGCGGCAATCCACTTCCTGCACCGGCTGCCCGGCAGTGATCTCGGCGAGGAAACGGGACACGTCCGCCGCTTGCACGCCCTGCCCCACACCGATATCCAGCCGATCGGCATGGTGCAGGGTGAGGCGATTCTGCGCCCGGGTGATCGCCACGTAGGCGAGCCTGCGTTCTTCCGGCAGGTTTTCAACCAGGCCATCCCGGGCCATGGGCATCAGGCCCTCACTGAAACCGAATAGGTGTACCTCCGGCCACTCCAGGCCCTTGGAGGCGTGGATCGAACATAGCGTGACCTGCGGTTGCTCGACGTCGGGGTCGTCGTTGGCGGCGGTCATCACCTCCAGTGCCGTGGACCACCGCGTCGCGGAATCACCCGCCGCAGCGCCCTCCAGGCGCCGATCCATGGCCCGCTGAATGGCCTGCATGCGCCCGCGCATGGGGGATAGGGCATCGTCCAGGCTGCCATCGCCTGCCGCACGTTGCCCACGGCGGGCCCGTTGGCGCAGCCAGTCGGCGAATAACGGCGTGGTCTCGCACCATTGCCGCAGGCCCCGCGGCCCTGCCCGGCGCAGGCCAGCCACCGCAGCAGCCAGTTGTTCCACGTGGCGGGCCGCCTGGCTGCCGAGTCGCCCGGCCTGACGCAACGGATCATCCGGCCCCGCCTCCAGCAAGCGGCCGACTCCCCGCGCGCCAAGCCCGGGCACCAGATCGGCGAGGCGTGACAGGGCCCGCACATCCGCAGGATTGGCTGCCAGCCTCCCCGCTGCCAGCATCATGCGCACATCGGCGAATGACAGCAGATCCATACCGGCCTTGACCCGATAGGGCAGCCCGGCCCGCAAAAAGGCGGACTCCAGCACCCGGGCGAGGCGATTCTTGCGATACAGCACGGCCACGCCGTCGGCGCTGACGCCGGCCTTCAAGCGCGCACCGATCTCCTCCACCACGTGATCGGCCATGGCGTCCACATCCGCGTGGATGCAAAACCGCACCGCCTCGCCACCAGGCTCGCTGCGCACCGCATAGGGGTTCTTCTCCAGCCGATCCGCATTGTTACGGACCAGCGTCGCCGCGCCGGTGACGATGGCAGGTGTAGAGCGGTAGTTGCGCTCCAGACGATAGACCTGCGCCTCATAGGTATCGATGAACTCGCGCATGTTCTCCGGCCGGGCATGGCGCCACTCGTAGATGGCCTGGTCATCGTCGCCCACCAGCAGCACGGTACGGCTTTCCGGCACCAGCAGACGCAGCAGGCGGAACTGTGCGCCATCCGTGTCCTGGGCCTCGTCCACGGTGACATCCCGCAGGCCACCACGCAGGCGCGCGGCCAGATCGGCATCACGCCGCAACAGGCGCGCCGGCAGCAGGATCAGGTCGCCAAAGTCGAGAATCCCGGCGCGGCGTTTCTCGCGATCATAGCGGCGCAGTCGCTCGAGAAAGCGCGCCGCCGCCCGGGGGCCGATGCGCTGATCATCCAGCACTGACTTGATGGCCAGCAGGTCATCGGGCTCGGTAACGTCCAGCCCCCTGGCGCTGACCAGGTCCTGCAAGTCCATCATCTGCTGGCGGCGCTCGCGATCCGGGAATGGTCCGGCCAGCAGCGCGTCCAGCATGCGCCGGCCGTCATCCGGATCCATCAGGGTGGCATTGGCCGGCACGTCGATGGCGCGGCCGTGACGCCGCAGCAACTGGCTGCCGAATGCATGGAAGGTTCCGATCCAGGGCAAGGAGAGAGCTGCGGGCAGGCGTGAGCGCAAACGCTCCCGCATTTCGCCCGCGGCCTTGTTGGTGAAGGTGAGCAGCAGCATGGCATCACCCGGCACGCCGCCCTCGGTCAGGCGACGCAGGGCGCGCTCCGTGGTGCAGCGGGTCTTGCCGGAGCCGGCGCCCGCCAGCACGGCTGCCGGGCCGTCATCATGTGCAACTACCCGTGCCTGATCGTTGTCGAGCATGGATGGATTCCGTTGACCTTTGTTGCGCGGACGCGAGCAGCGCGCAAGTGTAGTGGCCTACGGCAGACTTTGTACATGGCAGCAGTCTGCCGGCCAGCAGGGTGTTCCGGCCACCGGAATCCGCTAACCTTTGATACACGCTGGAGGCGATACCGCATGCCCATGACCGGTACCATCTACTTCGCGCATGGCAAGGAAAGCGGCCCATGGGGCCGCAAGATCACCGCTCTTGCAGCGGTTGCGCGGGATCGCGGCTGGCAGGTGGAAAGCCCCGATTACCAGTTCTCCCACGATCCGGACGAACGCGTCGCCCACTTGCTGAGCCTGGATCCCGGCGGCAGTGGGCCGCTGGTCCTGGTCGGTTCCAGCATGGGTGGCTACGTCTCTGCGGTGGCGAGCGCCAGCCTGAAGCCGGCGGGACTCTGGCTCATGGCCCCCGCCTTCGGGATCCCGGGCTATGAGGCGGATACAACGCCCCACGCCGGGCTGGTGGAAGTGATTCATGGCTGGGGCGACGAGCTGATCCCCTACCACAAGGCGATTGCCTGGTCGCACCGGCACGGTGCCCGACTGACCCTGTTACCGGACGGACATACGCTCAATCAGCAGATCCCGGCACTTGAGCGCTTGTTCAATGGCTTTCTTCAGGAACTGGAGACGTCATCATGAAGGTCGGGACGGCATCGCTCTTCGCTTTGCTGCTGCTGATGGCAACCGTGGCACCTGCAGAAACGGACGAGGACGCGGACGAAACAGCAGACGACGACACCGAAGAGGCCGAAGCTGAAGACGAGGCCCCTGACCTGGAGGCTGTCTTCGCCAACAAGACGCTGTTCGGCTATATCGAGACGGTACAACTGGAACCCGGCAGCATTCGCGCCGATGCCCGCATCGACACCGGCGCTTCCCGGAGTTCGCTGCACGCCGAGGACATCGAGACCTTCGATCATAGCGGCGACACGTGGGTGCGGTTTCGCTTTCGCGCCAGCGAGGATGACAGCAGTCACGGGTTCGAACGCCCGGTGGTCGAGGAGATCACCATCATCCAGGCGTCGGGGGATGAAACCCGATACGTGATTCGCCTGGGGCTTTGTGTAGGCGACCGCTTTGCCGAAACCGATTTCACGCTGACTGACCGAGGGGAGTTGACGTACCCCGTGCTTGTCGGCCGGAGCTTCCTCGCAGACACAGCGGTGGTGAGTTCGCAGCGGGAATACACCCGCGACCCCAACTGCACCACCAATGGGGATGACTAACGCGATGTCAGGCGCAGTTCGATGCGCCGGTTACGGCGCAGTGCCTCCGCGGTTTCGCCTTCGTCCACGGGATGGTATTCGGCGAAACCCGTCGCACCCAGCCGTTGCGGTGGCACGCCCTGCTCGATCAGATAATCGACGATGGACTGGGCCCGCGCCGTGGAAAGCTGCCAGTTCGAGGGAAATTCCGCGGTACTGATGGGGCGCCGGTCGGTGTGGCCCTCCACCTGCATCACCCAGGGCAAGTCATCCGGGATACCCTCGGAGATTTCCAGCAAGGTCTCGGCCACCTGATCAAGCTGTCCCCGGCCAGCCTGACCCAGCTCCGCCGAGCCTGATTCGAAAAACAACTCTGACTGGAACAGGAAGCGATCGCCGACAATGCGGATATCTTCCCGTTCACCCAGCAATTCGCGCAGTCGGCCGAAGAACTCCGAGCGGTAGCGGCTCAATTCCTGGACCTGCTCCACCAGCAGCAGGTTCAACTGTCGGCCGAGTTCATCGAGTTCCATATCCTGCTCGGCAATCCGCTCCTCGGACAACTGCAGGGCACCGGCCACCCGTCGCAGCTGCTCCCGCAAGGCAGCAGCTTCCCGGGTTAGCCGCTCGATCAGCGACTGGGCCGCCGCGCTCAATTCCTGCTCTTCTTCCAGGGCCCGGCGCTGCTCATCCAGCAGCACCTGCAGGTCGCGGACACGCACCTCGCGTTCCTCGATTTGCCGCTGGGCAAGCTGGGTGGTCTCTTCGGCGTCGGCCAGCTCGGCCTCCAGTGCCAGCGAGCGATCCCGCGCCGCAGCCAGTCGTTCGTCACGGTCCTCCAGTTCGCTGGCCAGGCGCCCCACGTCGGCTTCCAGCTGCTCGCGAAGCTCTCGCAGCGCCACAATGTCCTGCTGCAAACTGGCCATCTGCAACTGCTGCACACGGATGGTTTCCTGGTCCTCTTCCATCATCTCGCCGGCGGTAGCGAGTTCCTGCTGCAACCGTTCGGACTCGGTGAGCGTGTCGGAGAGCTGTGTGCGCAGTGAATCGCGTTCATCGATAGTCACGCCGAGCTGCGCTTCCAGCTCCTCACGCTGGCGCTGCTCCATGGACAGCAACTCACCGAGTTCCGAGAGCCTGGCCTCCAGCCTGGCCAGGGCGCGCTCACGACCGGTGAGCACGTCGCTCAGCACCGTCTGGGCAAGCATGAACAGGGTGAGCACAAAGACGAACAGCAGGAGCAGCGTGGACAGGGCATCCACGTATCCAGGCCAGATATCGATGGCGTGGCGGCTGCGGCGACCGTTACCAAACATGCCTATCCCCGGGGTCGCGGTGATCCGTCGCTGTATTGTCGCATCGCCATGCCACTAGCGGTCGTCATCTCGTTGGCGGGCGATGGTTCGCGTGAGCAGGCGCACTTCTTCCGCCAGGCGTTCGGCCATGTCACCACGCTCGTTCTGCATGGTCTGGACCATGCGCGAGGTCTCCTGCTCGAGCCGGTTGAGCACATCCACCATCTCTCCCTGATCTGCGCCACGACGGTCGAGACTCTCGGCAAGGCGGCTCAACACGGGCTGCAGGTCTGTGCTGCCCCGGACCATGTTGAGGATGGCCTTCTGCTCTGAGCGGGTGTGCTCGGCCAGACTCGCCACCTGCTCGGTCAGTGCCATGATATTGCGGTCGGCGGAGCGGCGCTCTTCCTCGCCCCGCGCCATGGCCCGCTGCAGGCGGTCCAGGCTGTCGGCGGTCTGCTCCAGCAGTGCCTGTATGTAGGCAGGAATCGTGGTATCACCGTCACTGCCGCCAATGCCGCCACTGCCGTACTGGGTGACCGTGGACAGCCACTCTTCCAGATCGTTGTAAAAGCGATTCTGCGCGTGACCTGCCTGCAGATCGACGAAGCCGAGTACCAGCGCACCGGAGAGGCCGAACAGGGAAGAGCTGAAGGCGGTGCCCATGCCCGAGAGCGGTGCCTCGAGACCGGCGCGCAGTTCATCGAAAACCCCGGTTGCGTCGGTGCCGGTGATGCGCATGTCGCGAATGACCTCCCCGATAGCGCGCAGGGTATCCAGCAGCCCCCAGAAGGTGCCGAGCAGACCCAGGAAGATCAGCAGGCCGATGAAGTAGCGGGTAAGGTCACGGGACTCCTCGAGCCTGGAGCGCACGCTGTCCAGCAGGGCCCGGCTACTAACCGGTGAAAAGCGCAGGCGTTGATCATCCGCCCGTTCGGTCAGCAGCGTCACCAGTGAACCGAGCACGCCGCGCTTGGGCGGCACCTGGGTAACGCGGCTCGCCTTGTAGGCACGGATCCAGGCGGCGTCGGGGCCGAGCATCACCACCTGGCGCAGGTTGATGATGATGCCGACAACCAACACGGTGAGAATCATGCCGTTGAAAATCGGGTTGGCCATGAAGGCTTCCTGCAACGGCTCCGCCAGGAGTACCGCCACACCCATCACAGCCGCAAGGAACAACCCGATCCAGACCAGCACCTTGGTTGGTCGTCGCAACGCTACCTCCCTGACCGTCAACCGGCCCGATAGACTGCCAACGGGCCGAATCGAAGACCGGTGCGAGCCACCCAATCGCTGGGATCTCCGGTCAAGCCACCCACCCGTTCGTTTTCATTTCGCCGCCCGCAGGACGACCCCCCTGGTACCCTTTTCATCGCCTTCTAGCCGCGCAGCCCGTGGCTATCGTGCCAGTTGCTGACGCGCTTGCGCGGATGACTCTGAATCACCCACTGCAACTCTGCTTCGGCATCCTCACGGCTGGCGAAGGGGCCGCGAACACCCTCGCGTGTCTCCACATACCAACCGCTAGCCAGGCCCATACCGACTCCCACCCGGAAAAAACGTCCAGAGGTGAAGCGGCTGCGATTACCGTTTTGCGTGGACTCCATGACCCGGTACTCCCGCAAGATCGGCCGCCGGTTTTTCAAGCACGGCCGTCTACAGTAGAGTGCGGGTGCAGCGGGCACCGGCCAGGATGCTGCGCCCCTCACTCGGTACCGCTCTCATTTTTGAAGGCGGACCGCTCAACCATAGACGATACAACAAATCCACAGACGATTGGGGAGTCAGCCGCATGTTTAGAAGCATCACGGACGCTTCCGTACGCCTGGTCGAGCGATATTTGCCCGACCCCTACATCTTCGTTCTCCTGCTCACGCTGGTGGTCTTCGCCGCCGGCATGGTCTTCGAGCAGCAAAGCCCGGTGGCCATGGTGGAGCACTGGGGCAACGGTTTCTGGGGCCTGCTGCAGTTCGGCATGCAGATGGTCCTGGTGCTGGTCACCGGTTTCGTATTGGCGAGCAGCCCCTTGTTCAAGCGAATTCTGCAGGCGCTTGCCCGCCTCGCAAAGTCGCCGGGACAGGCCATTATCCTGGTCACCGTGGTGTCCATGGCCGCGGCCTGGATCAACTGGGGCTTCGGCCTGGTGATCGGTGCCCTGTTCGCGCGCCAGCTTGCGCAGGTTGTGCGGGGCGTTGATTATCGGCTCCTCATTGCCAGTGCGTATACGGGCTTCCTGGTCTGGCACGGCGGTCTGGCCAGCTCCATCGGCCTGCTCATCGCCACCGAGGGTCATTTCGCCCAGGATCAGATCGGGATCATTCCCACCTCCGAGACCATCTTCTCCAGCTTCAACCTGCTGCTGGTGCTGTGCATGTTCATCATTATCCCGGTGGTGAACCGGCTGATGATGCCCCCGGAGTCCAAGACCTACAGCGTCGATCCGGAAAAACTGGCGGAAGAGGAAAAGACACCGGAGATCAAGAACGAACGCCCGGCGGACAAGCTGGAGAACAGCATCATCCTGGCCCAGGCCATCGGCGTCATGGGCCTGGTGTTCCTGGCCTACTACTTCATCGTCAACAGCGGTTCGCTGAACCTGAACATCGTCAACTTCGCCTTCCTGATCTTCGGCATCATTCTGCACGGTCGGCCTTCCCAGTTCCTGGCTACCATGCAGGAAGCGATCAAGGGCGCCGGGGGCATCGTCATCCAGTTCCCGTTCTATGCGG